>DATMZF010000017.1:0-94637 GCA_035560555.1 Rectinemataceae bacterium
TAGCGTATTCCAACGAGCGCTACGTTCCCGCGAAAGACCTCGCCGACGATGTGTCCGGCACGCTCTCCGACAGTTTCCAAAAACAGGTTCTCGCCGAGAGGCAAGCCGCGGCGGCCGAGAAAGCCAGAATCGCCGCCGAAGCGGCGGCCAGAGCGGCCGCAGAGGCGAAGGCCAAGGCTGACGCGGAAGCCGCTGCCAAAGCGGCCGCGGAACAGGCGCGGATCGCCGCCGAAGCCAAGGCTGCCGCAAAAGCGACGGCCATAGCCGATATCGAGAATGCCCAGGGCAAATACGACTGGTCAGTCGCCCACAACGCCTTGAACAATTATCCCGAACTCCTCGCGAAAGGCGGCACCGAACTCGACGCGGCGAAGGTAGCATTCAATTCCGAAGACTATGCCGGCGCCTCCTCCAACGCCCGCGCAGCCTTCGATACGCTCGCCGGCATCGCCGAATTCGCCCCGCTTCCCGCCAAGTACGTCGTACGGCTCATTCCCGCCCGCAGGGATTGCCTGTGGAGAATCGCTGAGTACGCCTTCATCTACAACAACCCGCTGAAGTGGCCGGTTCTCTATGAGGCGAACAAGAAGACCTTCAAGGATCCCTCGAACCCCGACCTCATCTATCCGAACCAGGTTCTCGTGATTCCGAGCATCAAGGGCGAAACCCGCTCCGGCACCTGGGATCCGAAAAAGACCTACAACCCGCTTCCGAAAAAGTAAGATGCCTTAAAACGGGCGACTATTCCAATGGTCGCCCGACGCAGACAAAAAAGGGACTGTCCGTTGGACAGCCCCTTTTTTTTATTCCCCGAAATCGCTGTCGTCGTATACCTTTCGAAGCATACGGTGGCGACCGCCGGCGATAGTTCTAGAAATCCGGAGTTTCCCTGAAGAATTCCCTGAGCAGGGCTATCATCGCCCTATGGTCGGCTCCCTCGATGGTTTCGCGCACGGCGTGCATGGCGAGGAGCGGATGACCGATGTCGATGGCGCGGACCCCCAGCCGCGAAGCGGAGATGGGGCCGATAGTCGTGCCGGGCTGAATGTCGGCCCTGGACATGTATTTCTGCCAGGGTGACGAGATCCTGTCACAGAGGAGCTTGAACAGCGATTCCGTGACGATATCGGTGGCGTAGCGCTGGTTGGCGTTCATCTTTACCGCGGGGCCCTTTCCGAGAAGCGGCGAATACGTTTCGTCGAATTTTTCCGTATAGGCGGGGTTCCATGCCTGGGCGGCGTCGACGGAGATGCAGAGAGAGCGGGCTCCCGCCCTGTAGAAATCCTCGGCGGGAGCCTTCATGGCGATATTCAGCCTGGCCAGGAGGTCGCGCATGAAACTGGAGTTGGCGCCCAGGGCCGTCATCGAGCCGATCTCCTCCGCGTCGAGGAAGCAGGCGATCTGCGTCGGGAGACCGGGTTTCGCCGAACAGAAAGCTTCGAGGATGGCGTGACAGCCGGCGAGGTCATCCAGGCGTGGGGCGTTGATCAGCTCGCCTCCATCATCCCTGCCGAACACGGCGGCCTTCTGGCTGTCGTGGAAGGACAGATCCATGGCGACGATGTCCGAGGCGGGAATGCCAAGATCGATTGAAATTCTGCTTTTAAGCCAGGACTGCTCGGCGGCAGGCGCGACGACGGCCTCCGACGCCACGTCCACGAGAACGGGAAGATGCTGATGGGCGTTGTACTCCACGCCCTTGTTGATCTCGCGGTTGAGGTGGATAGGGAGATTGGGGATGACGCCTACCGCCACGCCCGAATTGTACAACATATCCTTGAGACCGACGCCATCGCGGAGTATCACCCGACCCGCGAGGGCGAGCGGCCTGTCCAGCCAGCCCGACAGGATGGCGCCGCCGTAGACTTCGACGGCGATTCGCAGCATGGATCGGTTGTTCCTCTCGGAATCTGGCCTAACCTTGAGACAGGGGCTGTCCGTATGGGCGCCGGCGAGGATATAGCCCGATGTTCCCAATGGCTGAAGGCCTGGCCGAAAGGCTATCAGCGCCGAAGAGCCGCGTTCCAGGTAATAGGTGGCTCCGGGTTCAATATTCCATGGCTCCCTCTCATCCAGGGCGAGAGCGCCATGGGCCGATAAATAGGCCTTTATATTGTCGGTCGCGTGGCAGGAAGTCGGGGAGGCGTCCAGGAAATCACAGAGGCTTCTCGTCGTTTGAGTCATTGTCGCGCATTCCTTCCCGCGCCGGCGCTTTCTCCGCATCGTTCAGGAAAGGATTCGCCCTGAGCGACTTAAGCTCGGCGGAGAGAGAGAAGAGCGTGGTTTTGAGTTCTATGATATCGGCTTTGAGCGAGTGGTCGCCCAGCATCAGTTCCGTTTCCATGGCGCGGCAGGCGGCCTTGAGGCCCAGCTTGCGGTCGAGCGCGAGGTACTTGAGCCGAGACAGCACGCAGAGATCGAGCGGCGAGTAGACTCTCCGCCCGAAGACATCCTTGCGCGGGGCGAGGAAAGGCACTTCCTTCTCCCAAAATCTCAATGTGGAAGCGGGGAGATCGAGCATCGCCTCCACTTCTCCCGTGCCGTATCCCGTCATGCTTTCTTTCGATCGTTCCAATCCTTGCGCGAAGCCTTGAGGTCAAGCTTCACGGGGATGGTGTCGAGGGAGAACTCTTCCCTCACCTTGTTCTTGAGGAAAGAAATATAGGAATCGGGAACGAGATCGGGCCTCGTCACGAAGAAACAGAATTTCTGCGGATTGAGGCTTGTCTGGACCGCGTAGCGGAGCTTGAATTTGGTGCGCAGGCCGATGGGCGGGGGATTCGAATCGATCCAGGTTCCCACCGCCTTGTTCAGTTTGGAGGTTTCGATGCGTTTTGTCAGCTTCGAATACATCGAGATAACGGTGTTCATCATCTTGTCCAGCCCGGTGCCTTCCTTCGCCGAAATGGCGACGATGGGCGCGTAGGCCATCTGGCCGAAAAACCAGCGGATCTTGTCTTTTGTGGCTTCGAAGGTGTTTTTGACATCGGGCATGAGGTCCCACTTGTTGAGGACGAAAATGACGCCCCTGCCCTCATCCACGGCGAAGGCGGCGATTTTTTTGTCCTGGTCGGTAAGGCCCTCTTTCGCGTCGATCATGAGGAGGACGATATCGGCACGCTCCACGACGGAGATCGATCGCGTGACCGAATAATATTCGACGTTGTCCGTCACTTTCTTCTTGCGTCGTATCCCGGCGGTATCGAGGACAAGGATGCCTCTTCCCTTCCAGGTCAGGCGACCTTCGACTATGTCTCTCGTCGTCCCGGGCACATCGCTGACGATGCTTTTCTCCTCGCCGAGAAGGAGATTGAGGAGACTGGACTTGCCCGTATTGGGCTTGCCCATGATCGCGATCCTGATGTCGGCCCGATCGAAATCGACGGCCCTGACGCCGGTGAAATCCAGATGCGTACGTATCATGTCGATGAGTTCGTCGATGTGGCGATTGTGTTCCGCCGAGACAAAGAGAATGTCGGGGAATCCCCAGCGCATGTGCGACCAGACCAGGGCGTCGCGCTCGGCGCTGTCCGCCTTGTTGACGACGAGGACGAGTTTCTTGCTCATTGGGCGCAGCAATTCGGCGAATTCCTCATCCTCGGGCGTTATCTCGGTGGCGTCGACGATGAAGAGGATGAGGTCGGCGCGAGAGAGAATGGAGAGCGTCCTCGCCACGACGAGATCGTCCAGGCCTTCCCTCTCCAGCTTGAAACCGCCCGTATCCGCCAAACGACAGCGCAGGTCGGTGTCGGGAATGAGGAATTCCTCCTCGATGGGATCTCTCGTGACGCCGGGAGTGGGATCGGTTATTGCCCGCCTCTTGTGAAGAAGACGGTTAAAAAGTGTGGACTTCCCCACGTTCGGTCTTCCCACGAGGGCGACAAGCGGGAGGTTCTCGTAGCGCACGAGCTTTTCTGGTTCATGGACCGCGTCATCGCCCTGGGAAATCGGATCTTGGGTCGCCTCTACGTTTTTCTCGTTTTCTTCCGAGTTTTTTTTCATATTCTTCCTATCGTTTGAATCGGTTGGCGATAAAGGTCGTCACCTCTGAGGAGCTGGTCATTTTCATGACGGCCACTGCCATGGCTTCCGCTTCCGCGAGCGTCTGGGACATGAGGAAGCTCTTCACCGCGGGTATGGACACCGCCGACATGGAGAGCTCGCGGAGTCCCATGCCGACGAGAAGGATGGCCGCCGAAGGGTCGGCGCCCATCTCGCCGCAGAGACTCACTTCGATGTGGGCCTCCCTGGCAGCGTCGATGGTCATCTTGATGAGGCGCAGAACGGCCGGATTGTAGGGATCGTGCAGGTAGGCGACTTTTTCGTTGCCGCGGTCGACGGCCATCGTGTACTGGGTCAGGTCGTTGGTTCCGATGGAGAAAAAGTCGGCGCTCCGCGACAGGACATCGGAACAGAGGGCCGCCGAGGGAACTTCTATCATTATGCCGGCCTCGATGTGATCGGGAACGGCGAAGCCGCGGCTCCGGCATTCCCACTGCGCTTCTTCCAGTATGCCCCGGGCCTTGATGAGTTCTTCCATCGTGCTGATCATGGGAAACATGATGCGCACATCGCCGTAGACGCTCGCACGCAGGATGGCCCTGAGCTGGGTGCGGAATATCTCTGTCTTGCTCAGGCAGAACCTGATGGCCCTCCATCCGAGCAGGGGATTCTTCTCGTCCTGGGCGCCCAGTTCGGGAAGCACCTTGTCCCCGCCGATATCGAGCGTCCGGATGGTGACGGGCCGGCCGCCCATCCCCTCCACGACCTGCTTGTAGGCCTTGTATTGGGCTTCCTCGCCCGGCACGTGTCCGCCGAGAAAGAGGAATTCGGAGCGAAAAAGACCGACGCCGTCGGCGTTGTGCTCGAGCACCGACTCCACTTCCTCGGGCACCTCGAGGTTCGCCATGAGCAGGACGCGGACGCCGTCCTTGGTGGCGGCGGGCATATCCCTGATACCGGCGAATTCTTTTTCCCTGATGATCCTGAGGTCCTGCGAAGCCTTTTCCTTTTTCAACGCGGTTTCGTCGGGATCGATCACGATGACGCCGCGGTCCCCGTCGACGATGAGAGGAGTGCCGGCCTTGACATCCGTCATGAAAGAACCAACGCCGAGGACAGCGGGGATCTGGAAGGCCCGAGCGAGTATGGCCGCGTGGCTCGTTCTTCCACCCGCTTCCGTGGCGATAGCCTTGATGCGGCTACGCGCCATTCCCACCATGTCGGAGGGAAGAAGATCCCTCGCTATCACGATGACGTCCCTGTCTATATCGGCTAGGCTGAACCTCTCCCTGTGGAGAAGGTGGCCCAGGATTCTCCGGACGACGTCGTGCACGTCCGACACTCTTTCCTGGATGTAGGGATCTTGGGATGCCGAAAGCTGATCGATCATCTGCTGTTCGAGGGTGAAAATGATGCTCTCCACGTTGAGGAGGGAAGCGCTGAGATTGTGTCTGACGCTCGAAGCCACCTCGGGGTCGTCGAGCATCATGAGATGGGCGTCGAAAATCGCGGCCTGTTCCTCGCCTGCTTCCTTTAGGGCTTTTTCGCGGAGAGCGCCGACCTCCGCCTTGGCCTGAAGGACGGCTTCGGCGAAGCGGGCGAACTCGGTTTCGACATCCTGGTCGGAGATGGAATAAGAGGGTATGGATGCGTTGTAGTCATCGTAAAAAAGGAAGGCTGGCGCAAAGGCCGTGCCCGGCGAAGCCGCTATGCCATGCAATTCTCTCATATAGCATGAATGTAGCAGAAATTCGCTTCATCGTAAATAAGCGCGCGGCCGCCCGAAATTTTACTGGAGCACGTTGGCGGGATTCACCGCCTTCCCGTTTTTATAGACCGAAAAATGGACATGCGGGCCGGTGCTGTAGCCGGTATTTCCCGACAGCCCCACCCTGCCGTTGCGCGAGAGGTACTGGCCTTCCTGGACGGATATGGAGGACATGTGAGCGTACAAGGTCTTCCAGCCGCCCGAATGACGGAGGATGACATACTTCCCCATGATGGGCGAATAGCCAGTTTCGCTCACCGTGCCTTCCATGGCCGCGGCGATGGACGTACCCATGGGCACGCCGATATCGAGACCGCTATGGAACGTTTTTCGCCCCGTGAAGGGGTCCCTTCTCCACGAAAACCAGGAGGTGATGACGCCCCGGACTGGCCAGCGGAAAAGGTCGCCGGAAATTTCTCTCAAGACGGCGGTCGGGAGTTTCGCGTCGGGCAGAAACAATGATTTACCGGGGTTCAGCTCCGTTGAGAGAAGGCCGTTGGCCTCTATGAGCCTGTCGGTCGAAATTTCATACTTCGTCGCGACGGTTTCGACGGTGTCGCCCTTTTCGGTGGTATAGACAATGCCCGCCATGCTCGGGATCTTGAGCAACTGGTCCGGCCGAAGCGCTCTCGCGGACAGGATATTGTTCGCGCTGAGGATTGTGTCGACCGTCACGTTGTAGGATTCGGCGATATCGGACACCGTATCGCCTTTCCGCACCTGATAGACTGAATAGTAGAGACCCACATCCTCGGCCTCGGAATCCGACTCGGAAAGCAGAACATCCGGATTGGCGTCTATCGAGTCGATGCTGCCCTTGGCGTAACCAGGCCCGGGCATGGGCCTGAAGCTGGACCCCAAAAGCGTTATGAGGCATATGACCGCTAGGATGGTGCGACGCAGCGTGGGCCCGCTCACTAAAACCAGAAGAATATCGTTGTGTAGATGCCTGCGTCTTCCTCGCACCAAATGCTCCGGAGTCAACAAATTTTGGTTATTATAGCGGCTCGATCGCCGGAACGCAATCACTTTTTTTTATCTCCATCTTGCCCCGCCGGCCCATATGGCGATACTGTTGCCTTATCATGAGATACAAAACACTGGTGGCTCTGGCGGCTTTTTCTCTCTGCGTCCTAGGCGGGATATCGGCGATCGATATCGATTCGGCTTCCATCTCGATCAATACGGAAACCATCGGCAGTCCGGGAATGGCGCAGGTCACCATCCACGGGACACCCAGCAACACCTACATCGCCGTGGACGGGGGAAGTTCGAGCTATTCGAGCTGGACCGGCCGCCTCACGCCCGGCCATCACATCATCTCGGTGTCCGCCGAGGACCATTATCCCGCTCAGTACTCGTTCACCACCGCGGAGAACACAAAATACACCGTATACATAACGCTCGAGGACCACACGGGCTTCCTTTCGATCAACGTTACCCCCTTCGACGCGAGCGTCTATGTGGACGGCTCGAGAGTAAAGGGCACGATGGAAGAAATCCCCGTAGGCAAGCACAGCGTCTCGGTGAAGAAATTCGGCTTCGACGAGGAAAAAGTTCCCATAACCATTCTCTGGCAGAGGACATCGACGCTTGATATCGAGCTTTCAGCCTCGATATTCGAGATACGTTCCTTTAAAATCAGACCGGAACGCTTCAATCCCGCCAACAAGGGACTGTACAGCCGCGGCGCCCTGTCCTTCACCGTGACCGCGCCGGGGTATGGCTCCATCCAAATCCTGAACGCCGAAGGCAAGCCCGTCCATAACCTGGACCTGCCGGTCTTCAGGACATGGTCGCAGCGCTTCCTCTGGAATGGAAGGGAGGACTCGGGAAAGGCTTTGCCCGACGGCGATTACAAGGTGGTTCTCTCCCTCTGGCCGCTCCCCCTGACCGAAAGCGCCGGGGAGCAGATTCCGCAGCTCGCCACTCCGGCCCAGGCAAATCAGCAGGCCACGCCGATCCCGTCCACGGCGCAGGATACATCGGCGAAGACAGGCTCAGGCTCGGGATCGCCCATGATCATGTCGACGAAGGTGACCATCGATTCCTCGCTGACGATCGTTCCCTCTGGCACTCAGGCGGCCAGACCAGGCCTCCTCTATTTCGCCGACCCCAAGGTGGCGGAGCTTCTCCCCGGCAGCGCCGAGCTGGTTGGGTGCTATCCCGACGGCGCCTCGCTTTCCCTGGGCTTCAAGATCGGCGACTCCGTCATGCTGGCCGTCGAGGGCGTCTTCGATGCCGCTTCGGGCGGCGGCGTGGCCGGCAGCATCCTCAAGAGCATTGGAAGGTTTTCGGGCGCCGACCTGGGACTTTTCGGACGCGTAGCGTGGAGCAGCGCGACGGATCCCGTCTATCCGGGCTTGGCCTCCGAAGCGGAAATCGCCCTCCCTCTCGCCCTCGAGGTGGGAAGTCTGCGCTTGGGCATGGCGCCCGGAGCCGTGTACGATCTCAGGAACGAGAGCTTCGCGGCGCGCGTCGGCGCGGCGCTCTGGTACGAGAGCGTCGGAATGAACGCCGGGCTTTCGGCGCAGGCGACCTTCGGCTCCTCGGCCTTCATGAGCCCCGCCAACCCCCTCTATGTCGCCGCCGAGATGAGACTGCTCTTCGACAAGCTGCCTTTCACCCTGCTTTTCCGGCTTTCGGGCGCCTTTGAGCCTGAGTTGGCTTCCCCCGCCGCGAGCGTCGGCTTCGGTGTGGCGTGGTGAGCGACGCGGAAACTCCAGAAGGCGTGGAGGCTCTTGTAGGTCGCGACGCCCCCACGGGCAGGGTCGGCCTTTTCGCCTGCGCCGGCTATGATCCGGTCGCCCTCGATGAAGTCATTCTGGGGGCGGCCGATTATGCCGGTTTTCCCGACATCGCGGGGAAGCGGATACTCGTCAAACCCAATCTTCTCAAGGCGGCTACGCCGGACAAAGCCGTGACGACGCACCCCGAGTTCGTGGCTGCCGTCCTGCGCTTCCTTTGGAAACGCGGGGCTTCGCGCGTGATGGTGGGCGATTCGCCCGGCTTCCAGAGCGGCCTCTCGGTGGGAAAACCGTCGGGCATCCACGAGGCGGCGATGAGCGGCGGGGCCGAATGGGTGGATTTCGCGCCGGGCAAGCCCAAGGCCGCGCCCGCCGCGCGGCTCGTGAAAAGCTTCGCCCTGGCATCGGTCCTGGACGAATGCGACCTCGTGGTGAACCTTCCCAAACTGAAAACGCATAGGCTCATGAATTACACGGGGGCGATCAAGAACCTCTTCGGCCTCATTCCCGGTCTCGGAAAGAGCAGGATGCACCTGCGCTTCGCCGACAAGGAAAAATTCGGCACGATGCTGGTCGATCTCGCGTTCTCGATACCCCGCTGCTTCAGCTTCATGGACGGAATCGTCGCCATGGAAGGCGAAGGCCCGGGCGGCGGCGATCCCTTCCCCCTGGGCCTCGTCCTCGCCTCGGGCGATATGGCCGCCCTGGATTGGACGGCCGCCCAATGCATTGGTTACGATCCGCGAAGGCTTCCCTACATCGTCGACGCCATCGAGCGTACCGGACGAGCGAGCGCCGCGCCGGAGATCCAGGTAGGTCCGCGCGCCGTGGCCGAAGTGGCCGCGAAGAATTTCGCCCTCCTGCCCTACGGGGGCGCGACGGCCCCCGATATCGTGAAAATGCCCGGCTTCGCGTGGCGAGCCATCAGGCGGCTTCTCGCCGACAGGCCGATTTTCCTTCCGGAAAAATGCGTAGGCTGCCTGGCCTGCGTCAAGATATGCCCCGCGGGAGCGCTCGAACTCGGGAAAAACGCCAAGGGACAACATCAGATCCGCATAGATGACCAAGCCTGCATAACCTGCTTCTGCTGCCACGAAGTCTGTCCCGCGCAGGCCATCGCCGTCGGTCGGGTGCTCGCGAGGAGACCGATGGAGAAAAAGCGATCATGAGCCACCTCGACTTGAGCCGATTTCTGGATTTCGGGAACAAGGATCTGTACAAAAAGTTGGACATTCCCGCGCCCGGGACAAGCTCGGGGAAGCTCATCGTCGATTCGGACAGCCTCGCCAAGCTTTCCCGGATCGCCTTCTCCGAGATGGCCTTCAAGTATCCCCGGGGGCATCTGGAACTGCTCGCGGCGATTCTCGATGACGAGAAAGCCTCTAAGAACGAAAAATTCGTGGTGGAAACCCTGCTCAGAAACGCGGCCATTGCCGCCGAAGGCATACTGCCCATGTGCCAGGACACCGGCACCGCACTCATCTATGGATGGAAGGGTGGGGCGATCGAGACAAAGCCGTGGGAAGTCGACGGAGGGATTCCGGACGGCGGCACGTCCACGGCCGGCAACACGGCCGCGGACGGCAACACGGCCGCGGACGGCGGCAAAAACGAAGGTATCCCAGACGACGCCGGCGTCGCCGGGGATGGCGAAGGGCGCTCCGGCAAAAGCCCCGCCGCTCCTGACAACGATGACGCGGCCGCTCTCGCGCGCGGGGCCGCCGAGGCCTACGCCGAGAGACGACTGAGAAAATCCCAACAGGGCCCGGAAACCGCGCTCACGGAGCGGAACACGAAGGACAATCTGCCCGCCCTCGTGGATCTACGCGCCGTTTCCGGGAAGGAATACCGGTTCCTTTTTGCCGCCAAGGGCGGTGGATCGACGAGCAAGACAACCCTGAGCATGGAGAGCCCGGCCATTCTGCGAAAAGAAGTCCTCGAAGCCATTCTGACGGCCCGGATAAGGGCCCTGGGCGCTTCGGCCTGCCCTCCCTACACGATCGCGGTCGCCCTGGGCGGCTCGTCGCCCTCCCAGACTCTCTACGCGATGGAGCTTGCGGCCTATGGAATCCTCGACGGACTTCCCGGAAAGGCCGATGCCGACGGATCGCCTCTGCGGAGCGCGGAATGGGAAGAGATAACCGCGCGGCTCGCGGCCGAATGCGGCACCGGCGCGCAGTGGGGAGGCAGACATCTCGCCCTTGAAACTCGCTTCATCCGCCTCGCCCGCCACGCCGCGAACCTGCCCCTCGCGGTCGGCGTCTCCTGTTCGGCGCACAGAAAGGCGCGAGGTTTTGTGGACGCGAGCGGCTGGTACATCGAGAACATGGAGGATGATCCCGGACGTCTTCTTCCGGCCAACAGCTCGATTCTCCCGGACGCGGTGGAGATCGATCTCGACGCCCCCACGCGCGAGTGGATGGAAAAGCTGCGCGGCGCGCCGGCGGGAACGGCCGTATCCCTTTCGGGAACGGTGACCGTGGCGCGCGACCTCGCCCACGCGAGAATCGCCGCGATGCTGCGGGACGGGAAGCCGATGCCTTCCTATTTTACCGATCACCCGATCTTCTACGCGGGGCCAACGGACCCCGCGCCGGGCGCCGTGACCGGTTCTTTCGGTCCAACGACAGCCTCCCGGATGGACAGCTACATCGAATCATTCACGAAAAAGGGAGCCTCCCTCGTCACCATCGCCAAAGGCGCGCGGGGCAAGGAAGCGGTGGCCGCCATAGCCTCGGCGAGAGGCGTGTACCTCGCCTGCGTGGGAGGGGCCGCGGCGATCACGGCCAAGGAGCACGTGATGGAGAGCAGGATTATCGACCACGCCGATCTGGGCATGGAGGCGGTGCGGCTCGTTCGCCTCAGAAAACTTCCCGCCCTCGTCGTGATTGACGCTCAGGGCTCAAACTTCTATCCTTGACCCGATATGACCATTGTCTCCACGATCGGGCGAGCGGGTTTAAAATTCTCTTCGGCCTATTTCCTCTATTTCGCGATTTGCGGGATTTCCTCGCCCTATCTGCAGATCATACTGAAGAAGATCGGCTACGGGCCGGCCGCCGTCGGCCTATTGCTGGGTCTGTATGAGCTTATCGGCATTCTGGGCCCCATCGTCCTCGCGAGAAAGGCGGACGCGCTAGGCCGCTTCAACCCATTTCTCATGGGATCGGGCCTGGCCATCATCCTCGGCGGATTTCTGCTGGTGGCCATACAATCGCCCCTGGCCACGGTGCTCGGCCTCGGACTGCTTTCGCTGGGGTTAAAGACGCCCGTACCCGTCATGGATACTTCCGTGCTGATCGCGCTGGACAAGGCCCGCGCGGCGGGACGGAAACCGCCCAACTACGGAACCTTGCGCGGCCTGGGGTCCATCGGCTACGTCATCGTCGTGCTGATCGTTCAAGCGGTCCCGGGATTCGACGACAAACCGCCGATCGTCATGATCCTGGCGATGGTTGGCCTCACGCTGCTGTTTCTCCTTAGCCTTTCCTGGCTTCCCGAAACAGGAAGGGAGAAACCCGCCGGCGAGAGAGCGTCCGTGCATCTATCGTGGATCGATCCGACCTTCATCGCGGGCCTCGCCGTGATAGCGCTCGGCAGGCTCGCGCTAGCTTCCTACAACTCATTTTTTTCGCTGTACCTTACGGAATCGCTCGAATGGCACGCGATAGGGATCATGTCAGCCCTCGCCGCCACCGTGGAAATCCCTGCGATGATCGTGTCGTGGAAGTTCCTGCGCACGAAAAGCCCCATGGAAGTGATAAACCTCGCATCAGCGGCTATCTTCGTCAGGCTGCTCATCTACGCGATTTTCCCGACCCGCGCCGGCGTCATCGCCGGCCAACTTCTCCATGCCATCTGCTATGGGCTCTTCCTGCCCGCTTCGGTGACTTTCATCAACCTCAAGACACCCCCCGGCGAAAGGACCACGGGCAACGCCTTACTCCTTGGTTTCGGCATGGGGCTTCCCGCCTTCCTGGGAAGCGCTTTTGGGGGACTTATCGTCGAAGCCGTGGGATATCGCTGGCTGTTCGCCATTTTCAGTTCTTTCGCCGTCGCCAGCATGGCGCTCTATCACCACCATGGCGACACGTTGAGAGCCGTGCGCTGAATTCTTCAGTATGCGGCGATGCCGTTCAGCCTCATGCATTTTTCGGCGAGGAAGAGAGCCGTCGCCATGAGGGCGTGGCTGAGCTCGCCTTCGCCCATTCCCTCGTGGATGGCTTTCGCGGACATGAGCAGGGCGTCGACCACTTCATCCTCATCCAGATTCCTGTCCACTGCCGGGAAAGGATCGAGGGCCAGATAGACATGGAAGCGGTTGGATTGAATGGCTGGATTGGGGAATACCGTGCCCGCATGGTAGAGGACCGAAGGGATCCATCCCGTTTCTTCGGCCAGCTCGCGAGCGGCGGCCTTTTCCGGAGATTCCCCCGCCTCTATGACGCCGCCAGGAAACTCCAGGCTCGATTTGTCCGAGCCATGGCGGTATTGCCTGACCATAAGGAATTGCGCTTCCGGTCCTTTCCTCAGCAGCGGGACGACAACGGCCCAGTCCCTCGCCTCGAGCACCTGAAACCTGCCTTCCCTTCCCTCAGGTCCGGAGCTCCTCTGTTCGAACACCGAAAACACGGCGCCCCTGTAGACTTCCTCTTTGGAGAGTCTTGTCCACAAGAGAGCCCCCGAACCATCGCCAGCCACCATAGCAGCCTCCTGAAGCCCTGATGGTACCGAGACGACGCCGACGCATCAAGCGCCTTTCCCAAAGGCATTCGCGACGCTGACGCTCATTTCGATGTTGCGCGACCTCACCCGATGCGTTAGGATACTTCCATGGAAAAACTGCCTGCCCGCATCGCCGAGGCCATCGGCTCGATAGACGCGGCCATCACCATCTGTGACGCCGATTTCAAGCTTCTTTATATGAACGAAAAGTCCGCGCTGACGTTTGGGGGAAAGAGCGGGGCGCCGCTCATCAGGAGCAGCCTCATCGATTGCCATAAGCCTCGGTCGGTGGAAAAAATGAGAGAAATCCTCGCCTCGGGCAAACCCAATGTATACACAATCGCCAAGAACGGCATAAAAAAACTCATCTGGCAGGCGCCTTGGGAAAAAGATGGAACGATAGGCGGCCTCGTGGAGATTTCCATTCCTCTCCCGGAATCCCTGCCCCACTATGATCGAAGCTAAAATTCCCGGAATGAAAGAGCATCCGAGGGTCTCGATCGTCATACCCGTTTTCAACGAGGAAGAAAACATAGCCGCCCTCGCCGGGGCGCTCTCTGAAACACTCGTTGAAACGCTCACAAAAACGCTCTTAAGGGCGCCGATCACCGAGTTTTCCGCGGCGGGCAATGGGCGTCAGGCCGACGGCGGCTACGAGCTGATCTTCGTCGACGATGGGAGCGAGGACAGAAGCCTCGAGCTGCTCCGCGGCCTCGAGCGCGACGACCCGCGAATCCGCTATATCAGTTTCAGCCGCAATTTCGGCCACCAGGCGGCCCTGAGGGCCGGCATGGAAGCGGCCGACGGCGATTGCGTCGTGATGATGGACGGGGATTTCCAGCACCCGCCAGCGCTGCTGCCGGCGATGCTCGCCGAATTCGAGAAGGGTTTCGACATTGTCGCGACGAAACGCCTGGAAGTAAAATCCGGCTCACCGGGGGAAACCCCGTATGCCAAACGGCTGACGTCGCGGCTGTTCTATGCGTTGGCGAACGCGCTGAGCGATACCAAGATTGAGCCGGGGACGGCCGATTTCAGGCTCCTCTCGCGCAGGGCGAAGGATGTCATTCTCTCCATGAAGGAACACAACCTGTTTTTTAGGGGAGCCATCCCTTGGACGGGACTTCCGTCCACCGAAATAGCCTTCACGCCCGAGCGCCGTAAAAGCGGGAAATCCAAATACACCCTTTCGAAGATGTTCTCCCTCGCCCTCGACGGCATAACCTCCTTCAGCGTCAGGCCCCTGAGATTAACCTCCTTCGCGGGCATCGCCATCTCGGCGGCCGGTTTTCTCTACGCCATCTATGCCCTTCTCATCCGCTTGTTCACGGACAGAACGGTCGAGGGCTGGACCAGCATCCTCATAAGCGTTCTGATCATTGGGGGGATCCAGTTGCTTTCCCTCGGCATCATCGGCGAATACTTGGGCAAGCTCTTTATGGAAACCAAAGGGAGGCCTCACTACATTGTAAAAGAGGCATCGCCTCCACGCGGCGCCGAGGCTTCCGGAGGCCGACCATGAATATCCTTTTTCTGACGGCCGGCGTCGCCTGCTCGGCCCTCGCCCAGATCGCGCTCAAGTATTCGGCCCGATTCGACGCCTGGGGCGGCAGATGGCTCCTCGTCATGGCCGCGGCCGCAGCGATGTACGGCGCGTCGTTTCTCATATATTCCTTCCTGCTGCGCAAGGAAGACCTAAGTAGGATAAGCCCTCTGATGACCAGCGCCGTCGCCTTCATCGTCGTCCTCGCCGGCACCTTGCTGTTCGGGGAAACCATGACGGCCCGGCGGGGAATCGGCATCGTTCTCGGTATGGCGGCCATCTTTCTTCTGGCCAAATAGCGGATGGCATGAGCGCAAAAAGCAAGCATACGGAACCACGTTCCCCCACCATCCAGCCGGCGGGCGGCGATCTCGTGGAATCCATCGTTTCGGCCCTCGTCCTCCTCGGCGTCTACGCGGTTCTTTTCACCCGTTTCGACATGAGGCTCCTGTTTTCCGACACCACGCTGACGGGAGGGGATACGGCCTCTTGGTTTCAGGTTCTCTCGACGCTGAAAAACGACTTTCTGCCCAAGGGGAGACTGTTCGGCTTCAGCCAGGGCAACTTCTTCGGCTACCTGGAGGGACAGCACTATTTCATCCTTCCATTCCTCTCGGCCGCCCTGCTGGGCTTCGTGTTCCCGCTAACGGTGGCGCTGAAAGTCGCGACCGTCGCGGGCGGTTTCGCCTTGCCGCTTACGATGTTCGTCGCCGCCTCCTCCATCACCGGAAGGAAACGGGCGGGAGCGCTCGCTTCGGCGTTGAGCCTTCTTTTTCTTTTCAATGAATCCTACACCATCTTCGGCGGGAACTGGCTCTCCACCTTCGCGGGGGAGTTCTGCTTCTCATGGGCGATGGCCTTCCTGCCCCTCCTCGTCGCGTCGGTCGTGGCCGACAGGCGCCAGCGCCGCAGGGGAATCCTCTCAGGCATTCTGCTGGGACTCATCGGCCTCTCCCACTTCTTCGTCTTCATGCCCGCGTTTTTCCTGCCGTTTTTTCCGGCGCTCGAGACGCTTCCGAGACTCCTGAGGAAGCGGAAAACCAGGCGGCGCGCGATGGGAACCGACGCGGGAACCATTACGGGAACCGACGCGGAAGACGCCGGAACGACGCTGAGGATACTCGCCACCTACGCGATAGCCTTTCTCCTGATGGCTTTCTGGCTCCTCCCCATGGCCGCGACGCGAGCCTGGGCACAGCCCATAAGCATGATCTGGCACTTTTCCTCATTCAAGGACTTCGCCAGGCAGACGCTCGCGTGGATATGGGCTCCCCTCGCCCTGCTGTTCCTGGGGGCATCTCTTTCCAAACGACTGAGCGGCGAGGAGCGCCACTTCTTCGCCATCGTCATCTATTCGCTGTCCGCCTGCGCCTTCCTGTTCTATGTGGCCCCCGGGCTGGGAATGCCCGATATCCGTTTCGTTCCCTCGGCCCTCCTGCTCAGCTCCCTGGGGGCCGCCATCTTCTGTGAAAGCGTCCTCTCTCGCCGGGGAGCCTCGCGGCCCGCGATGGGCGGTCGGCCCTCGGCGGGCGGCCAGGGCGGAACGGGACTCATTGAGACGGCCCTCCCCTCTCTGGCCGTCATGGCCATCTCGATCGCCGCCTGCGCGGGGGCGGTCGGAATGGGCAGGAACGCATCCTCATGGTATCGGTGGAATTACTCCGGATATGAGGCCAGGACCGAATGGCCGGCGATGGAAACCTTGGGAGAAAAGTACAAAGGCGGTCCCGACGACGGACGTTTCCTGTGGGAAAAGCAGGATCAGCGCGACAACAAGGATTTCGGCTCGGAACGGGCTTTCGAAAACCTCTTCCTCTTCACGGGGCATCCGACGTCGGAAGGCATTCATTATGGGTCGAGCATGATGGCGAGGGCCGCAACCTATCTTCAGAGCTCGTACTCGCCCAATCCGGTCGACCCAGAGGCTGAGCGGATCTACTCAGAGGTCGATCCCCAGTCCTGGCCGGCGCGATTCGCCCTCCTCAACGCGCGATACATCGTGACGCACTCCGAACAGATCACCTCGCTCTTCGCCTCCCATCCCGATTTCGCGCTCGATTCGAAGATAAGCAAGTTTTCCGTCTTCAGGTACGAGCGATATACCGGCCGCTATGTCAGCGTCCTGCCGAGCGGCGCCTTGTCCATCGTCGGGGGTGGGGCCGGTGGCTTCAAGACGGACTACTATCGCTTTTTCAGGGAGTACGAGCTCTACGAGTATCCCTTCGTCAGTTCGGAATTCGCCGACACCGCCCTCGAATCGACCGTGAAAAAGACGGGCGTGGTCTGGAAACGATACGATGACTACGAGAATGCCCTCCTCGCGAAGATCGCCATCCTTGGCCCGTCTTCGCGAGTGACCACGGCCTCGGCCGGGGAGGCGGAAGCCGGCATTCAAGAAGCCGGCATCCAAAACGAACAGGTGGATAATTTTTCGATACGCTTCGACACCGCCGCGCCGGGAGAACCCCACTACATCAGGATATCGTATGCGCCCGGCTGGAAGTCGCGCGGAGGGGAAAAAATCTACCCCGTCGCGCCGGGCTTCATGCTCATGGTACCCAAGACGGGCAGCGTGGAGCTCTATTACGGCAGGACAATCTGGGAAATCGTCGGCCTTCTCCTGAGCCTCCTCTCCCTCCCGGCGGCCTTCGCCTTCTGGAAAATTCTGCCCCGGAAGCGCTTCCCCCACAGGCTTCTGCTCGGGGCGGCCTTGGCCGTCTTCGCCTTGGCCGCCGTCTACCTCGCCCTCCAGGCATCGGCCGGCTATCCGGCCCTGGCGAAAGACATCGAGGCGGCCAGAAGGCTCAATCTTTCCGTGGCATCCCAGCGGACGCGAGCCCTCGCCCTCGTCGAGCCATGGGCGACGGTCGAGAATCTCGAACGTTTCGATAACAGGCTCGTTTTCGATGCTTTCAGGATCAAGGCCCTCGCCCGCCTGCGCGAGAAAAAGGTGGGTGAGGCCGAGGTCCTCATCGAGACCCTGCGACGGCGCTATTCTCACACGAGGGCTCTGGAGTCATTGCCGACGCTCAAGTGACACGCGGGTTCTTCGGTTTCCGATGGTGTAATCGATCAGTGGCCGGATATGAACAGGTCGATGGCCGAAGTCCTTGAATTTTGGATGTGTCGCTCGAGACTGTCGGCGGCTTCGACGATCTGACCGTCCAGGATAAGGTCGAGGATGGCGATATGCTCGTCCACGGAGTCTTCCAGGCGGGATTTGCTCTTGCCGCAGAGGATGCGCAGCCTGTGGTTTTGGTCATAGATGTTGTCGAGCAAGTCCATCAGGTATTTATTGGGGCAAAGGGATCTGAAATAGGCGTGCAGCTCGTCGTCCAGCCTGTATTTGCTGGCCTCATCCCCATCGGCCTTCGCCTTGAGAAATCCATCCTTGAGGGTCAGCACGCGCTGGGGATCTATCTGTTCGCGGTAGCTCCTCAGGATGTAAGGCTCAATGATGATCCTCACCTGGAAGATGTCGCTGATTTCCCTGTAGCCGACGCCCTGGACCATGACGCCACGCTGGGGAATGAGCTTGACGAAGTTTTCCTGCTCCAGACGGCCAATGGCTTCGCGAATCGGCGTGCGGCTTATGCCGAGCTCTTCCACAAGATCGACATCGCGCAGAAAGTTGCCTGGCAGATACACGCATTCCACAATTCTGTTCTTTATCGTCCTATACGCCAGATCCTTCAGATTGCTTTTATCCATATGGCGACCAAACTCCCCAATTCTATTGGCAGGCCCCCCCAGAGGCTGGAATCACTATAATCCAGATCCATCGCGTTGTATACACAAAATATTCAGCCACGATCCAGGAAATATCCAGAAATTTCCCGGCGCGCGTCATCCGAGGAGTATCATACGGATTACGCCCCGCCCCTCACTTCGCCTCACCGGCCGAGGCGTTCTTCTGGGCGACCGATGTCTTCCACGCGTGCAGGGCCAAGGCCGTCGCGATGACCGCGTAACAGGCGAAAACCCGGAAATACTCGCCCACCTGCGCGTCGTTGAAGAGGTTCTTGCCGGCGATAGGAGAGAATATGAACATGGTGTGGAAGAGAAACGCGCCGAGAAGGGCGTGACCGATGCTGGCCTTCTTGATAGAGGCGCCTCCGACGAGGAGGGCCGCTATGGCGAAGGTGCCGACATTCTCGTGGGCCGAATAGGTGGTGAAATTGCCGATCTCCTGGATGAAGATGAGCTGGCCCAGAGCCGCCAGAAGCGTCGAGATCATGATCGCCGAAATCCTGATGGCGTTGACCTGGATGCCCATGGCGGAGGCGATGCCCCTGTTCTGGCCGACCGCGGCTATGTCGCTTCCCAGTTTCGTGCGCGAGAGGTAGGCGATATAGAGACAGACCGCGGCGATGATGATGCCCGTGGCCACTGGTATCGCCGTCGTCTGCATGGCGAAGAGGAAGAGCGGGGAGACTGTCCTGAAGGCGAAATAGGCCGCGCCCGCCGCCAAGCCTACGATCAACCCGCGAAGCTTTTTGGCGTCGATCCGCTCACCGCGCGCGATTCTCCCGATCGCCGCCTTCAGCGCCCATAAAGCCAGAAAGACGATGAGGCCGATAATGATCACCTGATCCAGCGAAAGCTGCCAAAGCTTGTTGATAGCGCTCCTCGTGGCTCTGTCCAGGGTGATGGGCGTCGTGAGGCCGACGCCGTTCGTGAGGAGCAAGTCCTTATTGCGTATGGGAATGACGGGGCCGCAGAGGAACATCAACACGAGGTCGTAGATGCCCTTGGAGAAGAAACCGAGGATCATGCCGGTGATCATCTCCTGGCCCTTGGTTCTGTTGAAGAGCCTTCCTGCCATATAGCCGAAGGCTAGCGATAGGGGAACGCTCACGAGGAAAGCCGACGAAAGCCCCAGGAAGCCCGACATACCGAAGTTCAGTACGGCTATGACGCCTATCTGCGCCGCCATCGCGCCCAACACGATGCTGAAGTTGAGGCCCATGCCGGCCCATACCGGCACGAGGAGGGCCAGGATGAGGATGAGGTTGCGAAAGAGGCGGGTGCAGATTTCGCCGATGATGTAGGAGAAGGGCTGTTTCGCGAGGAGGATCTCAGCCACGCAGATGACGCAGAAGAGAATGGTCACCGCGTTGTCGACGAGGATGCCTTTCGCGCTTCTCGAAAATCCGCCGTTCCTGTTGTGATTCTTCATTCCTTGCTCCCCGATTGCATCCTGGAAAGCGCGTATAGGATGACTCCGTTGCTTACGATCGTGCGTACCACCTCGGACAAGTTGCCCTCGGGGATCATACTGTTGGCCACCGGCACAGCGACGGCCAGCATCGTCTGGAACATCACCGTACCGAGGACGATGTTGAGGATAGAGATCCTCTTCGGGCTGGCGCCACCGATCAACACCGCCGAGATCGCCGGGAAGGCCATCATCAGCGGGGCGTTGTAGAGCTGATAGAAGCCGAAACCCTGCGCGTAAATGATGATTCCTATCCCCCCGAGGACGGTGGACAGGATCGTGCCGAGCGTGCGCATGGAATCCACTTTTATGCCGTTGGCGAGGGCGTACTTGGGATTCGCCCCGGCCGCTTTCATCATGAGCCCCACCTTGCTGCGCATGAAGAGCCACATGACGAGACAGAAAAAACCCGCGACGAGGAAGAGCCCGAGGGGAATGTCCACATCCCAGAGTCTCAGCGCCCACAGGTTGTTCAGCGCTCGGTCGTACCAGGCGTCGAGCGTAATCGTGGTGCGCAGTCCCTTGCCTATCGGCCAGACGATTGAAGGATGACTGAAGGGCAGGATGAGCCACGCGATGCACATCAGGGCGACGACCGAAAAGCCCACGTAGGTCGAGACCATCATCTCGCTTCCCTTCACGCGGTTGACGAGGAGGCTGTACGCGTAGCCCGCGGCGACGCTGAAGGGGATGGAGATCAGCATCGCCGCGGCTATGCCGCCGATGCCGGTCATGTTGAACTGCAGGCTTATCATGCCCGCGACGAGGCCGCACTCGATGCCGAGCGGCAGGGCGAAGTTCATGCCCGTTCCCGCCATGATGCAGGGCGCCATGGCGAGCGAGAGCACGAGGTTGATGCCGACGCGCACGAGGCACTGGGAAAAAGTGAGCGCAACGGGGAGGTCCAACACGAAGAGCATCATATTGAGGAAGAGGATGAAGAGGAGGATGACGATCCTTGGGAGGCCGAAGCTTTTCAGGCCCGCTTTCATTCTCGCGATTCCCGCGTGCTTCATCGCTTCACCCCCTCGCCCGACATGAGCAGCGCGAAATCCACGCTGGGGGCTTCCGGTTTCAGTATTCCTTCCACTTTACCCGCGGTCACGATGGCGATCCTGTCGCATACGCTTCGCAATTCGTTCAATTCGCTGGATGTCATCACGATCGTGATCCCCTGTTCCCTGTTAATCTTCACGAGATAGTTGAGAAGGATCTGCTTGGCCCCGATATCGATGCCCCTCGTCGGTTCGGAGACGAAGAGAATCTTGGGCTGGGTGATCAGCGCCCTCGCCATACAGACTTTCTGCTGATTGCCCCCGGAAAGGCTGCCAACGGACTGCCTGGGGCTGGCGCAGCGGATATCCAGCTCCTTTATGATGGCTTTCACTTTGCTTTCAGCCTTCGAAACGTTGAAAAGGCTCAAGGGGCCAAGCTTCCTAAGGTAATTGTCGTGTACGAGCATTTCCGTGAATACGGCGTTGAAGACGATCGATTCATCGAGGAGAAGACCCACGCCCTTCCTGTCCTCGGACACGAAAGCCATGCCCTTGTGGAGGGCCTCGCCTTCCACGCCGAAGTTGAGAGGTTCCCCCTCATAGGCGATGCCGCCTTTTGCCGGGTACATGCCGAAGATCGCGTTCGAGATGCCGGCCTTGCCGTGACCGGCGAGCCCCCCGATGCCAAGGATCTCGCCCCGCCTCACCTTGAGACAAATGTCGTGGGTCCTTTCTCCCGGCATATCCACCTGAAGGTGATCGATTTCGAGCACCACATCGGCATCGTCGAAATTCCGGTCGGCGTTGACGAGGCTTCCCGAATCGAGCTTCCTCCCGACCATCAGCTCGGCTATCTGCATCTTCGATGTGTTCAGGATTTTCTCGTCGAAGACCAGCTGGCCGTCGCGGAGGATCACCACGCGGTGGGCCAGCCGCGTCACCTCGTCCAACCGGTGGCTTATGAAGATGATCGCGATCCCTTTCTCCGCCATAGTCTTTATGCAGGCGAGGAAGCGTTCGGCTTCGCTCTCCGTGAGCACGGCCGTGGGCTCGTCCAGAACGAGGAGCTTCAGGTTTTCCTTGTTGAACTCCCTGGCGATCTCGACGAACTGCATGTGCCCGACGGCCAGGCGCTCGACGGTGTCCAAGGGATCGATGTCGATGCCGAGCGTGTCGAGAGAAGCGCGGGCTTCCCTCACGATCGAGTCGAGGTCGAGCACGCGGTAGTTCCTGCCGGCGAGCCCGCTGATGAGGGTTGGCGAGAGGTTTTCCCTGTTGAGCTTGATGTTGCGGGCGACCGAGAAGCCCGGGAGGAGCATGAATTCCTGATGCACCATGCCTATGCCCAGCGACATGGCGTCGAGGGGTGTGTCGATCCTGATGCTCCTGCCTTCGAACTCGATTTCTCCTTCGAAGCCGCCAGAATCGCGGATGACGCTCATCCCGAAGAGGATATTCATCAGCGTGGACTTGCCCGCCCCGTTTTCCCCGACCAGGGCGACTATCTCCCCAGGCTCGATGGAAAAATCCACGCCATTCAGCACGGTGTTGGAGGAAAAGCGCTTTCTGATGTCCCGAAAGTGGAGGAGCTTCTGCTGAGCCATACCAATATATCCTTTCTATCGCGGTTCCCGGGAAGGTTCCGGCGCTCGACTTCCTTGACACTATGACAGGCGCCGAGCCTTGGGAAAGCCTCCCGCGCCGCCTAAGGCGGGCGGGAGGCGAAAGGCTGAAGCGCGCCTTGAGGGGAATGCCTGCTTTACAGCGTGATGAACTTGCCCAGCACCACGAAGAAATTGTCGTAAGACTTGCCGGACTTGATGTCGGTGTATTTGCGCACGTTGACTTCGCCGCCGGCGAAATCGGAGAAGATGCTCGTGAACTTGGCCAGATCGGCGCGGTTCGAGAACTCGCCGTTGCAGTAGGCCATCGCGTAGTTCACGGCGCAGTTGATGAACATGGTGTGCATCGGGGCGCTCCAGGCGCCCATGCGGCCCGTCATGCCCTTCTGGGCGAGCTTCGCGCTGATCTGCTGCTTCATGTATTCGACGTTGCCCTTCTTGTCGGCGGGAATCGTGATGCCGAGAGCGCCGGGGAAGGCGTAGAACACGCTGGGATTGTCGGGCATGGGGTAGATGGCGCCGGCTTCATAGATCGCCTTGCACATCGGCTCCTGCTGACCGGCGTTCGTGCCGAAGAAAGCCGTGTCCTTGCCGTACTTCTGGACCTTGCGCGGCACGTCCTCAAGGATGAATTGCTGGGTCGCGGCGATGCCGGCGTCGCTCATGGGGTCGGGCGAAGTGCCATCGACGAAGACGATGCCCAGCTCCTCGCATTTCGCCTTCATGTTGGCGCGGCGCGCGATGTTGAGCGGCTGGGCCATGTGGCGGGGGAAGGAATAGTGAACGAGGGTTTTAGCGCGCATTTTCGCCGCGGCCTGGGCTACGGCTGTGCCCATCTGCGCGACGTCGGGATGGAAGACTAAGTCGGCTATCGAACAGATGACGTCGGGAGCTTCGCTGGGGACTCCCGCCAGGAGAAGGATGTCCTTTCTCTTTTCGCGGACTTTCTCCATCGCGGCTGAAGTGCCTTCCATGGCGGTGTTGAACACGATCGCCTTGATGGCGGGATCGGCCGCCATCGAAAGAGCGATGGAGATCGTCGTCTCCTGCTCGCTGTTGGCCTTGTCGGGGAAGGTCTGGTGAATGATCATATCGCCGAACTTTTCCCTCACCGATTCGGCCGCGCGGTACTCTTCCTCGGCCTGGGAAACCGTGGCAGTCAGGATGCCGATCTTGAATTTCGGCTTGCCCGCGGCCGCCGAAAGGGAGAAAACCATCGCGAAAGCCAATACCAGCACAATTGCTTTTTTCATTTCCGCCTCCTTGAAACTATGCTAAGACGCATTTTTCCACGTCTTAATTTAAAAATCAGTATTCCGCCATGTGCTCCAGCGTGAGACAGAGCATGTTCCATTCCTTCTGGATCGCGCTGACCTGAACGGACTCCTCCGGTGTATGGGCGCCAATGATCCTGGTGCCCGCGCAGACGATGTCGGCGCCGGGGATATTCCTGAAGAACATTCCACATTCGTTGCCGCCATGGGACACTTCCACGACGATTTCCGCCCCATAGGTGACCCTGAAAAGCTTCTTTATGAGCGAGGCCAGGCGGCTGTCGGCCTTGTACTCCCATTCGGGCGAGCTGGAATTGATCGAGTACTTCCCTCCCACAAGCCTAGCGACGCGCGCGCAGCGATCGAGAAGGAATTGCTTTTTGCTGTCGAGGCCGCTACGGTAGAGCGCCTTCACGACGATTCCCTGATCCACCGTGGCCACCGAGCCTATGTTGCCGCTCGTCTCGGGCAGGCCCCCCACTTCCATGCTCATGGTGACCACTCCCGAAGACAAAAGCAGCAAGGTATCGAGGATCCGCTCGGTATCGGCCCCGGAAAAGGCGTTGACCGGCAGCGCCTGGTCCTCGATCGTCAGCGATATCCCGGGATCGCTCACCTTGAATTCCTTCCGCAGCATGGCAAGCCATTCATCGATCTTCTGCGACAGGTCATCCGACCAGCGCTTTTCGAAGGCGATCGCCGCGTCGCACTCGCGGACGATGGCGTTCGTGTGCTCGCCTCCGTCGAAGCTGCACATCCTGACATCGCAGGTCTTCCGCAGGTCCGCGATGACTCTCGCCATGAGGAGATTGGCGTTGCCCCGCTCCTTCGCAATATCGAGGCCGCTGTGGCCGCCCTTCAGGCCGCGGATTTTTATGGCTTTCCGGGTCCAGGCTTCGCTCAGCGGCTGCGGTTTCATGGGAAGCGATATCTGGGCCTCCGCCACGCCAGAACAGCCGACGACGATGCCCTCGTCGCTGCAGTCGAGGTTGATGACGATGTGTCCGCTCAACCTGCCAAAATCGAGCGCCTTGATGCCCCCCATGCCCGCTTCCTCGTCCACCGTCAGCACGACTTCGAGCGCTGGGTGGGGAATATCCTTGGACTCGAGGACGCACAGGGCGAAGGCCACCCCCGTCGCGTCGTCGGCGCCCAAGGTCGTCCCGTCGGCGTAGATGCGGTCGCCATCCCGCATGACGCGTATCGGGTCTCTGGTAAAATCGTGGGTGGATGAAGCGTTCTTTTCGCAGACCATGTCGAGATGAGCCTGTAACACGACGGTGGGGAGTCCTTCATAGCCGGGCGTCGCGGGCTTTTGTATGATCACGTTGTTGGCTTCGTCCTGATAGGTCTGAAGCCCCCGCGCGATGCAAAAATCGCGGACATGGTCGCTAATGGCTTTTTCGTTTTTCGAGCCATGGGGTATCGAGCATAGATCGCTAAAAATCTCGAGGACCCTGCGAGGCTCAATGCCTTCCAAACATTTCACCATGAATTTCAAAGCCTCCCTATTCCCGCGTTCCGCCCCGTGCCGCCGCTGGAACGATACTCGCCGTTTTCCGCGCCTTACAGGCTAAACCTATATGGCTCAAAACCGAAGCATGGTTTTGATATTGCAGCGCGTTGGATCCGTGTTTTTCCGAAACGCCAGCTCCGCATCTTCGAACGGCAATTCGGCCGTGATCAAGGATGAGACGCTTTTCTCGATCTCTTTATTCAGTTTCAGCATATCTATCAGGCTGACGAAATCGCTTTTCATCGCGTTGCGGGAACCACAGACTGTCAGTTCCTTTTTTTGTATATATGAATATGTCAGATCTACGTTGCGGCTGCTAACCCCTACCACAACAACCCGTCCGTGAAAAGTTGCCGCGTCGATGGCATGAATAAAAGCTTCGGGAGCCCCCGCCGCCTCGACGCAGACATCGAAGCCATCGCCGCCCGTGAATTCCTTGACCTTTTCGGCAAAAACATCCCTTCCCATCTGAATGGTGTTTTTGGCGCCACTTTCCACGGCCTTCCAAAGCTTTTGCTCTACGACATCGGCCACCGTGACTTCAGCGCCGAAAAGGCGCGCCGTCAGGAGAGCCAACATGCCAATCGGGCCTCCGCCCAGCACGAGAACTCGATCGCCCTTTTTCAGGTTCGCCTTCTGCATGGCGTGGTAGCTGATGCAGAAAGGTTCCACCATGGCGAGGGTGACGGCGCTCAACCCCTTGCCGTCAAACACATGCGCGGCGGGCATCACGATATATTCGCGGAACGCGCCATCCCTTTGCGCCCCCATGGTCTCGTTGTACATACAGCAGTTCGAGAAACCCTTGTCGCAGGAAAAGCAATGGCCGCAGTTGAAATAGGGGGAGGCAGTGACGATCATCCCTCTCCTCAGGCCATACTTCTTCTCGTCATCCTCGTCGAGCTCTTCGATCCTCGCGGAAAACTCGTGCCCGGGAATTCGCGGATACGAGGCGTAGATGAAGGTGCCCTTATAGGTTCCTATATCGGAACCGCAGAGCCCTCCATACAGCAGTTTGAGGAGGACTTCGCCCTTTTTTCTGAGCGGCTTTTCGCATTCTCCCACCCGCACCTTTCCGGGCTCGTCGATTACGATATATTTCAAAGCAGCACCTCTGGCGTTCTATTGGTATATTTTATGAATACTAGTTGTATACAACCTGTATTTTTCTCATTATACCTGGTCTTGGCAAAAGCGCAAGCTTTATTTTCAGGATTTTATCTTTTTCCGTTTCGTTGATAGCAATGGCAGACGAGGGCTCTGGAGTCATTGCCGGCGCTCAAGTGACACGCGGGTTTCGTCCCGTGACGGTCGCGGCGCTTAATGTGAAGCATTCTTTCAGATTTTTTGGGGTATCTCGCCCTATGGATCGATACCAAGGAGGTCCATCGGGGCAAAGCTCTTTCCCCACCCCTCGAATGGGGAAAAAAGAAAAGGGCTCCCGGCGCGATACTCAATTACGCCCGGAAAGACGCCGAATCCTACCGCCTGCCCTCGATGACATAGCCCACGCCATTCCAGACGTTCTCGAATTCCGTGAGCTTGTATCGCCTGGGTACCTCTGAGGTCGTGGCCGCCGCTGGATCATTCACGAGAACATCGAAGCCGCCCGAGTCGTTCTTCTTCAGTCCGGTGATGAGGACGAGGTGCCCGTTGGTCTTCGCTATGGGAGAACCGCTCAGCTGCCCCTCGGCGAACTTGATGCTGGCGATTATTACGCGTCCGGCGAACAGTTCCCCGACGGCCATCTCCATACTGGGGAAAAAATCGAGCTTAGCCCTCAGGCCAAGACGCCAGAGCGACGCGACATTGAACGGCCAATTTCCGTATATTTTGGCGCCCTCGTCGTAGCAGTCGGCCGCCACGAAGGAGGTGGGCAGGTCGACGCCGCAATACCGTAGCGCCATCGCTCCGCAGGTGGGAGAGCAGATCCTACCGCGGATATCCTCGGCCTCGGACATCTGGGATCGGGGCGGCACCTTGCTCGCGCTTTCCTGAAGAAGGAAGGGTCGCGTCGGAGTTCGGGCCGCGCTCCGGTCGCGCGAGATGAAGCCGACGCGCTTCACGATGACGGAGCCGGCTTTTTCCTCGCCGGAAAAAAGCTCCATCCTCATCCTGTAGCGACCGGATTTCGTCGCCAGGATCAAGGTGTCGGTATCGACGTGGGCGGTTTCGTCGGCGCAGGAAAAGCTAGACGCGGTCCGCGACCATGTTCCCATGGGATACCAGCGCGACCAGGCTCCCTCGACCTCCACCTGCAAGGATATTTCGATGACTCCCTTGCCCGCCGTGTCGACGTTCCACCAGGGAAGAAGCCAATCGAAGGGCGGCGCGTTGATCGGATCGCTTTCCACGCTGCCTCGGGAAAAACCCGCGGCGAGCTGAAGCCCCGCTGGGGCGATGAGGAGTCCGTCCAGCTTGAGGCCGACATCGTGGACCGGCGAATAGCTGCCTATGCGCTCGGACACGAGATCGGAACCGAAAGACCAGAATATTCGCATTGCGCCATACGATGAAGAGGCGAGAGGCGTTCTCGTTTCGGTTTCGCTCATAGCGTAATAGTATACTAAAGCCTGGGGCAAAGCAAATATTTCCCCCCCGCGCTTGGGGATGTTTCCGCCTTGAATCGGCGGGGCGCTTCGTCATAGGATGGCGGCATGAAAAACTCGATGCCAAGACCGAAAACGCTGAGTGAGATGAAGGGAAGCATATTTTCGAGCCGCTGCCGTACCGCCCTCGTGGCGGGCTTCCTCGCCGCGATCTTGACAGCCTGTTCCACTCCAAGCGTCCGCGACCCTTCGGGAGCCGCGGGAAAGGAAAAAATTAGCATGCCTGCAACATCCAACGTACTCGTCATGGCTCACCGCGGTTTCAGGGGCATAGCGCCTGAAAACACAGTCCTCGCCGCTCAAAAGGGCTACGACAGCGGCGCCGATTATTGGGAAACCGACGTGGCCGCATCCTCCGACGGCGAACTAATCATCATGCATGACGACAATCTCGCGCGCACGACCAACGTAAAAACCCTCTTCCCAAAACGCGGCCCCTGGACCGTCTATGATTTCACTTTCGCCGAGCTGAGAAGCCTGGACTCCGGATCATGGTATTCGAAGGCGGATCCTTTCAATCAAATCGCGTTCGGCCACGTCACTCGAGAGGATCAGGAGAGCTTCGTGGGGCTGAAAGTCCCCACCCTGGCCGAAGCGCTCGATCTTACGCAAAAAAACGGCTGGAAGATCAATATCGAGATAAAGGACGCGACCGGCCGCGCCTGCGACCTCTGGCTCGTCGAGAAAGTTGCCGAACTCGTGGTATCCATGAAAATGACGGAATCGGTCGTCATCTCGTCGTTCAATCACGAATATCTCGTTCGGGTGAAGAAAGCCGCGCCGGGAATCCAGGTGGCGGCGCTCATCGACAAACCCATCGACGACCCTGTGGCCACGCTCAAGCATATCGGCGCCATAGCGCTCAACCCCAACTTCAAGTATCTGGACGAGGAAACGGTGAAAAAGGTCAGACAGGCCGGCTTCAACGTCTACGTGTGGACTCCCAACGAAAAAGCGGACATGGAGAGGCTCGTCAAATGGGGCGTGACGGCCCTCATCACCGATTTTCCCGACAGGGCTCTCGACGTCCTGGGGCGCTCGGAGAGCCATTGACGGCCATCCCGAGCGCGGATTGGCGGCGAAGTCGTCCTTAACCAAAGCCTCGATGATAATTAACAAATTCTTCATTGCCAGTATGGGTTTTACGGATTAAACTAGGCAACGTACTGGCGGGCACTAAGCCCGGCTCAAGTTTCCAAGGAGGCATTTGATGAGGAAAATTGCACTGGTGGCAATGGTCTTCCTGATGGTCGCCGGCGCCTACGCGCAGACGACGGTGGAGTTCTGGCACGCCATGGCCGGCAAGAATGACGAGATGGTCCAGTCGATCGCCGCGAAGTTCAACGCAAGCCAGAAGGACTATAAAGTAGTCCCTGTTTTCAAGGGATCGTACAGCGAGTGCATGAACGCGGGCATCGCCGCCTTCCGCGCCAACGCCGCGCCCGCCATCATCCAGGTTTACGAAGTGGGAACGGCGACCATGATGGCCGCCAAGGGCGCCGTGAAACCGGTCTACCAGCTCATGGCGGAGAACAAGGAAGATTTTAATCCCAAAGCCTACATTCCCACCATCACCGGCTACTATTCCACGTCCAAGGGCGAGATGCTCTCCATGCCCTTCAACTCCTCCACGGCGGTCATGTACTACAACAAAGACGCCTTCAGGAAAGCGGGGCTCGATCCCGAAAAGGCCCCCGCCACCTGGCCTGAATTCTTCGACGCCGCCAAAAAAATCAAGGCCTCTGGCATGACCGGCGGCTTCACGACCGACTGGATCTCCTGGATACAGCTCGAAAACTTCTCCGCCTGGCACAATGTGCCCTTCGGAACCCGCAACAACGGCTTCGACGGCATGGACACCCAGCTCGTCTTCAATTCTCCCCTCGTTATCCGCCATCTCCAGAACATCGCAGACCTTTCCAAGGACAAGGTGTTCGTGTACGGCGGCCGCGAAGGCAAAGCCCAGCCCCTCTTCCAGACCGCGCAAGTCGGCATGTGCTTCGCTTCCATCGGCAGCTATGGCAATATGAAGGCCACCTGCAAGTTCGACTTCGGCGTCGCGATGCTGCCTTACTACCCCGACGTCCCTGGCGCCCCGCAGAACTCCATCATCGGCGGCGCGAGCCTTTGGGTTTTCAACGGCAAATCGAAGGCGGAGTACAAGGCCGTCGCCGAGTTCTTCTCCTTCCTTTCGACCCCCGAAATCCAGTCCTATTGGCACACGAACACCGGCTATCTGCCCATCACGACAGCGGCCTACGAGTACACGAAGGCCCAGGGCTTCTACAAAACCAACCCCGGTCCCGAAGTCGCCATCCAGCAGCTCCTGAGGAAGGCTCCCACGGGCAACTCCATGGGCATACGTTTCGGCAACTTCAACATCATCCGCGAGATCGAAGACCAGGTATGGGAAGACATCCTCGCCGGAAAAATCTCGGTGAAAGACGGCGTCGCCAAGATGGTCACCGACGGCAACAAGACGCTGAGAGATTTCGAACGCCTCAACAAATAGGGTGAAGGTTTTTTCAGCGCTATAATCCAGGGCCGCCGCAAGGCGGCCCTTTTAGAGACGGGGGAATTCCGCTCGGTCGCGGCGGGCGCCCTTCTCCTGCGAATCATTCCACGTTAGGATACATCATGGCGAAACAATACGAGTTCCCCTCCAAGGGCTTGCCTTATCTGCTGGTGCTCCCCCAGATGATCATCGTCTTCACTTTCTTTTTCTGGCCATCCTTCCAGGCGGTTTGGCAATCCTTCTTCCTCCAGGACCCCTTTGGGGGGAAAGTCATCTTCGTGGGTTTCGAAAATTACATGAAACTTTTCTCCGACCCGGACTATTGGTCTTCCTTCAAGGTCTCGGTGGCCTTCGCCGTGGCGGTCGCCGTCTCATCGATGACGATAGCGCTTTTTCTCGCCATACAGACCAATAAGAAGATCAGGTTCATGTCCTTCTATAAAACCATGATGATATGGCCCTACGCGGTCGCCACCCTGGTCGCCGGCGTTCTCTGGCTCTTCATGTTCAACCCCAACGTGGGCATCGTCGCTTGGTACCTGAAGCACAAGCTCGGCATTGAATGGAATCACCTCCTCAACTTCAACCACGCCTTCATCCTCATCACGGTGGCGGCCGCGTGGAAGCAAATATCCTACAATTTCGTCTTCTTCCTCGCGGGGCTGCAGAGCGTTCCCCTCCAGCTCGTGGAAGCGGCCGCCATAGACGGCGCGGGGCCGATCAAAAGGTTCTGGAAAATCATATTTCCCATGCTTTCCCCCACGACCTTCTACCTTCTCGTCATGAACCTCGTCTATGGCTTTTTCGAGACCTTCCCCGTCATCCATCAAGTCACGGCGGGCGGTCCGGGCAAAAGCACCCACATCCTCGTCTACAAGGCCTGGCGGGATGGCGTCATCAACCTCGATTTGGGGGGCTCATCCGCTCAGTCCGTAATCCTGATGATCCTCGTCATCGGGCTCACCGTTTTCCAGTTCCGCTTCATCGAGCGGAAAGTAACCTACTGAGGGGAAGCATATGATCCAACAATCAAAAACCAGCAAATACTTCCCTCACATCGTGCTCTGGATAGCCATCGTCATCATCGTCTTTCCCATCTACCTCGTCTTCGTGGCATCGACGAGGACGAACCAGGAAATAGTGTCGGCGCCCATGTCCCTCTTTCCCGGCAACCAGATAATCACCAACTACACGAGGGCTCTCACGGAAGGCGCTAAAAACCTGGGCGCCTCCGCCCTGACCATGATGAAGAACTCGTTCATCATGGCCATGGGCATCGCCGTGGGAAAGATATGCGTCTCCCTCCTGGCCGCCTTCGCCATCATCTTCTTCAACTTCCGCGGCAGAAAATTCTGTTTTTGGGCGATCTTCATCACGCTCATGCTGCCGGTGGAAGTCCGCATCATGCCCACCTACAAGGTCATAGCCCAGTTGGGCCTTATGAACTCGTATCTCGGCCTCATCCTGCCGATGATCGTGTCGGCGACGGCGGTCTTTCTCTTCAGACAGTTCTTCCTGTCCATTCCGAGGGAAATAGCCGAGGCGTCCCAGATCGACGGCGCGACGCCGATGCAATTCTTCCGCTCCATCCTCCTTCCAATGACGAGGACCCCCATAGCCGCCATGTTCGTGATCCAGTTCATCTACGGCTGGAACCAATACCTCTGGCCCCTCCTCATCACGACGAAGGAAAGCTATTACACCTTGCTGATTGGCATCAACCGCATTCTCTCCTCCCAGGACTCGGTGATCGAGTGGCAGATCGTCATGGCCACCACGCTCCTGGCCATGATACCCCCCGTCCTCGTCGTTCTCATCATGCAGAAACAGTTCGTGGCCGGCATGACGGATACCGAGAAATAGGACTCTGTCGCGATCATTTAGTATCATCAATCCTTCGTAAAGGAGCTAAACATGATTAAAAAACATTCTCTCATCATCCTAGCCGCGCTCGCCACCTGCCTTTTCCTTTCCTGCGCCTCCAACGCCACCGCCTCGAACGAAGAAGCCACCGCGGTAATAGCCATGGCCGGCGGGCAGCTCGGACCGAGCGTCAACGAGCGAGCGATCAGCATTAAGACGCTGGGGGATAGCGGAGCGAGGGCCGCGCTGTATTCCTCCAGCATCGATGGGCCGAAGGGCGGGAGCGCCATCTTCTCCTATACGCTCGGAGCACTATCGCCTTTGACCTGCTCCGGATCGATAACCTACAACGACTTCGCCATCGAATACGAAGGCTCTATCTATATCTTAAACGGAAATTACAATCTCGACATGACCTACGCGGTTTCGGGCTCCTCGGTCAGCCTTACGCACTCCTCATCCGGAAACATCACCATCATCAAGGACGGCGGTCCGGCTAAGGACTTCACGATCGATACGACCTCGACATCGACGGCTTCATACGTTACAGCGGATGGCGCGACCACGATAGCGCTGCACACCGTCGTGACAGGCACCGTGAATGGCGAGTCGGTCAACTTCACGGAGGACATTGTATACAGCGTGTAAGCCGGTCGCGTCAGCATCGCCATGGCTTGTAGTACGCCCATGCGATGAAAAAGAGGCCAGCCGTCGAACGATGGTTGGCCTCTTTTTTCTACCCTATCGAAGGTAGGTCACTCACGTTGGCGCGGGCGCGTCTATATTATCTTGGCTGCCCAGGCCGGCACGTCGATGCCGAAATAATCGCGCGCGTTGAACCAGCTCACGTTGCGCACGAGTTCCCTGGCGTAGCGGTCGTCAATGGGAAGCTCGCCGGATTCGACCCAGCGTCCCGCGACCTTGCAGAGAATGCGGCGGAAATACTCATGCCTCGGGTAGGAGAGGAAGGATCTCGAGTCGGTAAGCATGCCCACCCATCGCCCTATGACGCCGACCGAGGCCGACTGGATGAGGTGGCGTTCCATGCCTTCCAGATGGTCATTGAACCACCACGCGGCCCCGTACTGCATCTTTCCGGCGACGGCGCCGCCGGGCGCCGATCCGGCGTAGGTTCCCGCGTAGCACTGCGCCAGGACGGCGAGGCTCGCGTTCTTCGTGTCGTCGAGCGAATAGAGAATGGTCTTGGGAAGGCTCCCCTCCGCGTCCAGGCGATCGAGGAAGGATGCCAGCGGCGCGATGATCGCGGCGTCGGAGATAGCGTCGCCGCCGCCGTCGGGGCCGTAGGAGGAGAAAAGCCTCGCGTTGACGTTTCGGAGGGCCGCGATATGGAGCTGCATCGTCCAGCCCGCGCGGGCGTTGAGGCGCGCCACATGGAGAAGCACCGCGGTGCCGAGCCTCTCGCGGGCGAGAGCGTCCACGTTCTTTCCCGCGAGAAGCGAAGCGACAATAGCGTCGAGTTCGCCTTCCGAAGCCGGGGCGAAGGGCGGAACGAGGATGGCATGGTCGGAGAGTCTGCACCCGCGATCGTGGAAGAAGGCATGGCGCTTGGCCAACGCGTCGGCCAAATCCGAGAAACCGCGGATTTCGATTCCCGCAGCGGCGCCGAGGGCCACGGCATAGGTCTTCCACGCGGCGGCGTCCTGGGCGTTCATCGCCTTGTCGGGGCGGAAGGCTGGAAGAATTCGGGCGATCTTCTTTCCCGAGGCCGCGGCGGCCGTCCCGAATTCGGGGTCTGCGGCCACGGCCTCGTGCCAGCGAAGATCGTCGGCCGGATCATCCGTCGTGCAGACGATGGCCACGCTATAATGCTTTAACATGCTTTTCGGCGAATCGCCGCGCTCTTTGATGATCGCGTTGGCTCGTTCCCGTATGGCGAGGGCGCTTTTCACCGTCAGCACATCGCTGATGCCGTAAGTCCTCTGGAGTTCGAGGTGGGACCAGTGGAGAAGCGGATTGCCCGGCGATTGTTCGAGCGCGGCGGCGAAAGCGATGAATTTGTCCGCCCAGGAGGCGCCGCCAGAGCAGAGCGATTCGTCGGCTCCGTTCGAGCGCATGATGCGCCATTTATAGTGATCGCCCTTGAGCCAGAGCTCGGCTATGTCGCTGAAGGGTCTATCCTCAGCGATTTCCCTGGGCGAAAGGTGGCAGTGATAGTCGAATATGGGCAGACCGGCCGCGTCCTCGTGGTAGAGCCTGCGCGCCGTATCCGTGTCCAGGAGAAAATCCTCGTCCATGAATGCTTTCATAGTGTTTCCTTATGGGAGAGGCTCTGGAGTGGCGGCCGCGGCGTCCCGCCGCGGCCGCCACTCCAGAGCCTCCTTACAGACTCAGATATTGTCGGTGAGGTACCCGCCGTCGACGGGAATGCTCACGCCGGTGACAAAACCGGATGCCGCGCCGCTCGCCAGGAATAATGCCGCCCCCCACAGTTCCTCGAATTTACCGAAGCGCCCGAATGGCGTTCGCGACACGATCGAGGTTCCGCGAGCCGTCAGGCCGCCATTCGGGTCGAGGAGAAGGGCGCGGTTCTGATTGCCCACGAAGAATCCCGGGGCTATGGCGTTCACCCTGATGCCATGAGGCGCGAGCTCCTTGGCGAGCGCCTCGTTCAGGTTGAGGACGCCTGCCTTGGCCGCGTCGTAAGCCCATATCCCGGAAAGCGCCTTGTAGCTCGTCATCGAGGTCATGTTGATGACGCAGCCCTTGATGCCCTTGCCGATCCAGTGACGCGCGAATACCCTGGTGGGCGTCACGAGGCCCGCCATCAAGTTGAGCGCGAGAATATCCTTGAAAAGGTCCTCGTCCACATCGACAAAGGGCGCCTTCCCCCTGTTACCTCCGACGCCGTTGATCAGAATATCGGGCGCGGCGCCCGCCATTTTTTCGGATTCGGCCAGGGCGGCTTCGCAGGCTTCCTTCGAGCCGGTATCCGCCGTTACGGCGAAGACGCGGCCGCAAGAGGCCTTGTCGCCGCCCTCGGCGGCCGCTTCGGCGACGATGCGAGCCGCTTCGGCCATTGGGTGGTTCGTGCCGCGGCCCCAAAGCACGACGGTGGCGCCGGCTTTGGCGAATCCCACGGCCAGGTTGCCCGGAATTCCGCCGCCGCCTCCGGTGATGACGACGACCTTTCCCTCGAGCGAAAACATCGATTCAATGAATGACATGACAGACTCCTCTCAATTGCCCGGAATCACTAGGGTTCGACTGAAGCCTCGCTGTTCCGGGATGCTGGCGGCGAGCATGAGCGCTACGGGCATGAAGACTATATCGAGCATGCCGGAGTCGCGCGGCAACTTCTCGCCAAATTGATCGATAGTATGATGTCAAAATGGCGAGGTGACAAGCCAAAATTCGCTAGGAGACAGTCGAGGCTTTCTCTACGGAAACGACTGCCCCCAGCGGTCAATTCTGATTATCCAAGAAAGAGCGGAGTCAGATGGCGCTCGAAGAGGTTGGCGCTCACATTGCGGCTGATGTGCGATTTATGGGTTTCCAGGGCCTTTAGGTACTCGTCTCCCATTTCGGCAGCGACCTTGAAGCCGACATGGATGAGCTGTCTGAGATCGCGGTTGTACCGGGGGTTTTTCCTGTCGTGCCTTAATGCTGAAACGTAGGCGGCTGAATCCCAGTTGTACACTTCGGCGGGCGAAGGCAGCCTGGATTTCGAAATGTCGATGACAGTCGCGTAGGGCTTGGACAACTCCTCGAAGCGGCCATAGGCCTGGTCGTAGATCTTCTTGGCGAGTTCGAGCCCGCTGCCGCCTGCCTCGGCCAGGCCGATCACTTCCTCGAGCCATGTGGTGCCGGCGGTCTTCAGATGGAGACCGCAGCCGAGCCGTTTGATGATCTTCCCGATTCCGGGATAGAGGCTGAATTTGTCGCTTCCCGTATGAATGGAAAGCTTGAGGCTGGCCGGGAGGGAGAAAGCGCCGATCGCCCACATGGCGACCTTGGCGTCTTCCTCGAACTCCGCGAGAAAAGCCGCGGGATCGCCGACATAGTCGACGCCCTTGTTGAAGCGCCCCGAGAATTTGGGGGCTATGGTCTGGACGGGGACGCCGACTTCGGCGAGTCCGGCGAGAATGACGATCATCTCGGCCGGAGACTGGGGTTCGTCCGTCTCGTCCATGGAAACTTCTATATGAAAATTCCCGTCGGGCTTGCATTCCAGAATTCTCGCGTAGACCTTGGCCGCTTCATCGATGGCATAGAGATATTTTCGGGCGCTCTTTTCCATGATTTCCGCCGAGACGGCCACGGGCGCGCTTTTGTCGCCGACGAGGCTCTTGTGGCTGGCGAGGAAGGTCTGGATGCGCTCCTCGGAAGCGGGTTTGCCGATAAAATCGGCGACATCGATGGTGAAGAAATCGCAGTAGGCCATGAACTTATCGACATTCTGCAGGCCGATGTGGTCCGCGTCGACGCAGTACGAGCCGGCGAATCCGCTAGCCTTAATGGCCGCGTCGGCGGCCGCGCGCTGGTCTTTGGGTTCGGTGCCGATGATGACGTGTTCGCGGTTGCTTTTGTTCCAGACGATGGATGCGTTCACTCCCTTCTCGGCCAGAAGCTGGAACGCGTGGATCTGCGCCTCACCCTGCCTGCCGAATCTATCGCCTGTCCCGATCGAGTATTTGCTTAAAACTTTCATGTAAAACTCTCCTTTCAATCTATCTGCTATACCCCGGAAGCTTGTTCTGGTCAAGGAGGAACCGAAACCGGGATCAATCTTGAATACGCTGCTCCTCCTTGTTACACTTCAATGCATACGACGAGTTGACGCAGCGGCGTCGAGGAGCACATATGATGTTTGTTTCCCGAGGCTCGGCCCGGGAAGAAATAACGCCGAAAGTTCTCGCGGAACTGGTCCTGCAGGCGCTCGATGGCGTCGCGGGTAAAAAGCGCGTGGTGGCCGTTCCGCCGGATATAACACGTTTCCATTCCCAGGCTGGCGCGATCACCGACCTAGTGTACGAAAATCTGGGCTCGAGACTCTCCGCCGTCCTTCCCGCGCTGGGAACGCACGCGCCCATGACGGCGTCCGAAATCGCCACCATGTATCCGCGGACGCCGTCCCGGCTTTTCAGGATCCACGATTGGCGAAAGGATCCGGTCGAGCTGGACCGCATTCCGGCGAGCTTCGTGAGGGAAGTCGGCGGCGGCGTCGTGGATTACGATTACCCCGTCCAGGCCAACAGGACTTTCGTCGACGGAAGCTACGACGCCATCATTTCGATCGGACAGGTGGTTCCCCATGAGGTCGTGGGCATGGCCAACCACGCCAAGAATATCTTCGTGGGAACGGGCGGCAAGGAAGCCATCGACAAGAGTCACTTCCTCGGAGCCGCCTATGGCATGGAGAAGATGATGGGCCGGACCGATACGCCGGTGCGCAGGGTGTTCAGCAAGGCGCTCGAACTCGCTTCGGGGAAACTCCCGGCCATTCTCTGGGTCCTCACCGTGATGGGCAGAAACGACGGGGGAGCCCTCGTCATGAAGGGTCTTTTCGCGGGCGATGATATGGAGTGCTTTGAAAAGGCGGCGGCTCTTTCGCGCGAAGTCAACATCGATCTTCTGGACGAGAGCATCGACAAGGCCATTGTCTGGCTCGATCCTTCCGAATTCAGGAGCACGTGGCTCGGCAATAAGGCCGTTTACCGGACGCGCATGGCGATGGCCGATAATGGCGAACTCATAATCATGGCGCCCGGCCTCGCCCACTTCGGGGAAGATCCAGGCATCGACGCCCTCATAAGGAAGTACGGCTACCGGTCCTCGCCTGAAATTCGAGACTTCGTGCGCGGGAACGAAGACCTCGCGTCCAGCCTATCGGCCGCCGCCCACCTGATACATGGGTCGAGCGAGGGGCGCTTCAAGGTCACCTACGCGCCGGGACCGGGCGTCTCCAGATCGGAAATCGAAAGCGTGGGATATAATTACGCCCCGCTCGCCGAGATGCGGGAGAAATACGATGTCCGGAAAATGTCCTTGGGCTGGAACGCGCTTCCCGGAGGGGAACGGGTCTTCTTCGTGCCCAATCCGGCCCTCGGGCTCTGGTCGACAAAAGAACGCTTCGGGGAATAAAAACGCGGCGCCGGGGGCGGGCGCGCGGTCCCGGCCACCGCTACGGCGCCGCGCGGGGACGCGCCCGCCCTCTCAGCGCATCACGAAGAGCGCTTCGGTGCCAAGATGCCCGTCCCTGCGCTTCCCTATCGTCACCTTCCATCCATGAAGGTCGGCGGCCGCCTTGACGATGGTGAGGCCGAATCCGTGGCCGCCGTCCGAGCGGGAGGGCGAACCCCTGTAGAAGGCGTCGAAAACATAGGGCGCGTCCTCATCGGCGATGCCTTTTCCATCGTCGGCGACGGAAAAAGCGGCCTTGCCCTCCCACTGTATGAGCTTGAAGGTGATGTTCCCCTGGTTTTGCGAATATTTAAACGCGTTCGTCACCAGATTCTCCAGCGCCCGCTCGACGAGCAGCCTGTTCATGGCGATTGTGGGCGGATTGAAATTCGGCTCCGGCAGCGCCGTTTCGCCGTAGCCCCAGATCAGGTTCCTCTTCAGGAGCCGGGCATCGCTCGCGAAGCGCTGCCCAAGAGTTCGAAGAAGTTCGACGACATCCACCTCCTCGACGTTCAGGCTTCCCTCACCCCCGATCTTCAGGAAATCGATGATCTCGCCCGTAAGGTCTTCCAGCTGTTTCGCCTTGTTCTGGATGATCTGAAGATATTTACCCTGGGTTTCCTTATCGGCGGCGACGTTATCCGCCAGGGCGTCGGCGTAGCCCTGTATGAGGGCTATGGGCGTCTTCAGGTCGTGGCTTACCCCCATCAGCATTTTCGAGCGACGAACGAGCATATCCTTCAGGTTGAGACGCATGAGGTTGATGGACTTGGCGAGAAGGAGAATCTCATGATTGCCCGATCCCGCCACCTCGTGGTCCAGATCGCCGGTAGCCACGATGGCCGTGTCCTCTTCCAAGATTTTGATGGCCCTGCTGATCGAGCGAAGAATGATAAGCGATATGACGCCCGACACGATGAAGAGGATGAGGCCGAAACTGCTGATGAAGAGGACGGTTCTGTTGCGGATGTCCTGCTTGGTCCAGAAAGGCTGTATATCGTAGAGGACTATGGGGCTGTCTTCGCGTCTCGAATCGAGGGGGTTGAGCTTGAACTCGGGCCTAGGCCCCCCATCGCGGTTGTCGGGCTTGGATGAAGCTGTTCCGGTTGTTGAGGGGCGCGGGGGTGCGAGGTCGCTGAGCTTGATCGGATTGCCGGGGACGATATGGGAGAACGTGGAGAGAATGACGGTGCCGTCGGCTTCCAACAACGCCACTTCCCGAAGCGGCATGCCGGCTTTCTCCGCTTCCGCGTCGATTGTTTCGACCGTCAGCTCCTCTCCCGCCCGCCACCTCGCCGACAAGGCTTCGATGAACTCCCTGGAAGGAATTCTCGGATCCTTGGGCGCTTGCTGGAAACCGAAGAAAATAACGCTGAAAACGACGGGCAGGATGGTGACGGCGGCCGTGAGGATGGCGAACTGGGTTTTCAACCTCACTATATGCTCCTATGCGATGGTCTCCGGGTTGAATCGGTATCCGAGACCATATTGTGTCTGGATGTACCGAGGGGCAACCGGATCGTCTTCGATCTTCCGCCTCAGCCTCTGGATATAGACGCCGACGGCGCTCACGTCGCCAAAGTTCTGCCCCCACACTTTATCGTAGAGTTCCTCGGGCGTGAAGGACTTCCCCTTCGCCTCGATGAGGGTCTGCAGGATGCCGAATTCCCTCGGGGAAAGGCTTATGGGAACGCCGGACTTCGTGAGGAAGAGCGCTTCCGAGTCCAGCTCGAAGGGGCCGAAGCGCCAGACGGCCCCCTCCCTGCCCAAAGCCGGAACCTGTGCCCTGCGGATATAGGCGCGCACCCTCGCCGCGAGAACGCGCGGAGGACAGGGTTTCGTGACGAAATCATCGGCGCCTACGCCCAGACCGTGGATGACATCTTCCTCCGCCTCCCTCGCTGTCAATATCATGACGGGAGTCATCGAGGATTTTCTGAGTTTTTCGAGAAACTCAAAGCCATCCATGCCCGGAAGATTGATGTCCAGGATGATGAGATTCCATTCGTTTTCCTTGGCCAGGGCCAGAGGAAGCCCCGCTTCCGCGTCTGGCGCTATCTTGCATTCGAAGCCCTCCCTGTTCAGGTAGAGCATGTAGAGCTCGGCCAGTTCCTTTGTGTCTTCGATGATCAGGATTTTTCCTCTCATGCCTTCACCTCATCGCCGTTCGAAATCGAGAACAGTCCAATACAGGCTGATATCGGCTCCGGCCTTGTCCAGGACGAAGCCCTCATCGAATTTCAAGGGGGCGCCGACGACCACTTTGACCTGGTTGAAAATGTTCATCGACAGGACCGGCTTGATCACGTTGCCCTTGGGGGCGTATTCGGAGCCCGCTGCCCCGAAGGAGGATATGGCGCTGAGGTCCATATTGAAGCGGGATCCGCCCGAACCGAGGGTCAGTCCGAGCGAAGGTCCTATCCTCGTGGAATTGTCCGAGAAGTTATGGAGAGCGTAGGCGCTGAAGGAAGTGTTCACGAGATCCTTTCCCCTGCCCTTCCTGAAGCCGAGGCCGATGCTCCCCGCCAGATAGAACCGGCCGTTCCCCGTCGCCGAGGTATCGGCGGAGCTGTAACCGTCGACCGCCTTTATGGCGCTTTTCGCTGCTTCTATCGTTAGGATGGACGAGTCGGCGTAGCCCGCGCCGTTGTAGTAGCCCTGTACATGGAGGTTCAGCACGAAGCCGTCGGAAGTGAATTTTGAATATTTGACGCCGAGTGTCGATTGGAAAACGGGTCTGTTCTCGATCCTGTAGGTCTGATACCCTCCCGCCCCGTCGGACTCGACGTAGATGCGGTCCGAACCCCAGGATACGACATTCTCGCCATAGACATCGATGCCGGCGATCGCCCCCGTGAAGAGAAACATGGTCCGTGGCTTAGCCACCATGTCGCCTCTATAGTAGCCTGCCAGCGTGAGCTCGAAACCGCCCACGACGAAGTCGGTGCGTTGGGCGACGGAGAATTGCCCCAACTCGTCGATCTCCGTGGGCGGTACGACATAGAGCGTCGCGTGGTTGAGGCCGAAGGGCATGTCGGCCTTGAAGGCGAAGGGGCCTTCGCGTTCGGCGCGGGGGTTGTCGGGATCTATGGCCGAGAGGCTCAAGACATCGGAGGGTTTGTACCAGTTGCCCACGCCCCAGCGTATCCTCTGCTTGCCCATCCTGAAGAAAAGCGCCCTTTCGATCGCGGCGTCGACGAAGAGTTCGTCGAGGGCGAACCCCTCATCCGCGACGGTGAGGCTCGTGGCGCTCTGGGTCAGGTTGTAGTCGTAGGAAACGGCGCCGTAAAGTCTGAAGAATTCGGAAGCCCTGAGGTCGGCGTAGGCGCTGGCTTCGAGATCCTCTACCCCCGAGGGGAGAAAGGTTCCCGAAAGCTCGACATTGTAGACATATTCCTTGGAAGGAAGGAAGGTAAAGGCTATCGAGTCGAGGCTGACGCCCCCGAAAAGGCTCTGGCTGTCGCTGATCTTCGCTCCGTAAGGGACGAAGGAACTCTGGAGCCCCGCGGCCGCCTCGCCTTCAAGGAGAAAGACGGGATAGGTCTTTATGTCGTCGACGAGCTCCACGATGCTCGAGGCCGCGACATCGGTGTCGATCACCTTGATGATGTCCGACTCGCCTCCGAAGAGGGCGCTCTCGTCGAGGGGCGTCGCGGTGTCGGTTATATCCTGGCCCAGGGCCGCGCTGGAAGTGGATCCGGCGTTGCCGGAAGTCTGGCCTCCCGCCTGGCCGAAAACTCGCCCTGAGGCGGGGCCGGCGCCCAGGACGAGGGCGAGAAGAGCGAGGATGGCGGCTGTCTGGCGCCGTCCGGCGCGCGAAATGTCATGGTTCACGGTCGCCTCCTACTGGCTTACGCGTTCGAGATAATTCTTCGTGAAGACATCGTTGGGCACTGGCTTGGTCGATATGTTGGTGTACGTCGTCTGCGTCCTCTTTTCGGGAATGAGGCCGTCCTGGAAAGTCTGGACGGTGGGCACGAGGGATTTCCCGATCTGCGCGTAACTCGTGTAGTAGGAGGTGCGCAACAGAACCTTGGAGAGGCTGTACTCCTCCACCTTAAGGACGATCGAGCGTTCCTTATCGATGTACATCGTGATATAGGGGAAGGGAACCTCATCGTTGTTAGCCTTCAGTTCGCCGATCCACACATCGTACTTGCCCAGCTTTCCCGCCTCGAGCTTGACCACATCGTAGTCCATCGCCCGCTGGAAACGCCTGAAGTCCGAGTTGCGCGTCGTGGTGTTCTCGTACTGCTCCTTGAGCGTCGTGTGGTTGAACTTGCGTGAACTGGGGTCGTAGCGCCACATGTTCGAGTCGACGCGGAGCATGCCCTGGCCTTTCCGCGACTCGGGCTCGAGGGTGATCATCAAAAAGGCGTCATCCTTGTCGCGGCGGTAGATGATTTCCTTGCGCGTCTGGGTGCCCTTTTCGGGGCTCACCGACACCATGGTGATCGTAGCCGTCATGTCGCTGTCGTAAAAGCTCGAGCGGATGTCCGTGGCGCGCACGAGCATGAGGAAATCCTTGCCCGACCAGTCTTTGGGATCCTTCGAGGTCGGAAGTTTGTAGTCTTCGAGTCCCGGCAGGTCAGGCCCCATCATCATGCCGCCGCCTCCGGGAGGGGGACCGCCCTGCGCTTCCGCTCCCGAGAGGGCGAGGCCGACGAGAAGGGCGAGGCCGACGAGGCTCGCGAGGCTTTTAGTCCTTAGTTTCATCCTGTACTCCTTACGCGGTAACGCGCAGCGCTTCTATTGGCAGAAGCTTCGAGGCCCTCAGGGCGGGGCCTGACACGGCTATGGCGCTCGCCGCCATCACGCAGAGGCTGACGAAGGCGAGCGACGGGATATCGGGAGAGAAGAGGAGTCTCCCCCGCGAGAGGGCGGATCCGAGGCTTCCCGCCGGATCGAAGGGAATGAGGTGGGCGAGGAGGCCCAGGGGCATGGATGCGAGTACCCCGGCGAGGCTCCCCGCCAGGGCTATGAGGAGGGCTTCATAGATGAATATTCGGAAGATGTCCTTCCTCCTGAATCCTATGCAGCGCAGCATGCCGATTTCCTTGGTGCGCTCCATGAGAACCATGCGGTAGGTATTGGTGATGCCCGCCATGACGAGGACGAGCATGATAGCGAAGATGGTGGCGCCTATCCACCGGACCGATCCGAGGACGGCTCCCATCTGGCCCGAGAGTTCGGTCACCGTCGCCATTCTGTAGAAAACCTCGCCCGGCCGCGCGCCCGAACCTGCCGGAGTCGAGGCTGGAGCCGTCCTGAAGGCGTAGCCCTCGGCGCCGAGCCTCTCGACGAGTTTCTTCCCGGCGGCGTCGGCCGCCGCCGCGTCGGGCAGGAAGACGGCGAGGGACTGGTATTGGCCTTGCTTCAGGTTGAGATCGGCAAGGAGATTCGCCAGGGGAACGAAGACGGTGGTCATGCCGCCGGCCGCCGCGTCGTCGTAGACCGCCGCGAGATTGTACTCGGTGACGTTCTGCTGTCCCGACACCGTCGAAAGGCGCACGAGGACGGAATCGCCCAGGCCCAGGCCGAAGCGCCTGGCCGAGGAGGCTCCCATCACGATGGCCCGGTCGGCCTTGGCCGAAGTCCAGTCGCCCAGGTTGAGGACGAGGCTTCCCGAAAACAGCCGATCGCCCTTCCAGTCCACGCCCCTGACCTTCAGCTGCTGTTCCCTCGAGCCGAAAACGACCGTGGCCTGAGCCTGAGCCGTAGGCGACACGCTGAGCGCCTCGGGGAGGATTTCCTTCGTCTTCGCCGCCAGTGCCGGGTCCTCGATCCTGTTCAGGGACCTGCCCGATTCGCTCGTCCCGAATCCGTTGATGAGGATATGGCCGGCCGAGAAGAGGGTCACGTTCGCCTGGACCGCTTTTTCCATGCCGGCGGTGAGGCCCGTGGAGAGGCATATGACGATGACGCCGAAGGCTATCGCGCCGCCGAGGAGGGCTGTCCTGCGCGGCTGTCTGAGCGTGTTTCTCAATGCCATCGTTGAACGGATCATCGCGGTCTCCTTCACTCGCCCTGCATGGCGACGACGGGCCGTATCCGCAGCGCTATGGCGATGGGGTACAGCGACGACAGGATGCTCATGCCGAATATCCACAGGAAGGCACGCAGGGCGGCTCCCGCGGAAATGGAGGGCACTAGTTTTTTCCCCGCGAATATAGCCTCGAAGAAAAGGTTGGGCGCCTCGATGCCCGATCGACGCAAGACCAGCAGCACGAGATAGCCGAGGAAGACCCCGGCGAGGCCGGCGATGATCGCGAGAAAACTGGTCTCGAGGAGGATCATCCTGCGGATGAAGCGTTTCTTCGCGCCCAGGGCGCGCAGGGTGCCTATTTCGGGCACACGCTCGCTGATCGATACGACGAGGACGTTCATGGTGATCATGATGACGATGACTGCCACGATGGAGACCATGAGGTCGAAGACGAGGCGGATGGTCACCGCCGTCCTCGCCACCGTACCCGCTCCGGCCACCCAGTCCTGGACATGGACGCTCTGGTCCAGTCCCGCGGCAAAAGCCTTGAGCCCGTCCATGAAACGGTCGGCTTTTACGCCCGAGACGAGCCTGATGAGAATGAACTGCCACGCGGGCTCTGGGGGCGCGGACAGCGCGCCCTCTCCGGAAGCGGCATCTTCAGCCGCGGCGTCATTAGCCGGGGCGTTTTTAGTCGCGGTGTCTTTGGCTTCGACGGCGCTCAGGAAGGGATCGACGAAGCCACTCTCCTCCGAGACGACCCCCTCTTTCCCGGGATCGGCGATGACATCGGCCCCGGCCTCGTCGCTGAAAAGCGCCTCGGGATCGAAGGCTTCGACGAATTCGGCCTGCTTCTCGGTGAGGACGATCTGGCCGTCGCGTAGGCTCGCGAAGCCCAGAAGGTCGCGCATCGTATCGGCGTCGACGAGGGATATCTTCGCCAGCTCCTGGCTGCTCTGGTTGAACTTAACGATGCCCGCGACTTCCACTTCCCTGATGACCGTGCCGGCTGTATCGCCCAGGGCGCTCAAGACGATCTTTTCGCCCGCGCCGATCTTCCTGCCCGCCGCCCTCGAAAGCATCTGGGCCGACATTTCGGATATGATGATCCAGGCTTGATCCCCGCCCGATGGCCATTGGCCCTCCACGAGGCTGATGTTGCCGGAAAAGAAATTCCTGTAATCGGCGATGTCCACCCCGAAAGCCGAACCTTGGCCGATAACCTGTTCGCCTAGGCCCATGGCGACCTGCCCGCTCAGCATGGGAAGCGTCGCCGCGACATTCCTGTCGGCGGACAACTGTTTTGTATAGCTCGAAAAGGCCGCGATATGGGGGATGACTTCCTCCCCGCCGGCTGTTTCGCCGAAAATCGTCGTCGGAAAACTCGTGGGTCCCGTCACCATGACATCGCCCGTATAGCCCTCCACGAACATCTTTTTCAAGCCGCCGATCGCCGTATCGATGAGTGAATTCCCGACGAAAAGCACGGCTATCCCTAGGCACATGATCGTGCCCAGGAGGATACTCTTCGCCTTGTGCAGGAAAAGATTGCCGTAAGCCATTCGAAACAGGATCATGAGGACGCCTTTTCTTCGGCCCGATAGTTTTCGACGATCCTTCCGTCCTTGAGCCGTATGACATGGTCGGCGATATCGACGATGCCCTGGTCATGGGTGCTGAATATGAAGGTCGTCCCGAACTCGCGGTTCATGCGCTTCATCAGGGCGAGAATGCTCTCGCCCGTCGCCGAATCGAGGTTGGCGGTCGGCTCGTCGGCGAGGACTATGGGTGGTCTCATGACGAGGGCCCGGGCTATGGCGATCCTCTGGCGCTGGCCGCCTGAAAGTTCGGCCGGCTTATGCTTCATCCTGTCGGCGAGTCCCACGCTTTCGATCAGGTGATCCACCCACTCCTGCCGCTCGTTTTTGGGCATATCGAGGTCGGAGCCGTCGAGGAGGGCCGGAAGCTCGACGTTTTCGCGTATGTTGAGGACGGGGATGAGATTGAAGGTCTGGAAAATGAAGCCTATGCCCTTATGGCGCAGCGCGGTGAGTTTCTCGTCGCCGAGGCTGTCGGTGCGCTGGCCGAGGATGGTCACGCCGCCAGAGCTGGCCGTGTCGACGCAGCCGATGAGATTCAGTACCGTGGTTTTTCCCGAACCGGAGGGTCCGGCTATCGAGATGAAATCCCCTTTGAGGATATCGAAGCTCACGCCCTGCAGGGCGAGGACCTCGGTTTTTCCAAGCGCGTAGCTTTTGTGAACATCGTTGAGCCGCACGACATACTGATTTTGTCCGTCCACAGATCCCTCCAGGCCATTTCACGAAAACGGAGCCTTACGATCAGGTAGAGCGTATACCGGCTAGGCCTTTTATTCCATGAAACATTTATTAAAAAATATAACAACGGCGCGCCGCGGCGGCCTTGGCCGCCCGCCAACGAGCCGACCCACCCGCTTGCGCCGCCGCCCGCCGAAGCGCCTCCGGTGACTTTCACTAAAAGCGTTTATTCCTATATACTATTGCCATTATGGCATATGAAAACCTGCAGGAGTTTGTCTCGGCCCTCGAATCGGCGGGCGAGCTGAGACGCGTGAAGGTCGAGGTTGACCCCATCCTCGAGATAACGGAAATCGCCGACAGGGTGATGCGCGACGGCGGCCCCGCCCTCCTTTTCGAAAAGGTGAAGGGATCGGAATGGCCCCTCCTCATCAACGCGATGGGATCGGAATCGCGGATGGCCATGGCCCTCGGCGCCGAAAGCCTCGACGCCAAGTCGAAGGAAATCGAGGATCTCCTCGTCTGGGCCTGGAAGCAGGTCCGCGGCTTCTCCCTTTTCACCGCCATTCCCGGCGCCCTCCCCAAGCTCCCCATAGCGAAATCCCTCCTGCCCAAAAAGGTCGGCCGCCCTCTTTGCAGGCAGGTCATCGACGACGAGGCGGGCTTCGACAGCCTCCCCGTCCTCAAGTGCTGGCCGGGAGACGGGGGGCGCTTCTTCACCCTGCCCGTCGTCTGCACGATGGATCCGGAGACGGGCGCCCAGAACTGGGGCATGTACAGAATGCAGGTCTACGACGACAGGACGGCGGGAATGCACTGGCACCTCCACAAGGACGGGGCGCATTTCTTCGAGAAATATAGAGCCCGAGGGGAGCGAATGCCGGTCGCGGTGACCCTCGGCTCGGATCCCGCGGTCACCTATTCCTCGACCGCCCCCCTGCCCGAAGGCATATGGGAGGCCATGTTCGCCGGGTTCCTGCGCGGAAAGAGCTGCGAGGTGACGAAGGCGAGCCTCTCGGACATACAGATTCCCGCCGACGCGGAATTTGTCCTCGAAGGCTACGTGGACCCGAAGGAGACGAGGCTCGAAGGCCCCTTCGGCGACCATACGGGCTTCTACTCCCTGCCCGACCAATACCCCGTCTTCCACCTGGAACGCATGACGCGCAGGAAAAACCCGATATTCCCCGCCACCATCGTCGGCATTCCCCCCAAAGAAGACTGCTACATGGCGAAGGCCACGGAGCGGCTTTTCCTCCCCCTTTTAAGACAGCTCTGTCCCGAAATCACCGATTTCACGATGCCTCTCGAGGGCGTCTTCCACAACTGCGTCATCGTCTCGATAAAGAAACGTTTCCCCGGCCATGCCCGCAAGGTCATGGATTTCATCTGGGGAATGGGCCAGATGATGTACACGAAGCTCATCGTCGTCGTCGACGACGACATCAGTCTGAAAAACCTCTCCCTCGTCGCGTGGAAGGTTTTCAATAACATCGACGCGGGACGCGACCTCGTGCTGTCTCAGGGCCCCTTGGACGCCCTCGACCATTCCTCGCCCCAGCCCCGCTTCGGCACGCGCCTCGGCGTCGACGCCACGAAAAAATGGCCGGAGGAAGGCCACGGCAGGGAATGGCCCGAACCCCTCGCCATGAGCCCGGACATCGTCCGGCGCGTGGACGCCCGGTGGAAAGACTATGGCATCGACTAAGCCTTCAGCCGGCGGCCCAGGCAGCGACCCGGACCAACGCCAAGACCGCGACTCGAAGCGGGCCACGAACCCGCGTTCAATCGGCGGTTTCGGCCGCCGGCTCGCCCTCGTGGGCGACGCGGTCATGATTCGGCACACACTGTTTTCGCTTCCCTTCGCGGTCACGGCCGTGCTGCTCGAGACAGGTGGCCTCCCCCCCGCGGCCAAGCTCCTCTGGATCATCGTAGCCGCTTTCGGGGCGAGAAACGCCGCCAACGCCCTCAACAGGCTCGTCGACCACCGAATCGACGCCAAGAATCCGCGGACCGCCGGCCGGCACCTTCCCAAGGGAAAACTCTCCAGGAAGGAACTCTGGGCTTTCACCGCGGCCATGCTGGCCCTCCTCGTCCTCGGGGCGACCATGCTCAACCCCCTCTGCCTCGCCCTCCTCCCCGCCGCGGGTTTTCTCGTCGCGGGCTACTCCTATACCAAACGCTTCACCTGGCTCTGCCATTTCTGGCTGGGACTGACCTGTTCGGCCGCCACGATGGGCGCCTTCCTGGGCGTTTCAGGAGCCTTTCATCTTCGTTACTTTCCCCTCGTGGCCGGCGTGGCCCTCTGGGTGGCTGGTTTCGATATTCTCTATGCCGTACAGGACATCGAGTTCGATCGAAGCGAAAAGCTCCACTCGGTCCCGGCACGTTTCGGCGCAAAAGGCGCGAGGATCATCGCCGCCGGATGCCATCTCCTCGCCGCGGGAGGATTGGCCAGCATTCTCCTGTTCTGGCCGGCGACCGGCGTCGTCACGGTCGTCACGCTTTTCGCCTGCGCTTCGCTCCTCGCGGCCGAACACGTCGTCGCGTTGGGCGGCACGGAAAAGCACGTGAAAATTGCGGCTTATGGAATCAACGAGATAATACCGCTTCTCTTTCTCTTCGGTGTTGCCCTCGATATATATCTGATATAGACTAGATCCAGATGGAACGTTATCTCGTCTGCGTCACCGGAGCCTCTGGTGCGCTGTATTCCCTCCGCCTCATCTCCGCGCTGGCGGCGAAAGGCGTCATTCTCCATCTGACCTGTTCCCCCTGGGGAGCGCGCGTAATCCTCGAGGAGACGGAACGGCCCCTCGGCTACTGGCTTGGCAAGATCAGGGCATCGGGCGGCCCCGGCAGATCGCCCGCCATCATAAAGCTTCATCCTTCCGACGACTTTTCCTCCCCCGTGGCATCGGGTTCCTTCAGATTGAACGGCACGGTGATCCTCCCCTGCTCGACGGGTACGCTCGGCAGCATAGCGTCGGGCGTATCGGCCAATCTGATCCATCGCGCGGGCAGCGTCGCGCTCAAGGAAGGCTGGCCTCTCATACTCGTCCCCCGGGAAACGCCGCTCTCCCTCGTCACCCTGAAAGCCTTCGTCTCCCTCAAGGAAGCGGGAGCGGTGATCATGCCCGCCTGCCCCAGCTTCTACAGCAAGCCTCAGTCGATTGAACAGCTGGCCGACACTGTGATAAACAGAATCATGGATCGTCTCGGCGTTCCCGACGAAAGCGCGTACCGATGGAATGAGGCATTCTGAAAGGAGCTTCCATAATGACAATGAAAAAATTCGCTTTTCTCGCGGCAGCCTTCCTGCTGCTCGCGGGGCTATCCGCGGCGCAGGCGCAAGCCCAGGCGCCAGCCTCCAAAAACGCCCTCAAGCTCGGGATTTTCGCCGATGCCGACTCCCTTCCCTTCATGCTCTGCGAAACCGAGAATCTCTTCGCCCAGGAAGGCGTCGACGTGCAGCTCATTCGCTTCCAGAGCGCCGTCGAGCGCGATTCGGCCTTCCAGGCGGGATCCGTCGAAGGAGTCATCTCGGATGTCCTCGCCGTGATGCTTTCGGTGCAGGGCGGCTTCCCCGTCAAGATCACCAGCCTCACGGACGGACGGTATGGAATAGCCGTCGCCCCGGGCCTCGCCGCGAACAGCCTCGCCGACCTCGCGGGCAAGCCCATCGGCATATCCAGCAACTCCGTCATCCACTATATGGTGGACAGTTTCATGGCCGCGGCCGGAGTCCCCGCCTCGGAGATAAACCTGATGCCGGTGCCCAAAATGCCTGTCCGCCTCGAAATGGTCCTGGCGGGGCAGACCGCCGGCGCCGGCATGCCCGAACCCTTCCTGACGACGGCCAGAGTGCGGGGAGCCAAAATCATCGCCACCACCGACGACTACGGACTCGGCGCGGGCATCCTCGCCTTCTCCCAGAACGCCCTGGCTTCCAGGCTGGGGGAGATCGCCAGGCTCTACAGGGCCTACTGGAAGGCCGCCCAGAAAATAAACGCCGATCCCGACGCGTACCGCCCGCTCCTGGTGAAGAAGGCGGGTTTTTCGGAGGAAGCCGCCAAGGCCTTTATTTTCGTGGTGTACAAGAACCCCCGGCTTCCCTCCATGGGAGACCTGGAGCGCGCCGCCTCCTGGCTGACGGCCAAAGGCCTTCTAAAAAAGACGATCGATCCCGCCTCGCTCCTGGACAAGCGCCCCATAGAAGGATTCTGACCGCGGTCCATGATGAATTACCCCATGGTCAAGCTCGATAAGGTCTCGTTTTCCTATCGGCTCAAGCAAAAAACCCTTCCCGTCCTGTCGGACATCAGCGTGAACTTCGAGCGCGGCTCCATAACGGCCATCGTCGGCCGCTCAGGCTGCGGCAAGACAAGCCTGCTGCGCGTCATCGCCGGGCTTTCCTCCCCTACCGAGGGCTGGGTGTCCGTGGGCGGCGAGGCGGGCGGCTCGATCAGGGCCAAGACGGCCCTCATCTTTCAGGACTACGGGCTTCTTCCCTGGGCGAGCGTCCAGGCCAACGCCGAACTGGGTTTGAGGACACAAGGTATCGCGTCGGCCGAGCGCCGGTCCAGAGTGGACCCCATACTCGCGGAGCTCGAGCTCCGGCCCTTCGCAAGGCTTTATCCGGCCAGACTGTCGGGAGGCATGAGACAACGCGTCGCCGTGGCGCGCGCCCTCGCGTCGGACAGCGACCTCCTCCTCTTGGACGAGCCCTTTTCCAGCCTCGACGCCCTCACGAGGGAGTCCCTGCAGGAAACCCTGCTCGAAACCCAGCGCAAACATGGCACGACGATAATTCTCGTCACCCACTCCATCGAGGAAGCGGCCTATCTAGCCGATACCATCTATATCCTGGACGGAAAGAATCCCTCCACCCTTTCGGCCCGCTTCGACACGGGACGAAGACAGGTCGCGACCGCTTCGGGGGAAGCGTCAAATCGCGCCGCCTTATCTTTTAAAAGCTTCGACGCACTCTCAAGGAGCTCGGCGGCGACGGAAAGGGCGACGGGAGCGGCCGCCTTTTCCTACAGGGAGAGCGATCATTATTTCTCGAATGTGGCCGCCCTTCGCCATCTCTTCACCAATCTTCCTCTCAAGGAAGGGGCGATCGAGCGAAAGGGCGAGGACGAGCGCGAGACCGATGCCGGAAGATCGCGGCCTCGCGCTGGAGCGCTGATTTCCGGCTTTCTCCTCAGGCTCGGCAAAATCGCCCTGGCCGCTTCGGTCCTAACCCTTCTGTGGGCAGGCCTCTCTTCCATTCTGGGAAAGCCCTTCCTGCCTTCTCCCCTCGTCGCCGCGCGGCGTTTTGGCGACGCGACGGCCGACGGGACGCTCTTCATCCACATAGGCGCTTCCCTGCGGCGCATTTTCCTCGCTTTGGCCATGGCGGGACCGCCAGCCTGGGCTCTCGGCCTGCTCTCGGGAAGGATAAAAGCCGCCGACGCGATTGCCTCGCCCCTCGTCTACTTTCTTCATCCCCTGCCCAAAGTGGCCTTTCTCCCGATACTGATGCTCTTCTTCGGGCTCGGGGACGCGTCGAAAGTCGCGCTCATGGGCATGGTCGTCTTCGGCCAGCTTTTCGTCGGCGGACGGGATTCGGCGAAAGCCATACCATTCTCCCTCATCGACACGGTCCGCTCCCTGGGTGTCCGCGGCGGCGGAGTGCTCCGCTACGCCATCCTGCCAGCCACCCTGCCCTCGCTTCTTTCCTCGCTGAGGATCAGCCTCGGCACGGCCATCGCCGTGCTTTTTTTGTCGGAGACCTTCGCCTCGATGGACGGCCTCGGCTGGTACATCATGGATTCATGGTCCAGGGTGGACTATCCCGACATGTACGCCGCCATCATCGCCCTCTCACTCGTCGGCCTCGCCCTCTACCTCGCCCTGGACGCGCTCGAAGCCTTCGCCCTCCGCTGGCGCGAAACGGACTGATTACTCCAGGCAAAAGACGAGTCTTCTCAACAAGTGTTTCATTTTAACACATATTGAAGAGTGATTTTAATACAGTCGTGCCCACGAGAAACAGAAAATGACCGACACCGACGAAATCGTGTCCATTCGGATGGAATGCGGCCAAGATATCGGCTTTCGAGCCGCCGCTCCGTCGATTCCAACCATGCGCCAGCTCGGGCCGGAACAGGGCTGTGTTTTATAACTTTTCATATTATATATAATTATGATATTATTATTGTTTTTAAAATATATTTCTATTATTTCTCAACTTTGGCACGAATATTGCATATTAGTATATGGGCGCCAGAAAGGGCCCGGCCACAATGGGGCGGCGCATGAAGCTCAGGCTTCGGCGACCGCGGCTCGTAGAGCCGAAGCCCCATCCGGCGAAATCCGGAAATACCGGATAGTTGGAGGTTTTCATGAAAAACTTAACCCTTTACGGAACGAACCCCTTCGATCTCATCGACCAGATGTTCTCCGGCGAAGACATGCTTTATCCCGAATTCAGGACTCCGGCCATCGACGTGCGCGACGAGGAGAAGCGCTATGTCATCGAAGCCGAGCTGCCCGGACTTTCCGAAAAAGATGTAAAACTGGAGCTCAAGAACAGCACGCTTTCCCTGTCCACCGCCAAGAGCGAGGAAAAGGGCGAAAAGAACGAAAAAGGCCGCTGGCTGAGAAGAGAACGAAGGGAATTCCAGTTCTCCCGCGCGTTTTCCCTTCCCGAGGACGTGGACGCCGAGAAGATCGAAGCGAAGTTCCGCGATGGTCTTTTGACCATTTCGCTCGAGAAAAAGCCCGAATCGGCACCTCGCCTCGTGCCCGTAAAAGTGGCGTAAGCATCCATAGCCCGATCCGGTCGAGGCCGCTAGCGAGACAATCGCTGGCGGCCTTTTTTTTGCCGGACGAAGCGCCACCGTAACATATGTTACAGCGGCGCGCGACGTTTCGTCGTATGCTCTGAGTGAAGAGCGGCAGGGATCTACCGGTAGATCATAACGGGGGAAGAATGACGAAACGAACGATAATAGAGATTGACCAAGGGCTATGCGACGGCTGCGGGGCATGCGAAACCGGATGCCCGGAAGGCGCCCTGAAAGTCATGAACGGAAAGGCAAGACTCGTCGGCGAAAGCCTCTGCGATGGTTTGGGCGCATGCGTCGGCCGATGCCCAGTGGACGCGATCCGTATAGTGGAGCGTGAGGCCGACGAATACGACGAGGTGGCCGTGCTGAGGGAAATGCTTCCCCAAGGTATAGGCGTCGTGAAGGAGCATTTCGCCCATCTCGATCGCCACGGCCAGGATCTTTACCTAGAGAGGGCTGTCTCATATCTTGTCTCCCATAAGGAGGCGATCCCCGAAGGGTTCGAGCGCTTCGGGCAGAAAAAGCCGGCCCCCGCCGCGCCGGCCCCGAAACATCCCGTCGGATCCAGCGGGAGAAAAGCCGAGGCATTCCCCGCCAAACCTTCAGGGGTTTCGGCGCTCCGCAACTGGCCGATACAGCTTCACCTGGCAAATCCAAAAGCCCCTCATTTCGCGGACGCTGACATCGTCATCGCCGCCGACTGTACAGCCTTCGCGCTGGGCTCTTTCCACGCCGACATCATCGCGGACAAATCGCTCGTCATCGCGTGCCCGAAGCTGGATTCCGGAAAGGACGTCTACCTCTCCAAGCTGGCCTCCATTCTGCGGCAAGCCGGCAGCGCGTCGGTCGTCATCATGGAAGTGCCTTGCTGTTCAGGCCTTGTCAGGCTCGCTCAGGAAGCGCGAGCCATGGCGGGAGCGAGCCAGCCGATACAGGTGCTCGTCGTGGGCATCGACGGGGGCTTCGTCGCGCAGAAAACGGTGTAGGTTTCAAGGATGCGCGGAACTCCGCGTTCTGCACTATACGTAAAGCAATTACGGAGGAACTCATGGCGGACAAATCATCCAGAAATCCGGGCAATGTCGCGGGAAAGTGGTACGTGGATTCGACCTGCATCGGTTGCGGTCTGTGCAATGGTACGGCGCCCGACATCTTCTCGATGACCGACGATGGTTCGCGGGCTTTCGTGGCCAAGCAGCCCGTATCGGGCGGCGAAACGAAGCTGGCGGTCCAGGCGCTCGGCGATTGCCCCGTGGACGCCATCGGCAACGATGCCTAATCGCCTCGTGACGCCCCAAGGCGACGATGTCCGGGGGTATTGACGTCGCGGCCTTGGGGGCGGGCCGGATCAAGATCCGGCCCGCCCCCGCCGCACTCCAGATTTTCGCGCTTCACGTTAGGTTCTCGGGGTTGAGCCCCTCGAGTTCCGGAAGCGCGAACCTACCGTCCTTCCTCGCGAGCCTTCCATCCAGCCAGATTTCCCCGCCTCCCGCCGCTTCGTCCTGCTTGAGCACGAGGTCCCAGTGCAGGCTCGAGCGATTGCCGTTGAAACAGTCGTCGTAGGAATTTCCCGGCGTGATGTGCACCGAGCCGGCTATCTTCTCGTCGAAAAGGGTATCCAGCAATGGCTGCGTGATGTAAGGGTTGATGCCGAAGGCGAATTCGCCGAGATAGCGCGCGCCTTCATCGATATCGAGCATAGCGTTGACGCGTTTCGTGTCATTGGCCCGCGCGTCCACGATTTTCCCGTCCTTGAACTCGAATCTCACCTGCTCGAACTTGAAGCCATCTTTCTCGCTCGGGGTGTTGTAGCTCAGGATCCCATTGACCGAATCGCGCACGGGAGCCGTATAGACTTCCCCGTCGGGTATATTCATCGTCCCGTCGCACTTGATCGCTGGCAGTCCCTTGATCGAGAAGGCGAGATCAGTGCCCGGGCCAAGCACGCGAACCTTGTCCGTGTTCTCCAGGAGTTTCACGAGAGGATCCATCGCCTTCGACATTCTGGAGTAATCCATGGTGCAGACATCGAAGAAAAAATCCTCGAAAGCGGCTTCGCTCATGGCGGCGTTCTGGGCCATCGCCGGCGAGGGATAACGGAGGACCACCCACCTCGTGTGCGGGACTCTCTGTTCGATATGCACTTTTTTCCAGATATACTTATTGTACAGATCCATCTTGTCAGCCGGGATATCCTTCCACGCGAAGGCATTCCGCAGGCTCGTGAAGCCTATGAAGGCGTCCATCTCCTTCATTCTCTCCAGCTCGAAGCGAGCCTGCAGGGCGAACTGCTCCTCGGCGCCGTTCAAAAAGAGCTCCCGCTCCACGGCCTTGTCGCGGAGCGCCACAAAGGCGAGTCCTCCCGCCTCGTGGACGGCGCCCACGAGAGCCTTGACGAATTCCGGTTCAGCGTTCGTGTCCTGTATCAGCACCCTTTCGCCTTTTTTTACCTTCACCGAATAATTGACCAACAAATCGGCCAGTCTGCGTATCCTCGGATCCACCATTTTTCACGCTCCTATCCGCTATTTTTTCCCTTGAGCCCCTGAGCGCCGATAATTACGGCTTGCCCTCACGTCGGCCCCGGGCGCCTCGACACTTTTTCACCTTTCCTTCATACTGATGAACATGAGCGAAGAACTTCCATCCTGTTCCGGTCCCTTCGGGGGGATCCAGGTCGAATACCCCGTGCGCTTCGATCTGCGCATAATCTACGGCGTGGCCGAAGCGGGCGATATCGCCGCCGCGCTCGAAGCCACGCTGAAGAGAATCGCCGTCCCCTGTTCCATAATCCAGAGAACCGTCAAGCCCGATGGCAAGTACGGCCGCATAGGAGCCAGGATAAGCGTCGATTCCAAGCGGACGATGGATAGGCTTTACGCCGAAGTGGCCAAGCTGCCGGGCGTCAAAACCGTCATCTGAACGCTTTCGCCGGCCGATCGGTCCTCCTCCCGTCACTTTAGCGTTCTTTCCGCCGCGGCCTCCGCCGCCCAGGCGTTCCTGACGATATAGTAGCTTTTTTTTGGTTTTTCCCGATAGGGAGGAGGCTCCTCCCAGCCCTTCCAATAATATGGATTCGCGGTATTCAGCTCTATCCCTCCCGATGTCCTTTTCAGCTTCTTGTCCCATGCTATCGCGTCGACGAGGAACCCATCAGTGGCGACGGTGTCGAGGGCATCTCTCTGGGGATTGAAGTAGCCCGTCCGGGGATCCTGCAGGACCTGGCGCGAAGAGGGATCGGTGACATTGATATAGGTCCAAGGCAGGCGCAGGGAGATTTTCGCTCCCTCTATGTTCCAGAGATTGCCCGCTTCGTCGAAGGGACCGCGGCGCAGCGCCGAAGCGTCGAACCTCTTCTCCGCGATGCTCCTGCCGTCCTTCGTCTTCACGGCTCCATTGACGAGCATGTCTATCCGCTCGTATTTTCCGTCCGAGGCGGCGACCGTGGCGAACCGCGACATGGCCGCGTTGTAGGAGGGTATGACGAGAAGATCGGCCTTGTTCGCCGCGGAAATCCGCAGGACAAATTCGAGCCCGGAAGAGGTTTTCAGACCTCCGACAGGCCACAGCGTCTGTCCCAGGTCCCGCCTGAGCGTATCGAGCCCGACGAGGATTTCCTCGACCGCGAAATCGGGCGGACGCTTCAACGTCATGGCGATATTCAGATACGAGGCGTCGGCGGATACTTCCATCGAATCGATGATGCCCTTTCCCTTGTACACCAGATCGGGCTTTCCCGGAGGCAGCACCTCGTTCGCCATGAGGCCATAGTTTTGCTCGGGATCGACGGCGTTATGCCAGAGCACATGCCTGTCGTAGGGAATCATGAGCGTCTCGGTGGTCCAGGTTTTCTTCACCCACTCGTCCATCCATTCGAAGATGACCCCGCCCGCGTAGCCTTCTTTCTTGATCGCATTCATCATCCTCAGGATGCCTTTCCCGGCCGAGGCTTCGTCGATGCCGCCATGGTGCAGGCCATCGGGGGCGAGATGCGCGATACCGGAGCCGTTGGCCAGGCCGAACTCGGCCACGAGGGCGGGATAGCGCCTATGGCTCTCCATGAATTCCCTGAGATAACCGCCGTACCGAAGCGACCCCTCTTCATCCTCGTAGGAAGCATAGGCGACTTCGTTGTTCATGAAATCGGGATAATTAGGGTAAATATGATAGGCGCCGAAAAGCCCCGCCGTCATGGCGGGGGTTATCTCGAAGTGGTCTATCGTCACGCTCGCCCTGTCGTTTCCCTTTTTCTTCTTTCCGGTGACGGGATCCCATTCCGAGTCGTGCTCTTTCGGGTCCAGCGTGGGCCAGCTGACGAGGGCCACCGGATGCAGTTGGCCATATCGCGCGGCTTCGATCGAGGCCACCTCGTCCAGCGATTCGGCGAGCCACACTTCGGTAGGCGTCGCCATGGGGCCCGCCGCCACGTACTTCCCCGCGTATCTGGCGTTTTTATTGCGCGCGTCGGTTTCCATCACCTCTTCGCTCTCCAACTCGCGCCCTACGAGCCAACCCAGGAGCCATCTCGACACATCGGCGGTGTAAATTCCCCAGGCCCTCCCTCCGCGTTCCGGCACATTGGCGCGACCGTAGACGGCGTCTATGCCGTAATCGATCTCCTTGAGGAAACCCTCTCTGTATTCCGGGGCAAGATAATCGCCGTTGGGCGGATTTTCCTCGGGCCAGATTTCCTGAAGGAGATAGAGCGCCTTCTCGGGTGTTTCGGTGTTGTGCGCGTACAGCGCTTTATAGAACTCGGGCGGCGGGAGGGTGTAGATCCTTATGGTGTTGGCGTTCATGGCGGAAATGCCGTCGAGCCAGCGCGCATAGGTGCTTAGCGTCTGGGGGAAATTGGTGAAATATTTCCCCGGCTCCGCCATGCCCATGTTGACGCCTCGCACGAAGAAATCTTTCCAGATCCCATACCTGTCGCGTTTCTGGAATCCATTTCCGAAGGCGCGCGCATTTACCCTCGGTTCCCCCTGTTCGTCGGGCATTCTCGCCCTCTTCGCCTTGGCTTCCTCGGCATCGCTCAGGATGGAGCGGACCAGCGGCACGTAGGCTTTCCAGAAAAAATAGGCGTTGCTGTCCACCGTATCGTCGATGAGGAGCTTCTTCAGCCAGGCGATCCCCTTCATTCGGTAGGGGGTGGCGACGAAGTTGAGATCGGCGAAATCCCCGGCGAAGTACCAGCCCGTATACTGCGGGTTTTCGTAGAGGAGAATGGCCGGGAACCTGGCGGGCAAGCCAAGGGCATCGAGCTTTGACATCCCGCTCGCCGTCAGGTCAAAATTGTAGTCGGCCACCGTCTCGAGGCCTTTATCGGGTATCGTCCATTCAAACCAATATCGATACGAAACTGGTTTTTTCGACTCCAGTTTTCCGGCCCAAGGCTCGCGGTAGGAAAACCTCAGGCCCGCGGGACCCATATCGTCCTTTTCGGTCAGCACCTCGACCCGATCCTCGTCCGATATGAGAATGACGCCGCGGCCAAAAAACTCCCACCGCCTCTTGGTTTGGGCCGAATAGTTGGCGATGACCCAGGCAGGGACTTCTTTCCCCTCCGTGAGATCTTCGAAGTACTTGCCTATCCATCCTTTCCAGTGGACCCCGAGCAGGCTTCCCAGCGTAAGCCTGTCCTTGAGGTTGGTCGGGGAAGCGGCCGTATTGAATTCGGCGATGAAGGTGTTGCCAGACCCGAGATTTTTCCTGATCGTCTGGATATCCTGGGTATTCAGCGCGCCGTACAATTTGGGAGAGATGTCCCCCGACAGTTTTTTCTGCATGTAATCGTCTTTATAGACGCCATAGGTATCGGTTATGTAGACGATGTCCGGTCTCGTCCCCTCCGAGGGAAGGGATACTCCCCGCCACTCGTTCTTGCCGTAGGGATAGAAGCCGAAATAGTCCGATTTTTCGTCGTAGAGCTGTCTTGAGCCCAGTTTCGCTATTTTTTCGTTTTTGAGCACCCAGAAAAATCCGGCATGTTCGCGGTAATCGGGATAAGGCACGGTCTTGTCCACCGTCCAGATATTGAGTTCCCGAAAAGGCGCCAGCTGCCAGGCCAGGAAAGGAGCCAGAACGAGGAAGACCACTCCGAGCGTTATCGTCCCCATGAGGATGACTAAAATCACCATGACGGATCGTTGTTTCAGAATATCTGTCTTCATTTCTTATCCTTGCCAGGCTGGCTGCCCGCCTTCCCTTGGGGCGCGGCGGAAGAGGAAAAACCCTTTCTTTCCATCTTCCCCCAGCCTTTCGGTTTTTTCATCGCGCTGAAGAAACCGAACACCCGCCACATCGAGAACAGCTGTCTGGGGCCGAAGTTTTCTATGAAGGCGACGGCGAGCATTTTCAGGGTGTCCGCGTAGTTGAAATAGTATATCTGCCGCTCCGCTATCAGCACGGAAGCCATCGAAATGAGAATCCCCATGAAAATGGTCGATATGAAAAGAAGAATGGCGAGCTTGGCGCTTATCAAGCCGAAAAGCGCCGCCAGGCCGACCATGAGGTAGCCTTGGATTTCGAATAGCGGACCGACCATCTCGAAGATGAGGAAGTACGGCATTCCCAATAGCCCCATCTTTCCATAGGCGGGATTGAACAGCAGCTTTCGATGGAAATACATGATGTCGATGAGTCCTCTATGCCACCTGTCCCTCTGGCGTTTCAGGACGTTCATGGTTTCCGGGACTTCCGTCCAGCAGTTGGCGTTGTAGGCATAGCTTATGCGGTATTTCTGCTTTTTTTCGCGCATGAGGCGGGCTATCCTCACCACCAGCTCCATGTCTTCTCCCACCGTATCCTTTCCGTAGCGCTCGTTGCTGGTGAGGTAGCCGCCGATGCTGATGACGCGCTCCTTGCGGAAGAGCCCGAACGCGCCCGATATTATGAGCAAGGAATTGATCTGCGCCCAGCCGAGGCGCCCACACATGAAGGCGCGCAGGTATTCTATCGTCTGCAGCTTGGCCAGGTTGTTGGACGGAAGCGCTATATGGGTCAGCTTTCCCCGATCCACGCCGCATCCGTTGATGGGGAATACGTTGCCGCCCATCGCGGGAGTTTCCACGCCGTAATCGAGGGTGAGGGCGGCTACTTTCAGCAGCGAGTCGGGTTCGAGCAGCGAGTCGGCATCGATGCCGCAGAAATATTCCTTGGAGGCTATGTTGATGCCAGCGTTGAGAGAATCGGCTTTCCCGCCGTTCTCTTTATCCACCACGACGAGGCGGGGATAGAGCGGGCTCATGTAGATTCCCCGCACGGAAGCCGTCTTGAGCCGCTGTTCGTAATAGTGGTCGGTCCGTTTGAGGTTGTAATGCGAAATCAGCGTATTCAGGGTGTCATCGCGCGATCCATCGTTGACGATGACCAGCTGGTAGTCGGGATACTTCAGGTTGAGAAGGGAGTTAGCGCTCTCGAGAATCGTCTTCTCCTCGTTGAACGCGGGCGCGATGATCGACACCGAAGGAAGTATCCTGGGTTTGAACAGGAAGGACATAGTCTTGAGGTTCCAGAGCCTCGTCGAAGATTTCACCTTCACCACCGAAAGTAGCAGAAGGACGATATAGATCGCATTGACCGACATCGAGTACCAGGCGAAGTTGTAGTTGAAATCCACCAGGTATGTCTTTATCTGGACAAGAGGAGGGACGGAGCGTATCTGGTCGCCATGCCGCAGGGCATAGAGGGCGGGGAAAAAAAGCAGCGCGAAGACGATGATGGCGTACAGGTTTCTGACCATTTTCCAGTCGCGCTTTTCCTCGCGCTTTCTTGCGGGAGGAACGATTTTCAGGAAACCGCATTTCTCGACGAGGCGGTCGGGCAGATAGAGCCCGCATTCCGCTTTCAGCCTTTCGTTGCCGCTGGCCGCTTCGCGGAGAATGCCGATGACGGCTTCCTCCAGCTCTTCATCCTTGTTGAGCTTCAGGAATTCGATGATTTCGGAAACCTTGCCCAGGCCGATGATTTCCCGGATCAGTCTGGCCGAGCTGTCTTTTTCCTTCCCCGAAAGCTTGGTTATGAAATACTCTATCCTTCCGGCCAAGATTTCGGCCAGGCTCTTGCGCATTCCTTCATCCGCCGTCTCGTTGAAGGCCTGGGCTACCGCGGGAATAAAGCGCGGATGCGCTACAAGAATGCGCGAAAGGCCAATTTTCGCGGAAAGCAGCGTCTGTTCGTCTCCCAGATAACGCAGAAGCTTTTCGAGGCTTTCCATCCTGTTTCCCGAACCGAGGGAGCGCACGGCGATGGCGCGGACATCCTTGTCGCCGTACTCGAGAAATTCCGTGGAATCCAGGATATCGCCGTAATATTTTTCGATGCATTCGGCGGCCTTCAGCATGAGTCTATGGCAGTTGCCCGCGGGATTCTGGCTGGTGACGAGGAGGCTGTAGCGTCTGCAGCAGAAATCGGGCGATACGCGGCCCTTGTATCTACAGTGCCGCCGCGTATCGTCCACAACCGTTTGGCCGTATCGGCAATAGAAACAGCTTTTATCGACGCAGCATTCGGCCAAGGTGGAGAGCCTCTCGATCTCCGCCCGCCCCCCCGAAAGCGTGGCGATGAGATACTCCTTGAGTTCCTCGGCGGTGTACGAGAGGGATATATCCAGGAAGAGCTCGATGATCTCGCTTTCCTCCCGCCAGAAATAGCCGCGGAGGTATTCGAAAGCCTCGGGGCCGAAGGAAGCGATGAGGAGATTCACTTTATCCCTATACCAGCGATGAGCGCCGATCAGGCTCTGGACGAGCGCGCTCAATGATCGCGGATCCTTGATTTCGGCCAACGCGTTCGCGATGAACAGTTTGACGGGAAAATCCTTCTCGTCGACGAGAGCCTGTTCGAGCGTCCTGCGGGCATCTTCATTGCGGATCAAAGCCAGGCCCAGGGAAGCCTCCATTCTCTCGTACCGACTTCGATACCTGATTCTTCTCTTTAGAACCGCTTCCAGTCTTTCGGATTTCGCGAGATTGAGGATTCTGAGATGCTCGTGCTCGGGAAGCAGGATGGACTGCTTCAGGCGCAAATAATTATCGAAAAGCCTGCCCACTTTTTTCTTGTCCCACTTTGTGTCGGTTTCGAAAAGATGGGTGAGCCCGGCGATTTCCCTCTGCCGTCGCTCATCGGAGAGCGCGAGCTTGGATTTGTTGAAGAGCGTACGCAGGATGATGATCAGATCGAGCCATACCAGCAGGATGACGCCGAGCAGAATGAACTCGATCTCGAGGTTCATCGCCCCGCACCCGCCGATGTCATATTCTGGACAATTCCCAGCAATTCGGCGAGAAGATAGGGCTTGCTCAGATAATGATCGATGCCCAGCTTATAGGCTCTTGAGACCGACTGTTCGTCCTTTCGATGGGACAACAGGATGAAGGGAATATCCTTCGTGCCCGATTTTCTCGAAAGGGCTTCCTTGACCATAAGGCCATCTATCTTTGGAACCATGAGCTCCGAGATGATCAGGTCGAAGGCTTCCTCGCCAATCTTTTTGAGGGCTTCGTCGCCATCTTCCGCCGTGACGACAGCGTAGTCGGCATTCTCGAGGAATGTCCCGATGACGCCAGCGTTGACGGAATCGTCGTCGATGATGAGGATTTTCGCCTTGGATTCGACTTCCTTGCCAACCTCGGAGGACGAGCAGATCATGTCGCCGCCGCGTTTCCTCGCCAGCCGCAAGCGCCTTAGGCCTATCTCGGAAAGCGAAGAGCCCGCCTCTGCTGGATCGATGATCGAAGACCTGATTTCAGCGACCGCCACCAGCCCGATCGAGATGGTCACCGGCTCGATGAAGGATCTGGATACCTGGACGTTCTTCCTGATCTTTTCGCAGAGGTCGTTGGCCTCGTGAAAGAGTATGCGGGGCATCCAGAGCGCGAAAGTGGCGCCATGCAGACGGAATACCGGCTGGTTGGCGGTCTTGCTCTCGAGCATGATTCTCGACACGCCCTTGAGGATGGCTTCCACCTCGCGCGGGCCGTACTGATACTCGATTCGGGCCATTCCCTCATCGATGCCGATGATGGCCAGGACATCATCCTCGATCCCTTCCGCGTTCAGCGTCAGCGAGGCCTGCTCATCGATGAAATTGTGGAAAAATGTCTCGTTGTAGAGCCCTGTGGTCGTATCCTTCGTCTGGGATTCGCTCACCTGGCTGGCTGCTTGAATGAGCCCGTCATTCATCTGCCTGAGTTTGGCGACTTCCTCGCCGAGAGCTTCGAAATTCCGCTCCGAGTCCCTCAGGATGGCGGTATATATTTCGGGGCGTTTTATGGAGAATTCGCCGCAGAGGTGGGCGACAAAGGGTTCGAGCATGATCAGCGCCGAACGGCCGCAGATAAGATAGATGCTTTCGGCCAGGCCGTTCCATAGTTCGAGGCCCGAGAGAGGACACTTTAGGACGTTGCCCGTCTTTGGGTCGACGACCAGTCCCAGCTTCAGGGAAACCGTCTCCGCCGCCCTGGCGTCGAAGACCGCCGAAAAGCGCGCGAGGAGCTGTTCGGCGGGTACGCGATACTCGCCCGCGTCGCCAAGATTGTTCTGTTGAGCGCCAAGCAGGATGCCGCATTCCAGATTTCGCAGCGCTTCGATATAGCGCTTGATGTCCTTATCGATGATCGACCCATGCTGGGGGAGGATGGCGAGGAGATCGAGGCATGAAAAGATTTCCATCAGCGGCCGCAACAGATCGCTGGAGGGCATGTAGTGTTCGTGGAACGTCTTCATCCCTTCCATGTACCCTTCGCCCGCGTAGAGAGACCATTGCGGCGTAAAGGCGCCGAACAGATCGCTCGAAAGGAGATATTTCGCTTTCTTGTCGTAGATCGCGACGCTGCCGGGAGCATGGAGGTAAGCCGCCGGTATGAAGCGCAGGATTCTTCCCGACGCGAGCGTAAGGATGTAGCCGTGCTCATCGACCATGTAGGGAGGCGATTGGATCTGGTAAAAGCGCACGAGTGACCAGGTCCGCCAATGGGTGACGATCGAAAAGCGCATCCCGAGCGCCTCGAGTCGAGGCACCGCCGAAGCGAGGTCGGGGTCCTGATGCGAGAGGACGACATACTTCACTTTTCCCAGCGGGATTATGGACGCGATGTTGGCCGCCACTTCCGCGACATCCAGCGCCGATCCCGGGTCGAACAGGACGGCCTCATCGCCCTCGACAAGCAAGTAAGGGTTGCACTGCAGGCTGCCGGTCATGTCTCGCGATCCGACCCAATAATACCCTGAGCCGAGGGATTCAACGTCGTTGCGTAATGCCATCGCGTAACTCCTGCCTATGTGGAAAGTATCGGCAAAAACGGTTCCGCATGAAAGGGCAAGCAACAAACTTGCAAACGTATTGATAAAGAGAACAAAACCAGGAGCAGGGCTTTTTAGATAGGTGAAAGCTCAAAAAGGAAGGGGACTGCCTTCTCAGATGAGCAGGCAGCCCCCTTCCTCGGGTCAAGATGCTTGTCAGCAGACCTTGGCTACTTTTGGATCGTTGCCGGAAGAAGGATCGGCGTTCGCGGGCTTTTTCGACAGCAGCGCAACCGCTGTCTCAATGGCTACAAGCACCGAAAGGATGACGAGGATGAGGTTGATCCAGGGAACCGCCGGGTGAATTGAGAGGGCGGCTTTCGCGGTCGGATTTCCCCACTTGGTGATTATGGAATCGAGCAACGACCAGTTGGAAATAGTGAACATGAAGACGGCAGGGATAAAGCTGACGAGCCAGACCTTCTTGTTCTTGGCAGTCTTGAGAAGCCATACGGTCACGCCGATGAGGGCGAGGGCGGCCAGAAGCTGGTTCGAACCGCCGAAAGTATTCCAGAACGCTTTCCATGCCGGGACCGGCTTTCCACCGACTTCCATGGTCTGGAAAATGAATATAAGGGGGACGAAGGCGGTAGCGAGCGTGCCGATAGCGCGGCCTACCCAGTTTTTCATCCCGGTGAGTTCCTCGAATATGTAACGGCCCAGGCGGGTGCATACATCGAGGGTGTCGTACACGAAGGTCGTGAAGGCAAGGAGTCCGAAGGAAACGCCATAGGAAGCGGGAATCCCGATGAGCTCAAGGAAACGGCCGATGCCCGAGGCATAAATAAAGTTTGGAGCCTTGGCGATGAGGGGATTGTCCTTGGTGACGATCATGACGCATGCGAGAGAGACGATGGCGACCATGCCTTCGAGGAGCATCGCGCCGTAACCGACCGGTTTCGCATCGGATTCTTTTTCAAGCTGCTTGCTAGTCGTTCCGGAAGAGACGAGAGAATGGAAGCCCGAGCAGGCGCCGCAGGCGATCGTCGTAAAGAGAAGCGGCATCATCGGGAACCAGAAACCGGACCCCATGCTGCCGTCCATCGCAAGTTTCGTGAATGCGGGATACTCGATCTTGTAGCCGCCGAAGATGATGCCGATGGCGCCAGTGATGAGCGCAGCGTAAAGGAAATATCCGCCGAGAGCGCCGCGGGGCTGGAGCAGTGCCCAAACAGGCACGACGGAAGCGATGACGCAGTAGACGAGGATGATGACGCTCCATGCCTTCTGCGAGGCGATTATATTGGTTGGGTCAATGCCGGGAATAGCGATCGGTATATAGCGGCCAACCCAGATCGCGGCACCGACGAGGGGGAGGAAAATGATGAGCGCGAGCTTCTCTGAAAGCTTTGCGTATCGAATGAGGAGTCCCATGACGACCGGCAGGAGAAGGTACAGGAGCGAAGAAGCGGCGATTGATCCGCCCATGACTTTGTCGCCGTTCTCGAGGGTCACCATGCCGACGAAGGAACCGGCTGTCAGGTCGGTAAAGGCAACGATGATGTAGACAAGCGTTATCCAAATGAAAAGCATGAAGATGATCCACGCACGTTTGGATACATTTACTCGGATTACTTCTGTGATGGATCGCGCCTTGTGGCGTACCGAAGCAACGAGAGCACCCATATCGTGGACGCCGCCGATGAAGATCGACCCGATGATGATCCAGAAAAGGGCCGGCGCCCAGCCGAACATCACGCCTGCGATTATCGGGCCATTGATAGGGCCAGCGGCGGCGATCGCCGAAAAATGTTGCCCCATCAGCATGCCTTTCTTGGCAGGTACAAAGTCGTTCCCATCGTTGATTTCCACGGCCGGTGTCTTATTTTTGTCATCCAACTGGAATACTTTCTTGGCAAGAAATTTCCCGTACGTCAGATAAGCAATGACAAAGATTACGCCAGCTCCCAGGACAATGAAAAGTACATTCATGTATGCCTCCTAGAAAAAAAATGGATGTCCTCTCCCCTTTTCCCTCCAGTTTTACCGGGGCTTAAGGGCTTTTCCTTTTCTTTTGAACTGTACACCACCTCCCAAACGCACACAAGTTAGAAAATGAAACTTTATTTGAGCTTGAAATCGATTCATCCAAGAGCCTTGCCCCTTCCAATTCCACACGGACGAAAAAAAGGCCACCCGCCTTGGCAGGGTGGCCTTTAGTCGGCGTCGAGGGGAGCCCTCTCAGCGCCAGATAAAATAAGTCGCGATGGCCGAAGCGGCCGTCGTCAATACCGTGAAGGGCACGCCGATTTTCACCCAGTCGATGAAATTCACTTTGTAGCCTTCTTTTTTTACCAAGCCCATGGCCACGACGTTGGCTGAGGCGCCGAAAGGAGTCAGATTTCCGCCAAGGCAAGCTCCGATGAGAAGCCCGAACATGAAGAGCTCGGGAGGGAGACTGAGCGATTTGGCAAGATGGTCCGCGACGGGCAGCATGGCGATGATATAGGGCACGTTGTCGACGAATCCGGAGATAAGCACCGAAATGCTCACGATGACCACGAATCCCAGGAGCGCGTTGTTGCCGATGAAGTTTCCGAGAATGGTCGCGAGGTCGTCCAGCAATCCGACCTTGGAGATGGCGCCCACGACGATGAAGATGCCGATCAGGAAAAGTATGGTTTCCCAATCCAGTCCCTTGATGAGTTCAGCCGCTCTCTTTAGCGGTTCCTTTCTGACGAAAACAAACCAGAGAAGGCCGATCGCGGCAAGCGCCAGACAGAGATATCCCGAACCGATATGCAGCCCTCCGCCCGTCGAAAGGAAAGAGATGGTGGCAAGGCCGAAGATCATGCCCAGGAGGAGGAAGGTGGGGAGCCAGGAGACAATCTTTTCGGGGGGGAGGTTGAGGTCAATTTTCTTGAGCTTGCGGAAGTAGCCAAAAAAGTACAGCGCGCCAACGATGGCGCCGATTTGCACGGAGAAAAAGATCGAAAGCTTGCCGGTGTAGATAAAGAAATCGTTGAAGGAGTAACCGGCATAGCTGGCGAAGATCATCGATGGCGGGTCGCCGACGAGTGTCGCGGTTCCCTGAAGATTCGCCATGACCGCCAGGCCGATCATGAAGGGCGTCGGATTCAACTTGAGCCGCCGACAGATCTCGAGGGCGATCGGGGCCATGAGAAGAACGGTCGCCACATTCTCCACGAACGCGGAGATCAGGCCGGTCATTATCAGGATCGCCACGATCGCGATACCAAGCGTCGGCGCGGTCTGTACCATCTTATCGGCCAAAAAAGCGGGAACGCGGGAGTAGATGAAGAGATCGGCGATGACGAGACTGCCGACGTAGATCATCAGAATGTTCCAGCTCACGAGTTCGGTGAAGGCTTCGGCGAAACCGACCGCGCCCGCCACGATGACGATAGCGGCCGCTCCCAGGGTGAACCAGGATTTCTTGGAGCTGAACGCGATGACTAAAGCGTACATCACCAGCGCAAGGACGAGAACGAAAATCTTCATGAGAGAGACCTCCTGAAAACCGAGCGATTTCCCCAGCGGATCTCAGCAGTTTTTATGCCGGTCCGCGCTCAGTTCGAGACAAGATTGGCGAGACCATACGGACTTGCCGTACGGTCTCGCCAATTCTGTTAAGAATCGGAAACGCCGGAGATCTACGATATTTTCGCGTAAATCTCGTCCTGACGACGTTTTCCACCTCTCCTATCTGGAACGAGAATCGGAATCAACCGAACCACGTTGACCATGAAGAAAGGCTAGCTACTCCCCGCATTGAGCGAAATATTAACATTCCCTTATAAAGTATGCAAGCAGAATTTCTACAACCAACCGTCGCTTGGTGGAGTATTCTAATCCATATGATGACCGCCGTATTTTATCTCGACCGGAGTGCTTGTTCCTTATCCATTTTTCGGATGAGCGGATTCATGTAAACGGTGATTGAATAACCATTGAGGAATTTAATAAGCGACATAAAGCTAAGAAACAGCAAGCTTTACGCTACAATAGCAGTATATTTGCATTATGGAGCATTCAATGAAACTTCGCGCAAGATTATTTGGCATAGCCGCCCTCGTATTCTTTACCGCATCCGTCTCTTCCTGCGTCTTCCTCGAGAAGAAAAAGATGTTGCCGCCCGGACAGGCGAAAAAGTTGACCGGACAACAGAGCGCCACTCCCTTCGCTCCAGGCAAGAAATGATCCTTATCTGCAATTCTGTACGATGAAAGGATAGATCAGCTTCGCCATTTCGAAATGTCCCCAAGTGTTGGGGTGAATGCCGTCGCCGTCGGGATAGTGATGGTAGGCGACGAAATATTTCTTATTGATCGCGTTTGTCCAGGGTTTGAATTCTTCCATCCGATAAAGATCGAGGAGAGGCAGGGAGAAACGGCCCGCAATCTTCGAAACCGCGTTGATGAATCCGATGTATGTCCCATCCTCGCCATGGCAATAGGACCGCGGGGTGGAAGTGATCACCCCTATGGGCACGCCGGGATATTTATCCTTAAGCTTGCGGTAAAAACTGTCCAACGCGCCATAGAAGGTGGAAGCGTCAACGTCAATGTCAGCGTCGTCGCCCAACGCGTGAGAGGCGTCGTTGAGCGCCCCCATCACCGTGATGAAATTTACGTTCTTCGCGTCCGGATATGAATCCACGCTATCGAGCCAGCTCTGGCTGTAAGCGGTGGGCTGTATATATCCCGTCCCGCCCGCCGCCACGTTGATCACCTCGCAGTCAAGCCATTCGCTGACATACTGCTCATAGTTCGACTCTATCAAGCCCCGTGTCGATATGCTGTCGCCGATGACGAGCCAGGTCTTCCCCTTCAGCTCCCCCGCGTCGGGCAGAAAACCCACGAAGGTATCATCGAATTCGGCGCTATCGATAAAGACGCCTTCGGGGATATCGTCCTCTTCATTCCGGATGGCGCACGATGAAAACACAGCGACGGCGACCGCCACAAGGGTCAGGCGGAGAACCTCGCGCGCGACGATGTGCGGCATCGATAACATCGAATGGGCCAAATTACTTAGTGCCCTTGTCCCCGCCCTTGAAGTACTTGTCCACCATCTGCCTGAACCTTTCCTCCACGAATTTGCGCTTCACTTTCAGCGTCTGGGTAAGTTCCTTGCCGACGGAGAAATCGTTGAGGACGGGGAATATCTTCGTTATGCGTTCGAAGGGCTTGAAGCCCTGTTCCTTCGAGATTCGGGAGTTCACTTCCTGAAGGAGGAAATTGTAGATTTTGTCGTTTTCGATGGAGGCGGAGCCTTCGATGAGAATCTCGTTGCGCGAAAGCTTGAGTTCCTCGGCCAGTTTCATGAGCTCGTCTTCGTTAACCGCCACGATGGCCGACAGCTGTTTCTGGTCCTGTCCCACCACGACGGCGTGGTCGATATAGGCGCTCTCCTTAAGCTTGTCCTCGATGGGCTCGGGCTCGATGTTCTCCCCGCCCATGAGGACGATAGTGTCCTTCGCCCGGCCGACGATGATGTATTCGCCGTTTTCGGAGCGCACCGCGAGGTCGCCGGTGCTCATCCATCCGTCGGGAGAGAGAACGGCGGTCGTCGCTATCTGGTTCTTGTAATAGCCTGACATGACCTGGGGGCCGCGCACGTACAGAACGCCCTTCTCGCCGGTGCCGGCTATAGATCCATCCTCCAGGCGGATTTCCACTTCCGTGTTGTCGAAGGGTATCCCCGTCGAACCGAAGGTGTTCCGTTTCGTCTGTCTCGACAGGATTCCGGGAGCGCATTCGGTCATGCCGTAGGCGTTGATGAGGGTGATGCCTATGGCGTTGAAGAGTTCGTCGAGATACTTCGGAAGCGAACCCGCGCCGCAGGTGGCGAGACGCAGGCGACCGCCCACCTTTTCCCTGAAAGGCTTGAAAAGGACTCCCGCCAATTTGTGGATCGGCAAGTAAATGACAAAACGGAGGGAGTGCCACAACGCGGCCAGGATTTTCTCCGTCACCGAGCGGTCGTGCAGGGAAATATAGCCGCCGTGTAGATAGAGCGACGATGTCATCCAGACTTGGTTGCCTTTTATGAAAGCGAGAACCAGGTTCCTTTTTCCGCTGCGCATCTCGCTGAAGGCTTTTATGAACTTCTGGTACACCGATTCCCAGACGCGGGGAACGGAGATGAGCACCTGGGGTCTCTCGCTCACCAGGTCGGCGCCGAAACGCCCCGCCGACGAGTAGACGAAGGTCAGGCCGCTCGCGATGCCGCAGTATTCGAAGGCCCTTTCGTAGACATGCCAGGAAGGCAGCATGAGGACCGTCGTTTCGGCCTTTTCGATATCGATCTCGAGCCGCGGCGTGTTCGCCACGAGGTTCTGGATAAAATTCGCGTGGGAGAGCATGACGCCTTTCGGATTGCCCGTCGTGCCCGAGGTATAGACGATCGTGAGGAGGTCGTCCAGTTTTATACTCTTTTCCAGTTTTTCAAGAAGATCCGGCTCGCTCGCGAAAGCGGTTTCGCCGGCGGCGAGCAGTGCGCTGTAGAAATGAACCTTCGCGGCGAGCCGCGCCGGGACCGAAAGCTTTTCCTCATCGTCCACGACGAAGATGGCCGCGCAGCGTTCCCAGTCCTTTTCGCTGAACACTTCGTCGAGGGAACAGAGCTGCTGCACGGTTTCGACGATGAGGTGGCGAGAATCGGAATGGTGGAATATGAACTCCACTTCCTTGGGGGCGGAATCGGAACCGCGCGGCACGCTGACGGCGCCCAACGCCATGAGGGCGAAATCCGTGCATATCCACTCGAAGCGGTTGTTGATGAAAAATCCCACATGGTCACCCTTGGTGACTCCCGCGTCTTTCAAGCCGGCGGCTAGAATCCTGATCGTATGAGCGAACTCGCCGTAGGTGCGGCTTCCCGACTTGTCCTTAGTTTTCCATTTATGGGAAACACGCTCCGGGTAGCGCCGGGCAGTTTCGAAGGGTACCGCAAGGAGAGGGCTATTCATATCAACTCCTCAAGGGATCTTTACTTTTCGGCGCTGGAGGACTGCCGTAAAAAATCCTCATGACCAATATACTATTCATAGTGACGAATATCAAAAAAATGTCAATAGCAGGCGCGGAAAAGAGATTATATGGATGACAGTCCCCAATAACCGGCGGAATTTTTCTTGAGCGCCCGGCATTGGATCTATGCCGCGGCGAATTAGATGTCTATACTCACGAGGCAGGAGAACAAGCGTGGAGAAGGCAGCGAGATACGACAGCATCGACGATTCCTCCGGAGAGATGGCATGATGGTCGGCATTCCGGCGATCCTTCAGTTGCTCATCGTTTTTTCCCTCGTCGTCCTCGCCACGGCCCGCAGGGTTCACTTGGGGCTTGCGGCGGCCGCCGGCGGCATCGCGCTTGCCCTGTGGCGCGGTCTCGATTTCACGGCCGTATCCCGGATCGCGGTCGAAGAGATCCTAAATCCGGACACCCTTCTCCTTCTCGCCCTGATGACCTGCATTCTTTCCTTTTCCGAGGCCATGAAAAAATCGGGCTCCATGAAAGCCCTGGCCGAGGCGATAGGGATCGCGGCTCCATCCCGTCGCATCGCGATGGCCGTAACTCCCCTGCTCATAGGCACGCTGCCTATGCCGGGAGGAGCCATCCTTTCGGCGCCGCTGGTGGAAGCGATGGATGCCGGCCAAAAACATGAAACGGACAGGCTGTCGGCGACCAATTACTGGTTCAGGCATACGCTCGAGCTCGTATGGCCTCTCTATCCCTCCTTCATCCTGACGACATCGTTGACCGGAATCCCGACCTTGCGGCTCATAGCGCTCAACGCATACAGCTTGCCAATCCTCTTCATTCTGGGCCTTTTTTTCATTCTTCCAGCCTCCCCGACGGATAGCCCAAAAAAATCAGGGCCCGAAAAAATTGGGGGAAGACCGCAGTCGCGATGGGCGATATTCATCGAGGGCGTCGCGCCCTTGGCCATTGTCCTCGGTTGCTGCGTGCTCTTCGACCTGCTCTGGCGCATCGCCTCGCCGGGTTTCAGGCTGGAAGACCCCGCGAAGGCGCTCATCGGACGATACGCGCCCATACTTCTCGGCCTCGCCCTCGGCGGTCTCCGCGTCGGCCGGCGCGCTGGGGGATTCGCTTCTTTCCGAGGCAGCGTGAACGGCTCCACCGTAAAGTTGATGGGGATGATCCTCGGCATAAGAATCTTCTCCGCGCTGATCGGAGCGATCGGCCTCGCCGCGGCGGCGGCGACGGAACTCACGGCCGCGGGAATCCCCACCACAGCCGCCATCGCGGCTATACCCTTCATCGCCGGGCTGGTTACCGGAGTTGGGTTCGGCTATGTCGGGCTCGCGATTCCTATCGTTCTCGGCCTGGTACCCCCGGGTTCGGCCTTTCCGAAGGAAGCGGCCGTCGTGCTCGCCGGAGCTTTCGGCTACGCGGGCATGATGATATCTCCCCTGCACGTCTGCATGGTCGTCAGCGCCGAACATTTCAAGGTCGGATTGCCAGCGACCATCCGCAAATTCGCTCTGCCACTCTTCATATTCATGGCGATAGCGGTACTCTACGCGCTATCGCTCGCGGCCACGCTCGGCTGAAGGAATCGGAAAGGACATGAAAGTATGCATCGTTGGAGTAGGAGCCATCGGCGGCAGCATCGGGTTCGGCCTGTCGAAAGCGGGCTGTGAAGTCTCTGGAATAGCGAGGGGAAGGACGCTCGCCGCCCTGCGCGAAAAAGGCTTGCGCTTCACCGACGGAGGCCTGATCGAGACCGAGCGCATCGCGGCGGTTGAGAACCCGGAAGAGCTGGGCGTCCAAGATCTCGTGGTGCTCGCCGTCAAAGCTCCCGCGCTGACGGAAGTGGCGCCGCGCATCGCGCCTCTCCTCGGTCCCGCCACGATGGTGTTGCCCGCCATGAATGGCGTGCCCTGGTGGTTCTTCCAGGGCTTCGGCGGAAACCTCGCGGGAACATCGCTCGACCCTATCGATCCGGCGGGAATCATCGCCTCCAATATCCCGGCGGCGGCCATCATCGGCTGCGTCGTCCATTTCGGCGCCTCCTGCCCCGAGCCCGGACTCGTGAAGGCCCTCCCCAAGCGTACCCTCATCGTAGGCGAACCTTCGGGCGGGAATACGGAACGCTTGAGAGCCCTGGGCGAAATCCTGGGAAAAGCCGGCTACACGGTTCGGCTTACGGATTCCATTCAGAGGGAAGTCTGGTACAAACTCTGGGGAAATATGACCATGAACCCCCTCTCCGCCCTCACCGGCGCCACGATGGACAAGATCCTCGGCGATCCCCTCGTCAATCGGCTCTGCAGGGAGGTCATGACCGAGGCCAAGAGCGTCGGCGCGAAAATAGGCTGTCCCATCGAACAGAGCGTCGACGACAGGATCGCGATCAGCCGGACTCTGGGAGCTTTCAAGACCTCGATGCTCCAGGACGTGGAGGCTGGACGGCCGATCGAACTGGACGCGATACTGACCTCGGTGGTCGAGATCGGCAGACTCGTGGGCGAGAAGACGCCCTACATAGAAACGGTTCTCGGCCTGACGAGGCTCAAGGCGAGGACGATCGGACTCTACCCTCAGGCAAGCCCTCGGGAACAGGGAAACAGATAGGCGCCGCGCCGCGAGGCGGGCAATCAGGAAGGCAGTATGGCTATAGCGCGGAAAATGAAAAATTTCGTGGACAACGGGGCGATGATCAAGAAAATGTTCGAGGAAGGCGCAAGGCTCAAGGCCATCCACGGAGCCGACAAGGTCTTCGATTTCAGCATTGGCAACCCGAACGCGCCGCCGCCCGAGATATTCAAGGCGACGCTCCGCTCGGTGGCGGCGTCGGAGCTCCCAGGACTTCACGCCTACATGGCCAACGCCGGGCTTCCCGCCGCGAGAAAAGCGATCGCGAAGCGAATCGCGGCGGAACAGGGCGTCCCCGTCGAGGTGTCGCACATCATCGTCACCTGCGGCGCGGCGGGCGGCCTCAACATCGTCGCCAAAGCCCTCCTGGAACCGGGCGACGAAGTCCTCGTAAGCTCGCCCTATTTCGTCGAGTACGGATTCGTCGCCGACAACCACGGCGGGGTTCTCAAGACCGTGCCGACCCTCCCGGATTTCGGCCTGGACGTCGACGCGCTCGAGGCGGCCATGGGACCGCGCACCAAGATCGTCCTCGTGAACACGCCGAACAATCCCACGGGCAGAATCTATTCAGCCGAATCGCTGGCTCGGCTGGGAGAGGCCATGGAACGCCGCGGCGCGGATTTCGGCCACGCCATCTACCTCGTTTCGGACGAACCCTACCGCGCGCTGACCTTCGACGGAGCGACGGTTCCAAGCCCCCTCGCGAGCTACCCCCACTCCCTCCTCGTCACCTCGTATTCCAAGGAACTCTCGCTGCCGGGCGAGCGCATCGGCTACGTGGCCGTCAACCCGCGCGCCGACGATCTCGCGAACCTCGTGGAAGCCCTGAGCCTCGCCAACCGCATCCTGGGTTTCGTCAACGCCCCCAGCCTCATGCAGCATGTCATAGCGGCCCTTCCGGGACCGGCCCTCGTCGATATTTCCCGCTACCAGACGGCGCGCGATCTCCTGGCCGCGGGGCTGAAAGCCGCGGGCTACGAGTTCAATCTTCCCGAGGGCGCCTTCTACCTCTTCCCCAGGATCCCGGGCGCGCGCGGAGACAGAGTCTTCCTGGACCTGCTGAAAGAGGAAAACATCCTCGTCGTCCCGGGCTCGGCCTTTGGGACCCCAGGCTACTTCCGCATAGCCTTCTGCGTCGACCCAGCCGTCATCGCCGGGGCCATGCCGGGGTTCGAGAGAGCGATGCGGAAGGCAAGGGAATGAGGCGGCTCCTCCTCAAATTTCCGCACAAAACGGGAAAATGATGGTATCGTGGACGTTCAAGGAGATATCAGCAATGCATATCGGTATTTTTGAGGACATCGACAGCCTTGGGAAACACGCCGCCGACATTGGCGCGCAGGGCATCCGCGACGCCATCGCCGCGAAAGGCGAAGCCAACATCATCCTCGCGACCGGCGCGAGCCAGTTTTCCATGCTCGAACACCTGATCCAGGAACCGGGGATCGATTGGTCCCTCGTGACGATTTTCCATCTGGACGAATATGTCGGAATGAGCATTTCCCATCCGGCCAGCTTCCGCAAATACATGAAGGAAAGAGTCGTCGAGAAGCTGCCCACGCTGAGGAAATTCAACTATATCGGGGCCGACGCCGTCCCGCTCAGGGCTGAACTCGCGCGGCTCGCCGCGCTTATAAAGGAAAAACCCATCGACGTGGCCTTCATCGGCATCGGGGAAAATGGACACCTCGCTTTCAACGACCCCCCCGCCAATTTCGAGACCGAGGAACCCTACATCGTGGTCGACTTGGACGAAAAATGCCGCATGCAGCAGGTGGGCGAAGGCTGGTTTAAAGGCCTCTCCGACGTCCCCGCGCAGGCCGTCTCGATGAGCATCCGCCAGATAATGAAGTCGAAGACCATTGTCTGCACGGTGCCCGATTCGCGCAAGAAGGAAGCGGTCGCCATGGCGCTCAACGCCCCCATCTCCCCCGCGGCGCCCTGCTCGATAATGCGCCGGCATCCCTCCTGCTACCTGATGCTCGATTACCCGGCCGCCGAGCTGATCCTCGCGAGCCCAAGCTAAGCTGCCGCGCGTTCCGGGGTTTTCCGGAGCGCCGGCGGAATGGCAGCGACAAAGCGGCGAGGGGCGGCCCACCAATGGAACCATTGGCGGGCCGCCCCTCGCCGCGTCCCGGAGTCTCAAACCTTCCGCGCCTCAGTCGTAGCGCGCGTGGCCGCCTGCGACGTAGCGGTCGGTGATGCCCCTGATCGCCTCGACTGCCTCGCGACAGAGTTTTCCCTCGCTGGAGACGACTTCCCAGCGGACCATCCCCTCCTCGCTTCGCGAAATGCGCTGGGCCACCTGATACCACTGTCCTGACACATCGGTTTTGGCGCCGATGATTTCCGGCAGGCCGGCGCGCATCAAGGTCGCGTCCAGGCTCGTGCCGTCCTCCATCGTTTTGAGCACCGAAAGGCCGCGCCGCGCGAACTCGGCTTCAACCTCATCCATGACGCGCTCCATCAAGGCATCGTCGGTAAAGTGGCAAGGCCATTCGCGGACGCGCGCAATCTGCTTCTGACGCGCCATGGCCTTCTCAAAGCGCTCGGGATAATTGGCGCGGATCTTGGCGGTGAGCAGGGTGAAGAAGGTCGTATTCTCCATCGCAGCGAAGCCCTTGGACCCATCGTCGGGGTCGACGGGGAAATTCATGTAGTAGTGGGCCGACTCTTCGGCCGCGACGAGATATTGCCGTCCGCAGTTCGCCCGAAGCGCCTCCTTTATGAAGGAGTGCCCATTCCGGATGATATGCACGCCAATGCCCCGGGAGGCCTGGTCAACCATCGCGAGGGGGTTCGCCTTCACGTCCGAATACAGGTGGGGGCTCCATGGCGAGGAGGGAGCGCCGAAGCAGCCAGAAGCGTGGAGGCTCTCGAAGTACTTCATGATGTCCGGGACGAGAACGCTGAGATTGAAGGACGGGGCGAGCTGCTCGCCATTCGCGTTCATGACGTCCATCCGGTCGCCGTCGCCGTCGTAGCAGAAGCCAAAATCGTATCCGCCGCTTTTCATCAGCTCCCAGGTGGGCTGTATGCTTTTCAGGATGCCCGGATTGGGGTCGCCCGCGGGAAAAAACCCGTTGGGTACGAGATTCCTCGTCCTCACCTTCGCGCCGGCCTGCCCCAGCGCCTCGGCGATCTCGGTTCCGGCGGCGCCGCAGAGAAAATCGGCCAGGACAGGCAGCCCCGAGAGGGAATCGCGCTCAACGCCGGCCAATCTCATGGAATAGTCGATGAACTGGTCGAGATAGCGCCGCACCCTCACCTTCGCCCGTCCTGATCCAGACCGGGTGAGTTCGCCGCCCTCCAGATACCGAGCGAGAATGCCGGTGATGCCGCCGGAGGGGCCCGAGTCCATGGCGAGCGTGATCATGCCCTGGGACATCAGCTTCAGGCCGATGTATTCGCCGGGATTGTGGCTGGCGGTGAACATGATGGCCGCGCTGCCGGGATTCCGCAGGCAACTGAAATAGAATTGGCAGGTGGAACTCTGCAGGGGATTGAGGATGACTTCGATGCCCATTTCGGGAAGCAGCTCGACGGCCAATTCCCTCAAGGCCGGGGCCGCGAGGCGGGCGTCGCGCCCCAGCACGACCGAACTCGCGCCGAGCGCTGTCTTCACGTAGCGGCCGACAGCGATGATCAGCCGCGCGGAGAGCCCCGGCGTCAGCCTGTCTTCCTTTGTCCTTATGTCGTAGGCCTTGAACATGCCGAGGTTCAATCTCTTTTTCAGCGATTCCGGTACCGTGGCGATCAGCGATTGATAATCCATGCGCTTCCTTGTGGCCGCTGGGAGCGTTCGCCGCTCCCGGGCTGCCTGTTTTGTCGAAGTATATCGTCAACCCAGAGACAAAACAAGTAAAAAGAAATAAAAAGAAAGAAAAACAAAGACAAGGAGAAAGATTTTTCGCATAGGAATAGGGGAAAGCGATTCATCAGGAATACGAGAGGCGCGTCGAGCGCCGCTTTGTCGAACACGGAGATGAAGAGGGGCGCTTCCCCTGTCCAACTGCCCGGAATTGGGTCGTGATCGTTGGAACGGCCAGGTTGACCGAGCAGGCTCTTCTCATCCAGACCCAACTATCCCATACTTCACCTCACAATGATCCGATCACGCATCGCCGAGCCTCTTCACATCGACGAAGTCGGGATTCCCCACGGCTCGGGAATCGTTGGCATGACGTCCTGTCCCGGCAAGAAGCATCGTTCCACGGCAAGAGGAACCTGGGACGGGGATCTGGCCAGCGACCTGGCGACCATCCGGGCTTGGGGCGCTGAAATCCTCGTGAGCCTCATCGAGCCGCGCGAATGCGAGGCACGCGATATCGAGGGCGCGCGCGCGTCGATGCCCGGCGCCTTCCTCCGCCTTCAGCTTCCGATTCCCGACGGCTCGACGCCCGACGCTGCATGGGAAAGCTCCTGGGAGCGTGAAGCCCCCGCTATCCGCTCGGTCCTGCGACGAGGCGGGCGCGTCTGCGTCCACTGCATGGGCGGCCTGGGGCGCACGGGGCTCGTCGCGGCCAGACTTCTCGTGGAATTCGGCATGCGCCCCGAGGAGGCCATTCTCGCCGTCCGCGGCGCTCGCCCAGGCTCGATCGAGACCGCCGCTCAGGAAGAGTATGTCAGGGCCCTTCTGCCGATACGGGGAAAGGCTCTGTGGTCCCCATGAATCTTGGCGGGATAATCTATGCCCAATCCTAAGTCGACGCGCGACACATATGGAGGCGAATGACAAATGAAAGTGCGGACAACGGAGGCGGATTTTTATTCTCTGCATGGCCTATGGGGCGCTCACTCATCCCTCGTCCTCGGCCGGACGGGCCGGGGAGCGGGCGTTGTCGTCGGCGATGTCCGCCCGCCCGAAACCGGTCTTTTCGTCGGCTACCGCATCGGCGGGGAAGAACCCCGCCTCCTACCCTTCTTTTCGGGCCGGCGCTACGGTCTCGGCGCCGCGGCATACCATGACGATATGCCCGGCTCGAAAGCGGATGAGAGGGCCTCCCGGTTCCGCTGTTTCATGCCCGACGAAATCGAGCGCCTGGTGACGCTGTCCGGCGAAGAGTGGCGCGCCGATCTGATGAGTTTTCGCGCGCTATCCTTCTTTGGGGAAGTGCCCGATCCTCGGACGGTGACGCGCGCCTCCGCCCGCTCGGCCTGCAGGCCTTCGATCCTCCTCCGCCTATGTTTCGACAACAGCCAGGGGAAAAGCCCCCTGACCGGGCTCTTCGGTATGCAGGGCATCGGGCGTCCCCTCTCCGACTCAACCGATGGCGCCCTCCTCGGTATGGCGGCTAAGGGCGGCTTCGGTTTCGCCATCCATTCCGGCGCCGATATCGAGGAGCTGATGGATTGGTCCGTGGTCGATGCCGCCTTTGCCGGGAAGAGGCCCCTCCGCCGCCTCGCTTCCGAGGGAGGACTGCGCTTTACGGTCGCCCCTGGGGAAAAGGCCGAATACACGATCGCCCTGGGCGTCTTCCGCGACGGCATCGTGACCTCGGGACGCCGCGCGCGCGCCTACTACACCTGTCTGTTCGGGGATCTCGAGGAAGTGCTCGAGAACGCGCTCGAGGAGGAAGCCGAATCGCTCTTCAGGGCGGAAAGGCTCGACGGCATCCTGGAAGCCTCGCCGCTGACGGAAGCTCGCCGCTTCCTCATCGCCCAGGCGGCACACAGCTATCTCGCCAACACCGAACTCCTTCTTTCCGAATCGGGTGAGCTTGTTTTTCTGGTGAACGAAGGCGAATACAAGATGATGAATACGCTCGACCTCACCATCGATCAGGCTTTCTGGGAAGCCCGCTTCTCGCCCTGGACTCTGCGCAGCGAGCTGGAATCCTTCGAGAAGCATTCCGCCTACGAGGATTCTCTCGGCCTGGCCTTCGCCCACGACCAGGGCGTGGGCGACTGCTTCACGCCCCACGGCCGATCATCCTACGAGATGCCGGGGCTCACCGGCTGCTTCAGCTTCATGAGTTACGAGGAAACCCTCAACTGGACCATCTCGGCCTGCCTCTACGCCAATCTCACCGAAAGCTGGGACTGGGCCAGGGAAAGGAGAAAGAGGCTGCGCTCCTGTCTGCGCTCCCTCGTGGCGCGCGACGCGAACGGCGACGGGGTCATGGACAGGGATTCCGACCGCTGCGAAGGCGGCGCCGAGATCAGCACCTACGATTCCCTCGATATCAGTCTCGGACAGGCGCGCAACAATCTCTACCTCGCCGTGAAAGCCTGGTCGGCCTTCGTCTGCCTGGAAGCTCTCCTCAGAAAAATCGACGCCGGGGAGACTCCGGAATCGCGCGAAGCGGCGGCGGCGGCCGTTGCCGTGGCCGCGACCGTGGCAAGCAACATGCTCGATCCGGAAGGCTACATTCCGGCGGTATTCGAGAGCGGCAACCGTTCGCGCATCATTCCAGCCATAGAGGGCCTCGTCTACCCTGGCTTTTGCGGCGCTCCCGAAGCGGCGTGCCCCGATGGTCCCTATGGCGACCTCGTCCGCGCCCTCGCTCGTCACCTCGAAACCGTCCTCGTCCCGGGCGGCTGCCTGGACGCCTCGTCGGGAGGATGGAAGCTTTCGTCGACGAGCCGGAACACCTGGCTCAGCAAGATATTCCTGAACCAGTATGTGGCCGAAAACGTGCTCGGTCTTCGCGACGAACGCACGGCCCGCGACGCCATCCACGCGCGCTGGCTCATGATGGGAAGCGCCGATTTCGCGGCGACCGACCAGGTCGATTCCGCGAACGGAAAGGATCTGGGGTCGCGCCTCTATCCCCGGCTCGTCACTTCCATCCTCTGGCTCGGGCCTCCGTATCCTTCAAAAACCCTGGGCTGACCCGCGCTCCCGCGCCTTTCGCCTGGACGGGACCGCGGGTTCTCAGAGCGAGAGAATCTCTTTCCAGACACGCTCGTCCACGGGGATTCCCTCGACGGCGTTGCGCTCCCTCACCGCCCTCATCCGCTGCCCGGCGTAGACGACCGGCCTGGACGAGCCATCTGGTTTCGACGAGAGCAGGTCCTCGACGGAGATCCGCACGATTTCCTCCACGCGCTCGCGCGGCGCTATGGCGGAAATATTGATCGCGATGAAGGTCTGCGAAATCGCGTACTCCCCGTCGAGCTTTCCGATGGCCGACGTCGTATTGCCGAGCGAGAGCCCTCCAGCGAAGATATCCAGAACGAAGGAGAGCGCGGCGCCTTTCCAGTATCCGGCCGGCATCATCCGCTTCGTCTTCAGCACGGCCTCGGGATCGCAGGTCAGGTTGCCCTCGGCGTCGAATCCGGCCGCGAAGGGCATCTTCTCGCCCTTGAGCGCCGCGAGTTCCAGCGCCCCGTAGGAATATTGCGACATCGCCATGTCGACGACGATATGATCTTCCTTCCACGGGAATGCCATGACGAGCGGGTTATTGCCCAGCCGCGGGTCCATCGCTCCCCAAGTCGGCATATTGGGCAGGGTGTTGGTGAAGCAGATGCCCGCCATCCCCTGTTCGCAAGCCTGATAGCCGTAGGTCGCGGCGCGCATCCAATGGTTCGTGTTGCGCAGGGCCACGCAGGCGATACCATGCTCCTTCGCGAGTTCGATCGCTCTTCCCATGCATGCCCAGGCATTGACGATGCCGAAGCCCAGCCCGCCATCGTAGCTCTCCAGCGCGCCGAAAGCCTCCACTAGGACAGGCTCGGCCTTCATATCCAGCGTCCCGCCGTCTATGCTCCTCACGATCCGCGCGAAACGGTTGACGCCGTGCGTGTAGGTGCCCTCGAGCGAGTTGCGCGTCACTTCGAGCGCGACCTTCCGGGCATGATCGGGCTGACAACCGCGCCCAAGCAGTATTTTCTCGAGAACGGCCCGCGCTTCCTCAGCGTGAATCTTCAACATCGAACGCCTCCATGTGCAAACTCACCCGATCGACACCATCGACCCGACCGCCATGAGTAGATAGGCCGCGGCGATAATCCATTCAATCCCTTTGACATCGAGGCTTCCGGGAAGAATGGCGGGCTTTTCGCGCGCGCGCCGATACTTCGCGTAGGTCGGCAGGATGAGAACCGCGACAAGCACCGCGATGCCGCCGCCCGCGGTGCGCATGAAACCGAGGAAACCGCCAAAAAACGAGAGCGCCAAGGTCGGGAGAGTGGCCGCGAGAAACGCGGCGAACTGGCCAATGCCAAGACGCTCGCGCAGAATCGACGCGAGAGCCTGAGCGATGGACCAGTAGGAGCTTAGCATGGCGAGCGTCACGAAGATCGCGCCCAGGACCATGGCCGCCGGGCCGAGATACCGGGTCCAGCCGATAGTGGCGACGGAGGTAACTTCGCCCGGTACGGCGAGCGCGAGCGCCGTCACCACGAGGATGACGAGAAGGTTAATACCCAGCCCCATGGCCACGGAAGGGACGATGAGCCTCGGCCGGTCCGAAAGTCCGCGGACCGCCTGTGGCACCGAAAAGAACGCCGCGAAGGAGAACATCGACATGCCGTATAGGGCGAGGATTCGATTCAAGGTGGGAGAACCTGGCAGGCGCGGGGAGGCGCTGACCGCGGCGGCGGCCGCCTCGGCGGAATTTCCCCCGGCTACGCGCGCGAAGGTCAAGCCCGCCAGCGCCACAAACACGATCGCCATCCCCGCCAGCGCGGCGGATTCGGCGAGGCCGAGAGCGCGCAGGCCCAGCGCGGCTACCGCGGCCGCCAAGGCATAGAACAGGATCGAACCGGCGACCTCTCCCATCCCCAGCGAGGCGAACACCTCGCGCCCACCCGCCACATACGCGGCCAAATTAGCCAGGAAGGCGAGTCCCATCAGGACGAACAGCGCCCAGGTGAGCGTCTTGCCCCATTTTCCGGTGAACAGGTAGCGATCCAGCAGCTCAATGATCTGGCTACCGGTGCCATCGCCCGCTGAAAGCTCGGCGATCATGAGGTGGAGGAGAAAACTGAGGCCGTAGGCCGCGAGGATCACCAGCAGCGCGACCGGAAGTCCATTCAGCGATACGAGATAGGGCAAAGCCAGGACGCCGCCGCCAATGCCGTAGCCGGCGATGATGCTCGCCGCCTGCCAGAGTCCAAGCCGATCCGCGCCTTCCGCAGCTGTTTTCGCTTTCATCTCGCTCCCCTTTAGGTTCAAAGAATCGCGCCTTTTCCGAGACCGCGCAGCGCGTTCGCCGCGAGGGCCGGCAAGCCAGCGCCGGGTATCGAAAGTGGTCGCCCGTCCTTCCATGTCGAACGTACTTTCAGCCTGTGGAGCTGGTCGTGCGCCGTTTCGAAGGGATCATCGTCCATGACGATGAAATCCGCCCTCTTTCCGACTTCCAGCGTTCCCCTCTCTCCTTCCTCAAATCCGGCGTACGCGCCTCCCCACGCATAAGCGCGCAGGGCCTCGTACACCGAAAGCCGTTCGGAAGGAAGAGGATGCATGACCGCTCCCGCGATCTGAATGAATGGATTGAAGCCCTGCACCGGCGCGTCCGTGGACAGCGCGATTATCGCGCCCGCGTCGGAGAGCGAACGGAGGGGACTCATTCCGGCTAGGGTTTCCGGATCGAGTGCATCCCTGTAGCCGCCGAGGAACCGGTCATCGGCCCAAGCGAACCCAGGCTGCATCGCCAGCACCAACCTGCGCTTGCCCGCCCGCTCGATCTGATCCCGCCTCGGCAGTTCGAAATGCTCAATCCGCATGCGCAGGCGATTCTCTCGGTCACCCTCCTCATCGAGCAGGCGTTCGGCGGCGCCCAGCACCGATTCGATCGCCCGAGGACCAATCGCGTGGGCCGCCGTCTGGAAGCCCCGCGTATGGAACTCGCGCATCAGATCGTACGCCTGTCCAGGGTCCCGATACAGATTGCCGAGTCCCCCTCGATCCAAATATGGCCTGTCCACAGCCGCGCTGCGAGAGGAGATGGAGCCATCCATCTCCCAGGCCATGCAGCCGCCCGCCCGGAGGCGACGAAGTTTTTTTCGCGTTTTCAATATACGGCCGGGATCCGTGTATTGCAGGTAGAGCGTCAGCCTCAGCGGCAGGCCAGGCCCCAAGGCGAACATTATGCCGGCGGTGGGATCCGCTGTCGCGTCCTGAAAGCCTTCGAGACAATGGACGCCCACGATCCCGCACGCCGCGGCCTCCGCGACGGTTTCATGCAGTCCCCTCGCGATCGTCCTCGCGTCGGCCGATCGCATGAGCCGATCGTTTACGCGCCCCATGTTGAACTCATGTCCCTCGCCGGACAGGATGCCTTCCCGCGCGACGCTCTCAAGTCCGAGCGCCCTCAAGGCCTGAGTCGAGTACGCGCTCGAATGACCGTCCAGCGAAAATATGTAGACTTCCCTGCCCGGGAGCGCGGCATCCAGCTCGGCCGCGGTGGGTAGCCTATGCTCCTCAAGCCCCGCCGGCAGGGCGCCAAAACCCACGACAGGCCCCGTCGGCCTCGTCGCGGCGGCATTTCGGATCAAATCGAGCAAACCTTCCAGACGGTCCGGCTTCGGCCTCTCATCCTCGAGGCTGCAGAGTCTCGGCCCGAGGGCTCCTAGCAGCGTCTTCGACAGGAAATGCGTATGCGCGTCGGTGAACGCGGGCAGAACCGTCGCGCCCCCCAGATTAACGCGATTCCTCAACGGAGGGAGCTCGGCACCCTCAGGCATAAAACCCGCGAATCGTCCCAGCGCGTCGACGATAAACCCTCCGAATCGCTCGCCTTCCCGGGCAAGACTGTGCGCGCGGCAGTTATAAAAGAGACGATGATCCAGCATAGACTGATCTTGCACCATGGGATATCAACGCGCAAGCTTGTTTTTGCCCCTTTGCCTCATAAGGATTCGCCGTCGTTTCGTTTTTTCGCCAGGCTTGGGATTCCCGACGCATTCCGCAATAAAAAAGGCTCCCTTTCGGAAGCCTAAAAAATGCCCGGAGGGGGACTTGAACCCCCATGCTTTCGCACTAGAACCTGAATCTAGCGTGTCTGCCAATTCCACCATCCGGGCAACGCGGAATGTATTTTTACCGTTACGATGCCGCTCTGTCAAGCACTTGCGGGGCAGATCGCGCCCATTCGCCGGAACAATCGCGGCGGCGCGATTGGAGCTCTTGGAGTCTTCCATAATATCGTTTCAATATTTGACCATCCCGTTTCATATATGGCTTTTCTCAACTTGTCAGAATGAGCTTCCCGGGTTACTATTGTATCGATGCATATGACGCAGCACAGTGCCCGCGCTTTCACCCCTTCCAGCGGGCAAATAACCATGGAGAAGCTATGAAACTTTCGGCGTGGAACCACGATATGAGTGGTTTTGACTACTTGTCCCTGCTCGTCATCGATATCGATGGCCGACTTCGGGCGGTGAGCCTTCCGGCAAGCTACGCGAGCGAAAAAGTATTGAAGAAAGGCATCGGCTTCGACGCGTCCAACTTCGGCTACGCGAAAGTCCATTCTTCGGACATGGTCGCCGTACCCGATCTGGGCAGCTCTTTCATCGAAGAGAAAGAGGGCTTCAGGATTCTGCACGCCTTCTGCGATGTGAAAACGACCGACGGCATGCCCTTCGCCCAGTATCCGAGGGAAGTGGTCGCAAAGGCGCTCGAAAAGGTGCGACGAAGCGGCGTCGGCGAGGATGTCATGCTTCTCGTCGAGCTGGAATTCTACGTGTTCGACAATGTGCGCTATTCGACGACCGTCGATCATTCCTACTATTTCGTCGAGAACTCCGAGGGGATCGGGGAAGAATCCGAGGATTCGCCGCGCGTGGGGCTTTCCAGGGCCTACCACCTCTCCTCGCCGGACGATCGCTATCAGCTCCTGCGCAACAAGGCCGTGCAGTCGATGATCGACGCGGGCATTCCCGTCAAATATCACCACCACGAAGTGGGTTCCTCCCAGCTCGAGATCGAGCTGGATTTCATATCGCTGAGGAAGGCGGGCGATCTTGTGACCCTCGCGCAGTGGATTCTGCGCAACGAGGCGGCCGAGCTCGGGCTCAACGTCACCTTCATGCCGAAGCCGATGTACAAGATCGCGGGCAGCGGCATGCACGTCCATCAGTTCATCGTGAAGGACGGCACGTCGGTGTTCCCGGGTGAGGGGCTCTACGGGCTCTCCGCGACGGGTCTTTCTTACACCGCGGGCATCCTTTCCCACGCGCTTTCGGGCTCCCTCCTCGCCTTCTCGAATCCTTCGACGAATTCCTATCGCCGCCTGGTGCCCGGCTATGAGGCGCCCGTGAGCGCGACCTTCGCGCAGGGATCGAGAGCCGCGGCGGTAAGAATTCCGGGATATCTCGGCAAGGGCGAGGCGCGCATCGAGTTCAGGACCGGCGACGCCACCGCCAACATCTACTATTTCCTCGCCGCGATGGTCCTCGCCGGACTGGACGGCATCGCGCGCGAGCTCGATCCCGTGGCCATGGGCTTCTCCTCCGACAAAGTGACGCCCAAAAACACCTTCCCTACGGGTCTCTACCACGTCCTCGCCGGACTAAAGAAGGATAGCGCCTATCTGGAAGGGAGCTTTCCGGCCGACCTCGTCAGCGCCTGGATCGCGCGCAAGTCGAAAGACGCGGAGTATGTCTACAACGCCCCCGTTCCGCAGGAATTCGAGCTTTACTTCTGACACGATACAACGCTCGGGGCGGCCATTCTGAAAGGACAGTCCCGACAAGGAGAATCACGATGCCGGAGTTCGTTTTTTCTGGCGACGAGGCGATAGGGCGCGGAGCTCTTGACGCCGGTGTCTCGGGCGCCTTCGCCTATCCGGGTACCCCTTCGACCGAGATCATGGAGTTCATCCAGGACAACCTGGACGCATACCTGGTCGCGCTGCCCGAGGCCGACAGGAAAACCGTCGTCGCCCAGTGGTGCAGCAACGAAAAAACCGCCTACGAGGCGGCTCTGGGCGCCTCCTTCGCCGGTAGGCGCGCCATGGTTTCCATGAAGCATGTCGGCCTCAACGTCGCCATGGATCCCTTCACCAATTCGGCGCTCGTCCGCATCAAGGGCGGGCTCGTCGTGGTGGTGGCGGACGACCCTGGCATGCATTCGAGCCAGGACGAACAGGATTCGCGGATGCTCGCTGATTTCGCGAAGGTTCCCTGTTTCGAACCTTCGGACCAGCAGGAGGCGTACGCGATGACGCGCGCCGCCTTCGACTACTCCGAGGCGCATGAGGTTCCCGTGCTGCTCCGTGTCACGACGCGGCTGGCCCACGCTAGGGCGCCGGTGCGGACGATGGCGGCGCGCGGCACCAACGCCCTCGAGAAATGCGCCGACTTCAAGTCGTGGATACTCATGCCCGCCAACGCGCGGAAAAATTGGAAAGCGCTTCTCGAAAAGAACCTGCGATTCCGCGCGGACGCCGAGAACGCCGCGGCGATCAACCTGCGCGACAAGAGCCTGGGGGTGATCACCTGCGGTCTGGGTTTGCGTTACTATCTCGAAAACGAGGACGACTGGGCGACCGCCCACGATGGCGCCCGTCCGTCCCATCTCCACATTGGACGCTATCCCATCGGCGGCGACAAAATCAGGGAGTTGGCCGCTCACGTGGAAAAGATTCTCGTGATAGAGGAAGGTCAGACCTTCATCGAAAAACAGATCGTCGGGGTGTTTCCGGCGCCCTTGCCCGTTGCGGGCAAGCTGTCCGGCGACCTTCCCCTCGAAGGTGAGCTCTCCTCGGATTCCGTGCGCGCGGCGCTCGGACTCGCGCAGAAGGCGACACTGCCTTCTGCCGGAATTGTTATTCCGACGCGGCCGCCCCAGTTCTGCCAGGGCTGTCCGCACGCCGATTCCTTTGCCGCGCTCAAGGAAGCGCTGAAGGACGAAGCCGAATTCCTGATCGCTTCCGACATAGGCTGCTACACGCTGGCGGCCCTTCCTCCCTTCAACGCCGTGGACTCCTGCGTCGAGATGGGCGCCTCGATAGGCATGGCGCGCGGAGCCTCCTCGGTCGGCCTGAAAAAAGCCGTGGCGACCATAGGCGACTCCACCTTCTACCATTCCGGCATGACCAATCTCCTCGACGCGGTGGCGCACAAAACGACATTGACCGTCCTCATCCTCGACAACAGCACGACGGGCATGACGGGCGCCCAGCCGACCATATCGCCGGGGTCCAGGCTGCGAGCCATCCTTGAGGGGTTGGGCGTCGAGCGAGGGCACGTCCGCGAACTCGAGGCGCACCGAAAGAACCACGAGGCGAATGTAGCCGCTATCCGCGAAGAACTTGACTACGATGGCGTATCGGTCATCATCCTGAGACGTGAGTGTATTGAGTATCTCAAGAAAGCGAGGCGATCATGAACTATAATATCATCCTCGCTGGCGTGGGCGGACAGGGCGGTCTCTCCATCTCGGTGGTGATAGCCAGGGCTGCCATGGCCGCCGGGTATCTCGTCAAACAGTCGGAGGTCCACGGGATGTCCCAGCGCGGCGGCGAAGTCCTCGCCCACCTGCGCATTTCAGACAAGGAAATCCAGAGCCCGACGATTCCGAAGGGATCGGCCGACCTCGTTCTCGCGTTCGAGCCGCTCGAAGCCCTGCGCTATGTCTCCTGGCTCGCGGCCGACAGGGGCGTCGTCGTCTCGGCGCTAACTCCGATCAAGAATATTTCCGATTATCCGGAAACCGGCGACATCATCGCCGAAATAGAGAAGTTGCCCCGGCACAGGATCCTCGATGCCGAAGCGATAGCCAAGGCGGCCGGCAGCGCGAAAGCGGCCAACGTCGTCCTCGTGGGGGCCGCGGCCGACCTGATGCCGGTGCCCTCCAGCCTGATCGAGAAGGAAATCACGGCTCTCTTCGCGCGCAAGGGCGAAGCTGTAGCCCAAGCCAATGTGAGGGCATTCAAAGATGGTCAAGCGCAATTCGCCCACTGAGCGTGTCTTGAGTCCGGCGCAGGCCGAGCTCGCGAAGAAGTTTTCCGCCATCCTGGTTCCGGCGAAGACCCAGGGCAGGGATTCGCTCACCGAACTGGAAGGGCTTGCCATGCTCGAGGCTATGGGGATGGAGGCGCCGCGCCATCATTTCGTGACCTCGGCCGAGGATTACGCGGCCCTTGCGGGACGGACCGCCTCCGAGGACGCCGCCGGATCGGACGGTGGCGATCATCTCTTTCCGGGACCGCGCGTCGTGGTAAAAGTGATCAGCCCACAGATACTGCACAAGACGGAGGTGGGCGGCGTCGCCATCGTCGCGAATGAGACCGAAGCCATTCTCGAAGCCATACGGTCGATGGAAGCTCGTTTCGTCATGTTCCATGTCGACGGGTACACCATCAACGAATTCGCGCAGTTCGAGCCCCGGCTCGGGCATGAGATCATCTTCGGCTATCGCTTCGCGGCCGATTTCGGGCCTGTCGTCAGTTTCGGCCCCGGCGGCATTTACGCGGAGTTCCTGGCCGAGAAATTCAAGCCTGGATCGGCCAACGTCTGTTTCTCCCCGAGGACCGCGACGCGCGAAAGCGTCAGGGAAACGCTGTCCAGAAGCGTCGTTTTCGGTCTCGTGAGCGCCGGCCTGCGCAACACCGAAATTTCCATTCCCGGCGAGGAACTCGTCGAGGCGCTCATGAAGTTCATCTCGGCCTCCGAAGCTCTCGCCGCGAGCGGCGTTTCCGAATTCGAGGTGAACCCCATGGTCATCCGTAAGGGCTCGGGCTCCGTGGCGCCGACTCCCGGAGCGGCCGCGGGCTCGCCCGCCGAAGCCGAGGCCAAAGACACTGCCCCCGCATCTCGGCTCCTCGCCCTCGACTGTCTCGTCAAGCTGAAGGATTTTTCGTCGATCGGCCTGTCCCCCGCCCCCGATGGCCAGCCGCGCAACGCGGCCCAGGACACTCGCCCCGTTGAAAATCTGGGTCGCATCCTCGCGCCCGAAAGCGCCGCCATCATCGGCGTCTCCGAAAAGGGGCTCAACAATGGCCGCATCATCCTCAAAAACCTTCTCGAAAACGGCTTCGACCCAAAACGCATCTACATCGTAAAGCCCGGAGCCGAGGGCATAGACGGCTGCCGCTGCGTTCCCGACGTCGCCCATCTTCCCGAGAAGGTCGATTTATTCGTCCTCGTCATCCCGGCCGCGGGCACGCCCGAGACCCTCGCCCAGATCGTTGCGGGCGACAAAGCCTGGTCCGTCATCGTGATTCCCGGCGGCCTCGAGGAAAAAACCGGCTCGGACGCCATCGTGAAAGAGATGCGGAAGGCATTCGACGAGGCGAGGGCGCGCGGCGCCGGCCCCCTCATCAACGGAGGCAACTGCCTCGGTATCAGATCGGTGCCGGGCAAGTACAACACGCTCTTCATACCCGAGCACAAACTGCCGATGCCCAAGGGAGTCGTCGCCCCCCTCGCCGTCATCTCGCAGTCCGGAGCCTTCTCCATCACCAGGATTTCAAAGCATCCCGATATCAACCCAAAGTACGTGATCACGCTCGGAAACCAGATGGATCTCACCATCGGCGACTACCTCGATTATATGCGTGACGACCCCGACATTAGGGTCTTCGCTGTCTACGTCGAGGGCTTCAAGGCGCTCGACGGCCTCAAGACCCTGAGCGCCGCGAAGGCCATCGTCAAGTCGGGCAGGACCGTCATTTTCTACAGGGCGGGAAGGACGAGCGCCGGCGCCGGCGCGGCGGCGAGCCATACGGCGAGCATCGCGGGCGATTATCCCGTCACGAGGGAGCTGTTCGCCCAGGCGGGCGCCATCGTCTGCGGCAGCCTCGACGAGTTCGACGACGCGATCACCATCTTCACCCTCCTCGAGGGTAAAAAGGCGAAGGGAAACAGGCTGGGAGCGGTGTCCAACGCTGGCTTCGAGTGCGTGGCCATAGCCGACAACCTGGGCGGGATGAAGCTGGCGAAATTCTCGAAGGCGACGAACGCCGCGCTCGCGAAGGTGCTGGATGACGCGGGCATAACGGAAATCGTGGATGTGCACAATCCGCTCGACATAACGCCCATGGGAAGCGACGACACCTACGACCGCTCCTTCAGGGCGGCCCTCGCCGACGAGAACTGCGACCTCGGCATCGTCGGCATCGTGCCCTTCACCGTCCGCATGAATTCCCTCGCCGCGGATCCAGCGGTCCACGATGAGGACGTGACGAAAGCGGATTCCATCGCGAGCCGATACGGTTCGCTCATGGCGGAGACCGACAAGCCCTTCGTCGCCGTCGTCGACACGGGGCCGCTCTACGATCCTCTCTGCGGGGTGCTCGAGAAGCGCGGCGTCGTCGTCTTCAGGACGGCGGACAGGGCGCTCAAGATGCTGGAGTTGTGGAGGACGTCGTCCGCGGCGAGGTGAATTCAGAAAATGGCGCGGGAAGAGCGCCCTCGCCGCGAGAGGTGGCGTTTCGGCTAGCTCCTCGGAACCGCGGCGATTCCCACGGCGCCGAGCCAGCCTATCGAGGCGAGGAGCGGCCCCATGTCCGACACGAGGATTTCCGTTCCGGAACTCGCGCGGGCTCCGCAGAGGCTGGCCAGTTTTTCGGCTTCTTCCTTCGCGGCTACGTGGACGATGTGGATGGTCCAGGCGACATCCGATGAAATGGACCCGCGAATTCTGGAAAATAACGCCGAAACCGTGTTCTTTTCGCCGATATACAGGCCTTTTGTCACCGCTTTTCCTGTCCTGTCCGTCGCGAGCAGAGGCTTCAAGCCGAATTTCCTGAGCACGAGGCTTTTGATGCCGTGCAGGCGGCCCGAACGGATGAGGCTCGCGAGGTCCTTGACGGCCACGAAGAGCGCCAGCTCCCCGCGCTTCTTTTCGAGCTCGGCCAAGATTTCGCCAGCCGTAGAACCGGCTTCGGCGCGTTCAACCGCCAAAGCCGTCAAAGCCCCCGTTCCCGCGGTGATCGTTTTCGAATCGAAGCAACCGATCCTGCCCCCGAAAGCTTCGGCGGCCTTTTTCCCCGCCAGGAAGGTGCCCGACATGGCGGAGCTGAGGCCTATATAGAGGGCTTCGTCGGCCTGCGAAAGCGCGAGGGTAAAAGCCCGAACGAAGGACGACTCGACCGGCTGGCTCGTCGACATGGAGAAGCCGGGGTCGTTTCTCATCTTCGAGTGGATGGCTTCCAGTTCCAAAGCCGCGCCATCGGGCCTCGTCGCTCCGTTTATCGTTATCAACGCCGGCACTTTTATGATTCCATGGTCGAGCATATAGTCGCCCGGAAGATCGCAGCCCGTGTCCACGATGACGACGCATGGCCTTTTCGCCTTGCCCGCTGAACGAAGCGCGAGGCGGCGCTGCAGTTCCATGTCGTCCACTTTGTGCTGTTCCACGGCGCCAGTCGCCTCGAGGAGATCGAATACGGCTGAGGGTCTGTCGCTATGCACATGGACCCTGGCGATTTCCTCGTCGCCGGCGACGACGATGCTGTCGCCCAGTCCGGAAAGGGCTTCGCGGATCGTGGGGAGCGGCATTGAAGAGGCAAGGAGCAACGCCTCGGTGCAGTACCGGGGGCTGTCGGGATCGGCGGCATCGAGGTCGAGGGAATTCATGGCGACCGCTGTCTCTGCCGTGGGTTCGACGGAGAATCCCTCCGAGACAGCCCTTACGCGCTTATCACCGCCCAGGGCCAGGCGCGCCCTCAGCCACTTTCCCGGTTTCAGCAGTTCGGCCATTCCGTCCAGAAGATGGACGAAGCCTTTGGCCCCCGCGTCCACGACGCCTGCCCTGCGCATTTCAGGCAGGAAATTCCGCGTCCGCTCGAGGGAGGCTTTCGCCGCGTCGAGGCCGGAATGGAAAACGAGGAAGATATCGTCGCAATGGGTCGCCGAATCGCGTAGGGCGCCGGCCCAGTCGTGAAGCACGGTGAGGATCGTCCCCTCGCGCGGAACGGTCAGCGCCGCCTTGGTCTTCTCGGCCGCCACGACCGCGCCCTGGGCCAAGCGTTTGGCGCCGATCCTGGCTTCCGATCCCAACTCGTGCGCGAGGCTCTGGAGAAACTGGGCAAGGATGGCGCCGGAATTCCCTCTCGCGCCTTCGAGGGCGGAGCGAGCCGCCTGCTTGAGCACGCTGCCCGCGTCCCGGTGAAGGGCCGACCTCAGAGACGCGGCGATCGACCGCATCGTGCTGGCCATGTTGGTTCCGGTGTCGCCGTCGGGAACGGGGAATACATTGATCGCGTTGAGGCCTTCCGCGTTGGATAGTATGGACTGCGATCCCGCGAGAAAGGCTGTACGGAGCCTTGGTCCGTCAAGGTATGCTATTTTCATCTCAATAACACAGTATTACAATTTTTGTCAAAGAGCAAGAAGGGTCATGCGCCAGCGATCAGCGCCTGCGTCGCAGAAACCTCAGTTTGTCGAAGGATTTTTCCCGGCCGCCACATATGCGCCCGATATTCGCCCTGTGAGTGAAGACGACGAAGGCCGCCAGTACGGCCGAAAAGCCCAGGAGCCAGGGCGAGGGCGGGGACCCCGCCGCGCCCAGGGCGACGGCGACCGGCAGAATGAGCGCCGCCGCTATAGAGCTGGCCGAAACGATGCCGGTCGCGCCCAGCGCGAGAACAAAACCTATCGCCGAAAACAGCGCCGCTCCGGGAGCTATAGCCAGGAGAGCGCCGGCGCCCGTCGCCACGCCCTTCCCTCCCCTGAAGCCCGCGAATACTGGGTAGACGTGACCCAGGACGGCGAGGAGAGCTCCCGCGATCTTCACTACGATTGCGGGGAGCGCCGCGGCGGCTCCCCGCGCGCCGGTAGGCCCCAACGCCGAGCAGACCATGACGGCCAGAACTCCCTTCGAGATATCCACGGCGGTGACCGCCAGACCCGCCGCCGCGCCGAACTGCCTGAATATGTTCGTGGCACCGGTGGCGCCGCTTCCTCCATCCCGCGGATCTTTGTGGAAGAAAAGCTTCCCCACGATGAGCCCGGTCGGGATGGATCCGAGAAGATAAGCGGCCAATAGGCCGAGAATAAGCGGAATCGCGCCCATACCGGTACGATAAGAGTTTTGGGGCCTAAAGACAAGATTGGAAAACAAAAAAAGGGGCTGTCCAAAAAGTTGGGCAGCCCCTTATTATATATATCGAGTAACTACAGGAACCATGATAAAATAGGACATGCCGAAAGGGAAAAGTGACAAGCTAGTCTTTAAGCCCTACGAACAGAAACAACCATGGCTCGT
>DATMZF010000018.1:0-4243 GCA_035560555.1 Rectinemataceae bacterium
TAATTATAAACAAGGTGTTTGGAAATAGCGGCGGCATTTCCGGAAGCAAGCGGCTCCGGCCGGTTGGCGATGCCCGGCCGTTATGCTTGACATTCGGCAGCTCTCCGTAGGATATTTAGTTAAATGCGATGATGGAGACAAGTATTCGGCTTGCTCAGCGTCATGAGAGAGGGATCCCAGAGGTCGCGACAATAGTCGCGCGCGAGCCTCAGGGTGGAAGGATCCCGTCGCGGCGCCGAAGAAAACCACTCCGTAGCAGTGCCGGTGAAAGCCTCCCCTTCGGGGTGCGAGTATCCGGTTCCGGCGGCCTTCCGTCAAAGGCGTCGAGAGCGGCCCCCATCGCGGGGAGCCGAAGTAAGGTGGCACCGCGGATCATCGTGAAGCCTAAAGCCGGACGGCTGTAAAGCGCGTCTGAGTTCCATAGGCCCCCACGCGATTCGTCCTTACGAGAAGCGCGGCTTCCGTATGGGCGTATCGCGATGGGGGCCGTGTCGTATTTGACACTCGTCGCCGGAAGCCTCGAGGGGCTTCCGGAGCGGCGAAAAAGGAGCTGTTTTATGGTTAACGACGTGAACATGGTGAGGCATTCGGCCGCGCATGTTATGGCTGAGGCGGTGCTGCATCTCTTTCCCGGCACCAAGTTCGGGATAGGACCCGCGATCGACGAGGGGTTCTACTACGATTTTCTCCTGCCTACCCCGATAACGAACGAAGATCTTCCCTCGATCGAGAAGGAGATGAGACGCATCATCTCCGGCGGGCACGCTTTCGTCAGGAAGGAAGTCTCCAAGGAAGAGGCGAGGGCCCTCTTCGCCGACCAGCCTTTCAAGCTGGAGCTGATCGAGGACCTGGAGGACGGAACCATCTCCATCTACGAGCAGGATGGCTTCATGGATCTTTGCAGGGGACCTCATCTGGAGAATACCCGCGCTATCCGGCCCGATTGCTTCAAGCTCAAGACCATAGCGGGCGCCTACTGGCGCGGCGACGAGAAGCGCCCGATGCTCACCCGCGTCTACGCCTTCTGCTTCGCCTCCAAGGCCGATCTCGAGGCTCACCTCAAGATGCTGGAGGAAGCCGAAAAGCGCGACCACCGCAAGCTCGGCAAGGATATGGATCTCTTCTCGACCCACGAAGAGGCGGGGCCCGGTCTCGTGTACTGGCATCCCAAGGGCGGACGTTTCCGCGTCGCCCTCGAGAACTGGTGGCGCGAGGAGCATTACAAGAACGGCTATGAGGTGCTTTTCACCCCCCATATCGGCAAGAGCTGGCTCTGGGAGACTTCCGGACACCTCGGCTTCTATAAGGCGGGCATGTACTCGTCGATGAAGATCGACGAGGATGACTACTACCTCAAGCCGATGAACTGCCCCTTCCATATCATGATCTACAAGACGAACAACCACTCGTACAGGGACCTCCCGCTGCGTTGGGCAGAGCTCGGCACCGTCTACCGCTACGAACGCTCGGGCACCCTCCACGGGCTCATGCGCGTGCGCGGCTTCACCCAGGACGACGCGCACATCGTCTGCACGCCTGATCAGATTCAGGACGAGATCGCCGAAGTCCTGCGCTTCTCCCTATTTATGCACAAGACCCTCGGCTTTAAGGAAATCAAGGCATACCTGGCCACCAAGCCAGCCAATCCCGAGGACTCCGTCGGCGCCCCCGAGATGTGGAGCACGGCCCTCGAGAGCCTGCGCAAGGCCGTGGAGAAGGAAGGCCTGGCCTACGAGGTCGACGAAGGCGGCGGCGCCTTCTACGGACCCAAGATCGACCTCAAAGTGAAGGATGCCATCGGTCGCGAATGGCAGCTGACGACCATACAGTTCGACTTCAACGAACCCGAACGTTTCGACATGACCTACGTCGACGCCGACGGACAGCGCAAGCGGCCCTACATGGTCCACCGCGCCCTATTGGGCTCGATCGAGCGCTTCTTCGGCGTCTATCTCGAGCACACCGCCGGCGCCTTCCCCGTATGGCTCTGTCCCGAGCAGGTGACGGTGATCCCCGTCGCTCCCGCCTTCGACGATTACGCCAAGAAGCTGGTGGGCGATCTCAAGGCCGCAGGAATGCGGGCTCGCGCCGACCTCTCCGACTCGCGCATGAACGCGAAAATCCGCGACGCGCAGAACCAGAAAATTCCCTATATGCTGGTGGTCGGACAGAAGGAAATGGACGAAAAAGCCGTTTCGGTGCGGTTCAGGGACGGGAGGCAGGAGAATGGGATGCCGACCGACGCCTTCATCGCGAGGGTTCTCGACAAGGTGGCGACCAAGGCCCTGGACCTGTAGACGCTGTTGGGCCCAGGCGGGTTCCGACTTTCGGCGCCGCGCCTCTGTCGCGCGCAACCCGCCTGTGCGCAAATCAATGCCCGAGAGCTTCCCGCGCGCGAAGAGGCTCGTTGGTGATGAGGGAATCCACCCCCATGCCGGCGAGCCTTCTCATTTCCGTAGGATCATCGACGGTCCAGGCCATGGCCCTTACGCCCTGTTCCAGAAGCTCGTCCATGTTGTCTTGGGTCAGGAAGCAGAAGCGCGGGTTGATGTAGTTCCCGCCGTTTCGCCTGCAGTAAGAACCCGCCGATATCAGCCAGGAACTGATGATGAAAGCGATTTCGCAGCGGGGCGAGAGTTCCCTGCATTTCATGAGCGACTGGTGGTTGAAGGACGAGAAAAGCACTCTGTCCTCGAGCCCGTAGTCGCCGACCGTCGCGATGAGCTTCTCCTCGAGGCCGGGGTAGGGGAATACGCTGTTCTTCAGTTCGATGTTGGTGATGAGGGGAAGATCCCTCACGAGATCGAAATATTCGCGGAGGCTGGGGATGGGGTTGAATCCTTGATCTCCGGCGAAACGGCCGCTCGCGTCGAAGCGCCGCAGTTCCTCAAAAGAAAAATCCCTGACCTTGCCCTTTCCGTCGGTAGTCCTGTCGATGGTCTCGTCGTGAATGATGACGAGCTCGCCGTCCCTCGTCAGCTGCACATCCAGTTCGATGCCATCGCAGCCCGTTTCGAGCGCCTTCCGGAAGGCGAGGAGGGTATTCTCCGGGCAGGAAGAGCTCAATCCTCTATGCGCGAAAATTCTGCTCATGTCATCGTTCCTCGATCGAGCTTTTCGCCGGGGCGGTGGATCCCCTCACCATAAGTCTTGGGGGATATTCGACGCGGGTTATGACATTCGGCGCCGCGGCGGCGTCCTTCGAGCCGTTCAGACGGCTGTACAGCATGGCGAAAGCGTTGTGCCCCTTGTCGATGATGTAGCTGTCCACGCTCGTGAGCGAAATGGGGGAGAGCCTGGAAGGGAAAATGTTGTCGAAGCCGCAGACGCTGTAATCGTTGGGCACTTTAAGGTTCTCCGAAGCGATAGCGTCTATGACGCCGTATGCCACCATGTCGTTCACCGCCACGAAGGCGGTGATGTTCCTGTCCGTCAGGCAGTCCTTGGCCAGTTCATAGCCCACATGATGCTCGATGAAGAGATCCTGGAGTTCCTCGCGCGGCGCCACGTCGCGGGCGCGGACGAGAACGCTCCCCTCCGGGCATTCCGCGCTGAACGTCGCTTCCAGGCCGCGGAGCCGGCGAATCCGCATGCCGTTGGCGTCGTCGAGGGTGGTGGAGACGTATGCGATATGCCTGTGCCCCAGTTCCAGAAGGTGTCTGGCGATCAGGACGCCGGCCCCATAGTTGTCCATCTCTACGGTGTCCAGGTTGATGGACGAGCCCTTGTCGATGATGAGCACCGTCGGGACGGACCTGTTGGTCTTCTCGAGCGCGTGGGGAACCTGGGGTGGCATCGTGAAAATCAGCCCCGCTATCTCGGCTTCCTTCAATATTGAGAGATTCCTTGCCTCTATCTCGGGGGAACGGTAGGTATTGATGACGATTACCTGGAAATCCTTTTCCCAGGCGGACTGCTCGATCGCCTGGACGAGGGTCGAATAGTAGGGATTGGAAATATTAGGGCAGAACACCGCGATGAGATTTTTGCCCGAAAGCTGCCGCTTGCGGCTGACCCCTGCGGATTTCGCGTAGCCGAGCCGTTCCGCGGCGTCGAGGACAAGGCGGACCGTTTCGTCGGAGAATGAGACATCGGTTCGCTTATTCAGTATCATGGATACCGATGCCTGCGAAAAGCCGGAGAGCTCGGCGACCTGCTTCAAGGTCGGATTTGCTTTTCTGTCCATTTACCTGCCGCTCCGTGTATTGAACCTGATTAAATATAGTAAACATGGTTTTAAAAT
>DATMZF010000019.1:0-6832 GCA_035560555.1 Rectinemataceae bacterium
CGTCTCGCCCTTCCTCACCACCAGAATATTGGCGTAAGGGGAGTCCCCTCCCTCGAGTAGCAGCGAATCCTTCACCGGGTTGAACCCCGCCTGCAGCGCGTAGTTCCCGTTGATGATCGCCCCCGCCACGTCCAGCAGCGTCCGCGGCAGTTGCGGCGCCTTGGGCCGTGCCCTGCGCGATCGCCGCGATGGCGATGACTGTTGCGAGAAGAATCCTGAAAACTCCGCGGTTCATGGGAACCTCCTGGGATGTTGTATCGACGCCTCAAGGCGTCGCGCGGGAAACACGGCGAGAGAGGATATAAATCAGTCGGACGTCATCAACTCGACCTTCGCGCCCTGGTCGGTGAGCCACAGGCAAGCGCAGCAGATCGCGGGCTCGGTCCCGAGAATCTCGACAAAAAGCTCGCCATCCCTGCCGATTTCTGTCCTGTAGATGAGGCCTCTGAGGATGCGCATTCTTACATCGAAACAGTATTCGACCTGGGAGAGGATGGGGCTTTCGCTGAGGGGACCGCTCAGATTGAGACGGTAGATTTTGTTCCTCGTCGGCGACTCTTCATCAGCGGCGGACGGGTTCCGAGGCTGAAGCATAGCCGAAGGATAGGATAGAGATGAGGAATCTACGGGAAGACGGTGATGGGAAGATTCTGCCCCTATGCGGACGGACTATTTCGCCGCTTTTTGCAGCGGCACTTCACCGGTGCCATACTTGAGGTGTTTCGTCGTGAAATTGTCCGGCGTTCCGTATGCCACGAGCAGTTTCAGGCTGGATTGGGACAGGTACTCGGCCGCGGGGACCGCGAACTCGAGAGTGGTGACCTTGTTCTGTTCCAGTACCGAGCTTTTCCGCAGCTTGAGCGTCTTGTTTTCCTTGTGGCCGAACATCGCGCCGGTCTGTTCGCTGACCGATCGAGTCCCATTGTTGTCATAGCCCATGACCATAAAGGCGCCGTTCATCCTGAGCGAGCCCAGTCCGACAGCCACCCAACCGGCGGTGGGAGCCTCCAGCGCCGCGTACAGCGTCGAGGAATCGGCCGAAAGGGACAACTCGAGCTTCATATCCTTGACGGCGGCGTGCCAGGAGTACTCTCCCGCCTCGATTTTACCGTCCGCGACGGGAACCTGCGCCGACGGCGCGAGCGATGGAAGGGACTGGGCCGACAGCGGGGCGACAGCCGAGAAGAGCAGGCACGCGGCTATCGACAGCGCCGGCAACAAGCGATTTCTGTTCATATCCTCACGCTCCTTTTTTTGATTTGATCTGTCGGCCTTTGAGCCTGTACCGCAGATAGGAACCGAGCGAGAATACCATCCAGCCCGCCAGCGTCAGCATGCCGACAGGATTCGCGGCAAAGCGGGAACTCGAGGCGAGCAGGACATGTACGAGAAGGAGAGGGGCTAGGACAACGGTGAAATTGTGCAGGGCGCGGGATTTCTTGTAATCGAGCCCGGTCCGCGCGTAGACCCAGGTTCTGAGCTTTTTCAGGAGCTCTATGTCCATAAGGAAGGTGGTGGCCATGAAAAGAACGGTGAACGCGATGACCGCAACGAGTAGAATGAGACTGGCCTCGCCGAACTTGGCTTGCGGGGACTCCGTGTCCAGGCCAGCCATCTCCTTCATCGTCTCGTGGGCCAGCGCGAGCGCCGCGATCACGACGGGCATGGTGGAATGGAACCTTATGAGCGGCTTGAGCCCGAGGGCTTTCGTCGCCCAACCGGGGCGGGCGGCCAGAAGGAACTGATTGCATAGGAAGGTGAAGGCGCCGATGCCGAGAATCACCGAAAAGGCATACAGGTCGATGGGCGTGCCGAGGGAGACAAGGTAGATGACGATGGGGACCAGCGGCGACAGAAAATACGCGACGTAGAATCCGTTCTTATTCATATATCATTTCCTCACAGATCAGAGAGTAGCATACCCCGCAACCCAAACACAGCCGCCACACCGAATATCGCCATCACGGCGACGTCGATCAACCTTTTTCCGGAAGAGGGATACTTGACCCTTCGCGCGCCCTCTCTATAGGATCGAATCCATGCTCGACTCATTTTCCCGGACTGAACTCCTCCTCGGCGCCGAGGCGATGAAGTCTCTGGCCGCCGCCAGAGTGGCCGTCTTCGGCATCGGCGGCGTCGGCGCCTATGTGGTAGAAGGCCTCGCCCGCTCGGGAGTCGGTTCCTTCATCCTGGTCGACGACGACTCCGTCTGCCTCACCAACATCAACCGCCAGATCATCGCGCTCAGGTCCACCGTCGGAAAGCCGAAAGTCGAGGTGATGAAAGCGCGCGTGCTCGACATAAACCCTCAGGCGGAGGTGGCGATTTTCCAGGAGTACTGCGACGCCGAAAATATTCCGCGCCTCCTGGGACAGGATACTCCAGGCAAGCCCGCCGTCTCCTATGTCGTGGACGCCATCGATACGGTCTCTTCCAAAATCGAGCTGATCATGCGCGCCAGCGCCCTGGGCATACCCATCATAAGCTGCATGGGGGCGGGCAACAAACTCGATCCGACGAAGCTCGAAATCGCCGACATTTACGATACCTCCGTCTGCCCCCTCGCCCGCGTCATGCGCTACGAACTTCGCAAGCGCGGGCTCGCGGCGCTCGACGTGGTCTATTCGAAGGAGATCCCCATAAAAGTGGAGGAATCGGAAAACCCCTGCCGCACGGGCTGCGTCTGCCCCAAGAAGGACCGCACCTGTCTCGGGAGGCGCAGCATTCCGGGATCGGTTTCCTTCGTTCCCTCGGTGGCCGGACTCATCATCGCTTCCCACGTGGTGCGGAAGCTCGTGGGACGAGGCTGAGGTCCAGCCAAACGCCCGCGACATCGAGGCTTGACATTATCATACCACATTGTGGTATATTATTTTCATAATGAATGCCAAGACCGACCATTATTTGCCGGAGGTAGCGGAGGGGCGCCAGTCCCTCCATGCGTGTCTCCGATTCCGCGCCCTCTCCGCCTAAACTGACGGCGCCGTCGAGGCGCGACCTCAGATCCCCAGCACCTTCATTTTCACCATCGCCCGGAACACATCGTCCGGACACGACAGCGCGCCGCGAAAGCGGGCGTGAAAGGAACATGAAATGTCATACGCGAAAAGCATAACCGATCTCATAGGAAACACCCCACTCGTTCAGATAAAAACCCCCGAAGCGGCATCTGGCGCGGCGCTGGGTGCCGCTCCCGGCGCGGCGCCAGGGGCTCTGCCCCTGGCGATCGTCCTCGCTAAACTCGAGTCCTTCAATCCCTTCTCCAGCGTCAAAGACCGCATCGGCCTCGCCATGATCGAGGACGCCGAACGCAGGGGCACCCTCAAGAAAGGCAACATCATCGTCGAACCCACCTCGGGCAACACCGGTGTGGCGCTCGCCGCGGTGGCGGCGGCCAAGGGCTACCGGGTCATCCTCACCATGCCCGACACCATGAGCGTCGAGCGGCGCAAGCTTCTCGCGGCCTACGGGGCCGAACTCGTCCTCACCGAAGGGGCCAAGGGCATGAAGGGCGCCATCGCGAAGGCGAAGGAAATCGCCGAATCCACGCCGGGCAGCTTCATTCCCAGCCAGTTCGACAACCCGGCCAATCCGAAAATACACCGCGAGACGACGGCCGAGGAGATCTGGCGCGACACCGAGGGGAAGGTGGATATCGTGGTGGCGGGCGTGGGCACAGGCGGGACGATCACCGGCATCGCCTCGGCGCTCAAGCCGCGAAAACCGGGGTTCAAGGCCATCGCCGTGGAGCCGGCCGCCTCGCCCGTCCTCTCGGGCGGCCAGCCAGGCCCCCATAAAATCCAGGGCATCGGGGCAGGTTTCATCCCCGGTGTCTACGATCCGAAACTCATCGACGAAGTCATCCAGGTGAGACACGAGGACGCCGGCGTCGTCGCGCGCGATCTGGCAAGGCATGAGGGAATTCTGGCGGGGATCTCGTCGGGAGCGGCGCTCTGGGCAGCCCTGCGGGTCGCGGCGCGCCCGGAGAGCGCGGGCAAGGTGATCGTCGTCATCCTGCCCGACACGGGCGAGCGCTATCTGTCCACCTGGCTCTTCGAGGAGCCGGCGCTCGCGGCTCCGACGCTCTGAGCCGAGCTAGTCCCCAGCGTCGGGCGCCCCTGCGAGAGGGGGCCCGCTGGGGAGATACTCCCCGTTTACATGCTCGGCCGACTCGAAGAGACTCCGCTTCATCGCGCTCGAGCCTCCGGTGAGGGCGGCTATCCGCTTCCTTACCTCGCGCCGCTTGGATTCGCGCCCGAAGGGGCAGGTGCAGGCCGCGGAACGGAAATCCTTCTCCTCGGCGAAGGCTACGATCTGGCTCTCTTCGCAGAGGGTAAGCGGCCTGATTATCGAGAGGGGATATTTCTTGTAGCGGAGCACGGGCAGCATGCCCGAAATTTCGCTTTTGTAGAGCATGTTCATAAGGAGCGTCTCGACGGCGTCGTCCAGATGGTGGCCCAGGGCTATCTTGTTGAAGCCGTTCGCCATGGCGTAGCGGATGAGTTCCGTCCGCCTCTGGGTCGAACACCAGTAACAGTTCATCGATCGTCCGGGCTTGAGCCTTCCGATCACCGGCACGTCGATGGAGACGTAGGGAATCTCCCAGGATTCGAGGAGGGAGACAAGCTTGGTCTTCTTGCAGCAGTTGCAGAAATCCGTGGCGATGTGGATGGCGCGCAGCTCATAGTTCACTGGCCACCAGCGCCGCTTGGCCGCGAGGTCGCAGGCGAGGGCCGTCGAATCCTTGCCGCCGGAGACGGCGACGAGGATGCGGTCGCCTTCTTCTATCATCGAATAGCGACGCAAGGCCACTTCGACAAGCTTGCCGACGGCCGATACGGCGCCTTTCGCGCCAAGCCGCCTCGCCACGCGCCCAGCCACGGCTACTTCGTCTCCCGCCTCCACGCTAGATGGACCAGTCATCGCGAGGCGCCCCCGCGATTCCCTCCGCGGTCGCCGCGCTTTCCACTAAAGCGTTGATCCGCGAAAAAACCTTGCAGCTATAGCAGTATCGCTCACCGATCCCGGAAGCTTTCGCGGAAGCGCAGAGGCCGCCCGTGAAAAACCAGCAAAAGTGGCCCTCTCCCGTCACGTAGGCGACGCATTCCTTACGCGACGTGTCGGAACAGGACTTCGTCGACCAGCAGGGACTTTCCTGGGCAAATGATTTTTCGTTCAGCTTAAAAAGGAGAAAGTAGAGCATTCTCTCGACGTTCGAAGGAACGTTGCGCCAGCCCTGCTCATAACTTTCCACCGCCTTGAGCGATATGCCGAGGAGGCGCGCCAGATCGCGCTGACTTTTTCCCAGAAGCGCCCTCGCCCTGGCGAATCCCGCCCTGTCCATGGGACGAAGCCCCGAAAGCGCGCCTTCGGTCGAGCCTGCGCTCCTTTCCGAACTCGTTTCAGGATTTTTCTCAGAGCTTATGTTAGAACCCACGTTGTCGCCAGCGTTTCCCATGATCGCAGCCCTCCACGGTAATACCACGCAGTGGTATTACCACTGCGTGGTAGAGGCTATTCTCACACCAATAGGGGGTCTTGTTCAAGAGCGTGGACGAGGGCAGCCCACTCATCGCGGACCGCCCCAGCAATTTTTGATTTTATGCGTGATACTCAACAGAAATTGGCCGTGAAGCCGCTCAGAAAGCGGGGACCACGCCGCCACCATAGGTCTTGAGAATGAAATCCTTCACCTTCGGCGAGGTGAGCGCCTTCGCCAGCGCCACGATGCGCGGATTCTTCGTCTCGCCCTTCCTCACCACCAGAATATTGGCGTAAGGGGAGTCCCCTCCCTCGAGTAGCAGCGAATCCTTCACCGGGTTGAACCCCGCCTGCAGCGCGTAGTTCCCGTTGATGACGGCTCCCGCCACGTCCAGCAGCGTCCGCGGCAGTTGCGGCGCCTCGATCTCCTTGAACTGGAACTTCTTCGCGTTCTCCACGATATCCCTCGTCGTCGCCTCGAGCCCCGCGTTGTCCTTCAGCTTGATCAGCCCCTTCGCCTGGAGAAAGATCAGCGCTCGCCCCTCGTTCGTCGGGTCGTTCGGAATCGCTATCGTCGCGCCCGCCGGAAAGTCCGATACCTTCCTGTACTTCTTCGAATAGAGCCCGAGCGGTTCGACGTGGACGGCCACGGCGCTCTCGAGAGAGAGCTTGCGGGCCGAGGCGAAGGACTCGAGGTAGGGGAGGTGTTGGAAGAAATTAGCGTCCAGCTGCTTCTCCGCGAGGGCTATGTTCGGCGTGACATAGTCGGTGAACTCGATGATCTCGAGCTTGATGCCCTGGGCGGCGAGATCGGACTTGATCGCGTTGAGAATCTCGGCGTGGGGAACGGCGGTCGCTCCGACCTTGAGGCTGGTCGGGGCGGCGCCTTGGGCCGTGCCCTGCGCGATCGCCGCGATGGCGATGACGCCGGCAATGAGTATCCTGAAAAATCCGCGGTTCATGTGAACCTCCTGGGGTGAATTATCGATGCCTCAAGGCATCGCGTGGAGACTGGGTTGAGGATATGGTCTTTCTGGAGAAGATGGTTTAGATAAGGGAGATAGCGCGCGCCTTGCGCCTGGCGGATTGCGGCCCGAGATGGCCGCTCCGCATGAAACATACGAACAGTTTGTACGCTTTCATGGTTTCTCTTGCCGGCTAGAATGCCGTATCGGCTACGTTTCTGTCAATCAGTATTCCGCAAAAAAAGAAGGGGCTGTCCAAAAAGTTGGGCAGCCCCTTATTATATATATCGAGTAACTACAGGAACCATGATAAAATAGGACATGCCGAAAGGGAAAAGTGACAAGCTAGTCTTTAAGCCCTACGAACAGAAACAACCATGGCTCGT
>DATMZF010000020.1:0-72725 GCA_035560555.1 Rectinemataceae bacterium
ATGTAGTATACATATATATTTCCTCCGACGTCCGTGTTACGGCGTCGGAGTAAATATGGCTGATTCTTCGATCCGGAATTTTCGCAAAGGACTCAGGGCGCTCGAGCGTCAGGTGGAGTTTGCCCTCGTAGCCCAGACCGAATGCTGCGGCGTGACGCCGGCGCAGTGCCACCTGCTTCTCGCCGTGGAAGAGGCGGGCGAGGCCAGCGTCGGAGACCTGGCCGCCGTCCTCGAGCTGGACGCCTCGACCCTTTCCCGCACCGTGGACGGTCTCGTCAGGACGAGAACTCTGGAGAGAAGGGAAGACCCTGACAACCGCAGGCGCCAGCTTGTCCGCCTCAGCGTTTCGGGGCGGGAGAAGGCCGATACGATCAATGATCTCTGCGACCGCTATTACGATGGACTCCTCGCGTCGCTTCCGGCGGGCGAAAAAGATATGCTCATGGCGGCGCTTCCTTTGTTCGCCAAGGCCATGCGGGCCTGGCGGTGTTCGGGGAGAGGGGGCGGATCGGGCGGCTGCTGCCGGGAACCCGAGGCGGCCGAACGATGAGCCTTCTTCTGAAGCGCGAAGCGAAGGCCGAGGCCCAGGCTGGATTCGTCGTCCTGGACGGGCTCAAGAAGCCTTGGGTGAAACGATTTATAGTGTACGGCGGCAGGACGATTCCGGTCGCGGCGACGAGTCTGGACTCTGGCGACAGGTTGGGCGGGCTCAGGGCGCGATGGGGCGTTGGCCGGATGCGCTACAGCGTTCTGCCGGGCATCTACGCCGTGGGCAATCCCGCGAAAGACTCGCCGGTGTTCGTCAGCGCGAACTATAAGCTGAGCTTCGACGCGCTGCGCTCGAATCTCGCGGGGCTGGACAGCTGGATTCTCGTCCTCGACACCAAGGGCATCAATGTATGGTGCGCGGCCGGCAAGGGATCTTTCGGGACGGCGGAACTCGTGTCGAGGATCGCCAAAACGAAACTGGCCGATCTTGTCTCGCATCGCGAGATCGTCCTGCCGCAGCTCGGCGCGCCGGGCGTCTCCGCTCCCGAGGTGCTGAAGAAGTCGGGCTTTCGGGTAATATGGGGACCGGTGCGCGCCGCCGATATCGCGGCATGGCTGGCCGCGGGCCGCGTCAAGAGCGCCGTCATGACTGAGGTCACCTTCAATTTGAGGGATCGAATGACCGTCGCCCCCGTGGAAATCGCGCATTCCTGGCCTATAATTCCCGCGGCCTTGGCTCTGGCCGCCGTTTTCGCGCTTCCCGCGCAAGGCTGGCTGGCGCGGGCGATACCCGCCGCGATCCTCCTTCTAGGCGGCATCCCGATAGGTACGGTTATTTTCCCGGCCCTGCTTCCTTGGCTTCCCTCGAGGGCTTTCGTGGTAAAGGGCGCCGCGCTGGGGGCGGCCTGGGCGCTGTTCTGCGCCTTCCTCTTTCAAATGCCCTTCCTCGCCGCGGCCGGGGGAATCCTCGTCGCGACGCCGGTCGTCGCTTTTCTCGCCATGAACTTCACGGGAGCCTCGACCTACACCTGCCAGCCGGGAGCCCTCCTGGAAGTGGACAGGAGTTTCTGGCCGATGGTTTCGTCGCTCGCCCTGGGGCTTGTCGCGGCCGGCGCCTCGCGGCTTTTCGGTTTGTAGGAGAAAAAATGACCATGACATATATGAAAAACGGCGAAACGCTCAGCCTGGACGGCGAAGCCTGCGTCGGCTGCGGGGAATGCGTCAATGTCTGCCCCCACGCGGTATTCCGGATCGAATTGGGGAAAGCCTCCATACATACGCGCGCCGCCTGCATGGAATGCGGCGCCTGCGCGCGCAATTGCCCGGTGGGGGCCCTGGTGGTGAAAGCCGGTGTCGGTTGCGCCGGAGCCATCATCATCGGGAAGCTGCGCGGCACGGCGCCCGACTGCGGCGGCGGGTCATGCGGCGGATCGACGACGTCCTGCTGCTGATTGCTTAAGGCGGGCGCCGCTTTCCATCCGTCGCCGGAGTCCATCATCCCATCGATTTTACCAGCCAGGCCACGACGTTTTGGACGAGTCTGCCCCTGCCGACTAAAAACACGTGATCCGCGCGGGGAATTTTCAACCATTCGATCTGGGGCAGGGTTTTATGAAAATCGTCATAGAGCCCTTCCGGAAAGCACTCGTCCTTGCCGGCGGTTATAAGCAGGATTCGTCTGTCAGCCAACCAGGACGAATACGAAACGAGGGGCGCGAGAGCGCATAGCTCTTGTCGCAGCCTTTCCGCCGTTGTTCCTGTGAGATGTCTGGCAAATTCCCGCAGATCTTCAATACGCAGGCCACTGGTATCATGCTTCAGACCAGAAGCCGGAGCGATAGGGACGACGCATTTGAACAGCGGCTCACGGCTGGCGGCGGCGATCGCGGCCCATCCGCCTAAGCTGATGCCAGCGATCGCGAGTTTGCCGGTATCGACGATCTCTTGGGCGCGAAGAAAACTGGTCGCGGCTTCGATATCGTCGAGGATGCCGGGAATCGAGTAGTCGCCCTGGCTTCCCCAACAGCCGCGATAATGGAAAATGAGGCAATTCCACCCTCTTCGATGGATCGCTCGAGCGATGTCGAAATTCTGTTCGCTTCCGGGGATCCCGTGGAGAAGAAGGAGGGTCGGTTTCGGGGTTATGCCGGACCAATGGAAGAAAAATCCCTGGAGACGGCTGCCACCTGAGTCGAATGTCACGCATCTCAGGCAGGGCATCGCTTTGTCGCGCTTTTTATCCGCCGGAATTGCCGCCAAGCTCGTCCTCCCCATCCGTATCGCTATCTATCGTTCGTTCTTCAGAATTTATCGTTTATAGACGGTATCGATCAGGCGTCGAAATAAGCCGCGTCGGGGCGGGCTATGACGAAGGCCGTGACCGAGTGCTCGGGATCGAGCTGGTGGCCCTCGGTGGCGCGAAGGCCGATCCGCGAGGCGCCGAGGAGTTCGAGGAGGGCATCCTGATACTCGGTGCCGGGACAGGCGGGAAAACCGAAAGAATAGCGCTTGCCCCTGGTAGGCGCGCCAGCCGCGGCGATTTCCGCCGCTATCCTGTCGTGGACCCACTGCGCGGCCGCCTCCGCGATGGCCGAACCGAGGCCGTGGAGGCGCCAGTACTCCTCCAATCTGCCTTCCTCCTTCAGCGCGCGCGCCGCGCGCGCAATTCCAGGTCCGGCTGTCGCGGCGAAGAAGGCGATCGCGTCTTTCTCGGGCGAAAAATAGGAAGCCAGGGACCTGCGCTGTCCGCCGCGCTCTGCGGGAAAGGGCAGCACCCAGGGTTTGTCCAGGCTGTCGGACCGGGCCGAGGGCTGGCTAGCGGTCTGGACAGTGGCGTGGACTGCTGTCTGGACGGTTGCTTGGATGGCGAGGCTGGTTTCGCCATCGCGGCGGCAATTGAAATAACCGTAGATGGCTTTCGGTTCCGCGATAGGCTCGGCCACGGGGAGAAGGCGCTCAAGCTCGCGTTCAGCCTCGGCGTACTCTTCGCGGCGGTACCCCCAGCGGGAAGAGAAGAGGACGTTGCGCTCCAGTCGCGAGAGGATTTCGCCGAAGGGGATGGGGATCGCGCCCGAGGCGCCCTCAAAGGGAAGCTGGAAGGCGGGGCTGGTTTTGGGCGCGATGGGAGTACCCCCGCGCGGGCTCGAAACAGAAGGTCGCTGTTCGCGGCTTGCATCCTTGGCAGAAATCCTCGGCGAGGTTTTGGCCGCTTTTTTCGCGTCCAGGAATTCGTCCAGGGCTTTCGCGGCGGCGAAGGCGTCGGCGCAGGCGAGCACCAGGCCGGGATGTTTGGGTTCGACTTCCCGGGACACGAAGGAGGGATCGACGGCCGCGCCTCCGCAGAGGACGAGACTCCGGGAACCGGCGCCCTGGAGCGCCTCGCAGATGGTCTTCATTTCCGAGAGGGAGCGGGTGAGAAGGCCCGAGAGGCCGATGGCCACGGCGCCGACGCTTTCGCCAGCGCTATCGGTTTCCCCGGCGCCGGAGCCATCGCGTTCACCGTCGCCGCCGCGATTTTTGCCGAGGGCCGCTTCCACGATGGCCGCGGCCGACACGTTCGTGCCCAGGTCGATCACGCGCCAGCCGGAACAGCCCAGGATGGCCGAGACGATGTTCTTGCCGATGTCGTGGAGGTCGCCCTTGACGGTCGCCATGACGACCGTGCCCTTGTTGGTCGAGGCCGATGTCGCGGCTATGGCGGAAAGCGCGCGTCGCGCCGCTTCCGCCGAGCGGAGGACGAGGGGGAGGGAGAGAAGGCCTTCGTTCCAGAGCCTGCCCGATTCGGCCATGGAAGCCGTCACGGCGGACGCGAGACGAGCCGCCCCTTCCGTTTCGGCGAGCCGCCTTCCCTCAGTTTCCGCGCGCGACGCGTCGCCCCGCGACAGGGCAGTGGCAAGCGCCGAGGCTGTATTCTGCGGCCAAGCTGGCGCCTCCGACGCAGACTCCGGCGCGGTCGGCTCAGGGACGCCGGCGACCGACGGTTTTTGCGAACTCTTGCTTCCGTCCTTTCCCTTCTTCGCGGCCCAGGCCAGGAGATCGTCCAGCCTGTCCCCCGAAGCGCTCGCGCCGGGTGTAGCGCTTGCGCCGGAGGCCGCGTTTGCGCTCGGTGCCGCGCTCGCGTCGGGTGTCGAACCCGCGACGCCGGGATCCTCGAAACCGAGGGCGAGGAGGGCGGCGGCGCGGAGTTCGGGGTCGATGGATCCGGGCGCCGGTATGCCGCCCGTGTCCATGATGGCCGCGTCGAGGCCCGCGCGGACGGCGGCTTCCACGAAGAGGGAAGTCACCGCCGGGCGCGCCGCCTTGGGAAGCCCGTAGGACACGTTGCCCACCCCAAGGACGGTGAGCGATCCTGGACAGGCGGCCTTTATCGCGCCGATCGCCTCGATGGTGGTCGCCGCGTCTCCTCCGGCCGCGATCGTGAAGGTGAGCGGGTCAAAGAGAAGCGCCCGCGGCGGAAGGCCGAACTCCGTCGTGGCGATGTCGTAGAGGCGGCGGCAGACGCGCGTCTTTTCGGCGACGGAGCGCGCGGGCCCGGCGCCGTCCATGGCCAGGCAGACGACGGCGGCGCCGAACTCCGCCGCCAGGGCGAAGACGCGCCGGGCCCGCTCGGGGTCCTCGAGGTTCGTCGAGTTGAGCAAGGGGCGGCCGCCGACGAATGGCAAGGCGCGCGCCAGAACCTCGGGATCGCCTGAATCGAGACAAAGGGCCGCCTGTGCCCTCGGGGCGATCAACGAGACGAGACGCCTCAGGTCGGCCGCTTCGTCCCTTCCCGGGCGGGAGAGATGGAGGTCGATAGCCGACGCTCCGCTGCCTTCCTGGATCAAGGCCTTGTCCGCCATGCCCTCGAAGTCCTCGGCGTCGAGGAGGGCGGCGAAAGCCGCCGAGCCCGCCGAATTCGCCCTTTCGCCGATCTTGAAGAGACCGGGGCCGATGTCCCGCGCCCTATAGAGCGAGGAGAGCGCCGGCCTTGGGGCCGGTCTTTCCGAGGCCCTCGGCCTGTCACCGAGGCGTGCGTGGAGCGCCGCTATGTGCGCCGGGCCCGTGCCGCAGCAGCCGCCGACGATGGCGACGCCGAAGCGCCTGGCGAGGGCTTCGACTTTTCGCGCGAAGACTTCAGGACCGAAAGGATAGGAGGTACATCCGTCCACCGAGCAGGGCAGGCCGGCGTTGGGCATGAAGCAGATAGGAAAAGGTGAGAGGGCCGTGAGCTCCTCGAGGGAGCTTTCGAGTTCGTCGGGGCCGCCTGAGCAGTTGAGGCCGAGGGCGAGCGGCGCGAAGGGCGAGACGATGGCCACGAAGGCGGCGATGTCGGTCCCGGCTAGCATCCTTCCCCGCTCGTCCACGGTGGCGGAAACGATGAAAGGAAGCCCGCGTCCGCCTTTTTGGTCGCGAAGCGCCGCGATGGTCGCCTTGATCTGGAGCGGATCCTGACAGGTCTCGATGATGGCCAGGTCGGCGCCTCCGTCCGCGAGGCCGCGCGCCTGGGGGAGATAGGAGGCGAGGAGTTCCGCGTAGGTGGATGAGCCCAGGGAAGGCGGCGCGTCGCCCGGTCCCATCGATCCAGCCACGAGGCGGCGCCGCTCCCCCGTGCTCGCGTTTCGCGCCGCCTTCGCCGCGAGGCCGGCCGCCGCGCGGTTCACCGCGTAACTCAGGGCCTCGGCACCGCTATTCCAGCCTCCAGCTCCGCCGAGCCAGCCCTCGGCGTAAGGCTCGAGATCGCGCGCGCTGGCCGAAAAGGTGGCCGACTCGACGAGGTCAGAGCCAGCGTCGAAATATGCCTTGTGCAGCGCTTCCAAAATGTCGGGGTGCTCCAGGGGAACGAGGGCCAGGCGACCTCCCGCGGCGACCTCGGGCGCGAGCGCCTCGAGGGCCGTGCCCGTCGAACCGTCGGCCAGTGTCAGCCTGTCGCCGAACATCGACGCGAGGCGGGCGGCGCCATCGGAGATGGCGCCGCTCAAGCCGCGCCGCCTTTAGGCCCGAAAAGGGCGTCGAGGATCCATCGCGTTCCGGCGCCCCGCCCCATCGTGAAAAAGTGCAGGCCGGGAGCCCCGGCGTCGAGGAGTTCCCGGCAGAGCCTTACCGTCCAGGCTATGCCCGCGGCCTTTTCCTCCTCGGGGCTTCTGGCTTCCTTGAGGGCGCTCACCAGTCCCCGCGGGAGGTCGACGAAGAAGCTGCGAGGGATCATGTCCAGGCTCGAAGCCTTGAAAAGCGGCTTAATGCCGGGCAGGACGGGCGCGTCGATGCCCCTTTCGCGGAGACGCCGCACGAGCTCGATGTAAGGCTTCGCCTCGAAGACCATCTGCGTGATGGCGAAACTCGCGCCCGCGGTTATCTTTTCCGCCAGGTGCTCGATATCGGTCTCGAGGTTCGGGGCGGCGAAGTGTTTCTGGGGATAGGCGGCGACACCCATGGTGAAAGCCGTGGGTTTGCCCTCGGCCGGCGGCGTGTACTCGCCCGAATTCAGTCTGGAAATGTGGGCCACGAGATCCGAGGCGTGGGCGTAGCCCTCTTCGCCTGAGCCCCCGCCAGAGGGGGAATGCCGCGCGGCGGCCTGGCCCGCCGGAGTGAAGCGATCGTCGCCCATCACGACGAAGAGATCGCGGAAGTTGGCGTAGTGAAGGTCGATGAGAAGGTCTTCGACATCGAGCCTGTCGGCCATCCCCCCGACGATGTGGGGTACTGTCGTCAAACCGAAGGCGTCCCGCAGCGCCACGGCCGTCCCCAAGGTGCCCGGCTTCGTCCGCAAGGCCACCCGCCGCGGCCCATCCGCCGAATCGGCCCAGGCCTTCCCGCCCGGGTGGTCGGTCACCGATATGAAGGAAGGATGGTGCGGCGCTATGGTCTCCACGGCCGCCATGATCGATTCCAGATCGCCGCCGCGGGGCGGCGGGACAACCTCGATGGATACGCATCGACCGGACGCGAGAGTCTCGAGAATGCTCGAACGGGAGGAAATGTTCCGCTTTTTCGCGGTGGTGTCGGAATTTATACTCATAAGATTTCGCCGATCCTAGCACGCGACCGGCGAGGGGTCAAGCGAAGCGCCGGAGCGAACCGACTGGACTTAACAATTATTCGACAACGATGTACCATACCACATTGTGGTATATTTTGGGACTAATTTTCAAGACCGGACGGCCCGGGAGGAGCATCAAAATGGACATCATCATCACCGCAGGAGGGACGAGAGAACGAATAGACGAGGTTCGCTCGATCACGAATGAAGCGACAGGCCGGCTCGGCGCCCTTCTGACCGACGCGCTTCTGGGCAGCGGGGCCGATCGAATCGGGAAAATGTATTACGTCCATGGACGCGGAGCCGCTATGCCTCTTTTGCCTGGCGCTTCCTGTGTCGAAGTCGGCGGTATCAACGATCTGTCGTCCACGCTGGAGGAAATATCCCGAAATTGTCGGATCGACGCCGTCGTGCATTCGATGGCCGTATCCGACTACAGAGTGAGCCGCGCGACCACGCTCCGCGCCCTCACAGACCAGGAGCCTGACCTCGACAGTTCCGGCAAGATAGGCTCGACGCTGGACGACCTCGTTCTCGTCCTCGAGCGCGCGCCCAAAGTGATCGCCCTGCTCCGCGGATGGTTTCCCGGCGCCCTCATCGTTGGCTTCAAGCTCTTAAGCGGGGCGGACGATGGGCGTCTCGTCGCGGCTGCCTCTGCTCTATTGAAAGCGAATGACTGCGATTACGTCCTCGCGAACGACGCTTCGGCGCTTCGCGCCTTGACCTGCGACGGCGCGGCCTCCAGCGCCGGAGCCTCTGGCATCGCGACACCGATCGCCGCTGTCCACCAGGGCCTCCTCCTCTCTCCCGATGGTTCCTTCGAAAGGCTTGAAGGCAAGGCGGCGATAGCGTCCCGCCTCGCCCATCTCATTCTCGCCAAAGGAGAAATCAAGCCATGAGCAACATACTTATCGGAGTGACCGGCAGCATCGCCGCGTACAAGGCGGCTGACATCGTCAATCTTCTGACCAAGCGCGGCCACAACGTCGACGTCATCCTCACGGAGGCGGGATCGAAGTTCATCACCGCGCTGACCCTCCAGACGCTTTCGAAGAATCGTGTTCTCGTCGACCTCTTCGACGAGGATTTTCCCAGGGAGGTGAAGCATATCTCCCTGGCCAAGAAGACCGACCTTCTTCTCGTGGCGCCGGCCACAGCCGACGTCATCGCCAAATTCGCGTATGGCTTCGCTGACGACATGCTCACGTCGGTCGCCCTCGCCCTCGGCCAGCGAACGCCCGTCCTCCTCGCACCCGCCATGAACACGAATATGTGGAACAACCCCGCCGTCAAGGAGAATCTCGCGAAGCTCGCGGCCAGGGGGTGGTTTGTGGTGGAGCCGAAGGAAGCCCTCCTCGCTTGCGGCGATCTCGGCAAGGGAGCGCTCGCCGACGTGGAGGTCATCGTTCGGGCCGTCGAGGATATTCTGGTCCACGGCGCCGCTGCCGTCGCCATCGCTCCCGGAATCTCGCCATGAGTGTCGATACCGTTTCCTTCGAAAGGCTCGAAGATTTCCGCGTCGGCCACGTTTCTGACCTTGCGGGCGGCACCGGCTGTACGGTCGTCCTCTGCGGCGACGGAGCGGTCGCGGGCGTGGCCGTTAGGGGCGGCTCGCCCAGCACCAGGGAGACTGACGCCCTCGATCCCGCGATAGCGCGGAAGTCGGTCCACGCGGTACTCCTCGCGGGTGGGAGCGCTTATGGTTTGGACGCCGCGGCGGGCGTCATGAAGTATCTGGAGGAGCGCGGCATCGGGCGGAATGTCGGCGTCGGCGTCGTTCCCATCGTCTGCGGCGCCGTGCTCTTCGATCTGGGCTGCGGCGATCCAGCAGCAAGGCCAGACGTCGCGATGGGCTACGCAGCCTGTGAGGACGCGGCACGATCCTCCGCGTCCTCGCGCTACGGCAACGCGGACGCCACCTCCCATCCAGGGTCCGTTCCCTGTGGGAACGTGGGCGCCGGCACCGGCGCGACGGTCGGCAAGGCCCTCGGCCGAACGCGGGCCATGAAGGGCGGCTTCGGCGCCATCTGCCTCGCCGTGGACGAACTTGTCGTCGGCGCCATCCTCGCCGTGAACTGCGTCGGAGACGTGGTGGCCGACGCCGCGGAGGCCGGCAGAACGCTCGCGGGAGTCCGCGGCGAGACGCCCGGCTCCTTCCTGAACGCCGAGGCCTGCATCCTCGCCCGCCGCGCCGAACGCCGCGACTTCTTCAGCGGGGAGAATACCATAATCGGCGCCGTCATGACCAACGCCTCGCTCACCAAGGCCGAAGCGTCGCGGCTGGCATCGGTAGCCCACGACGGCATCGCGAGGGCGGTGCGCCCAGCCCACACAGCCTGGGACGGCGATACTATCTTCGCGCTGTCCAAAGGCGAGATTAATGCCGATCCCGACGCGGTTGGCATCCTCGCCGTCCGCGCCGTCGAACTCGCCGTGAGGCGCGCGGTCCTGGACGCGGCTTCGGCCTTCGGTTTTCCCGCCGCCTCCGACTGGGCTGCAGAGCGTTGAACCCGCGGGTAAATGCTCTTATTTTGCCGCCGAGCGCTAAACCTCCGCCTCGTAGGAATATTTCCCCTCCATCTCCGACCGCAGAAAGGCCTGGCACTTCTGCGCCGTCGGCGTGCAGTTGAAGCCGCAGTCGCCGCCGCAGAGGCTCCCCGGCGCCGCCCGCCTATAATGCCGCTCGATCGCCAGGAGGCTCTCGTGGTAAGGGATGAGAGGATCGATGCCGCAGAGGGCGAGATCGGCGTAGAGGGGCGCCGTCACGGCGGCGCGGAGCGTCCTCGTGAGGCAGGGGAACTCAAGGCCGCCGGGAACCGGGTCGCAGGGTATGCCCAGGTTAGCCTGCAGGGCCATCGAGGCCGCGTTCTCGACCTGGCGCCCGTCCCCCCCGGCCATCCAGGTTACGGCTCCCGATGCCATAGCGCAGCAGACGCCGCTTTCACCGACACAGCCCACTTCGCCGCTCGCGTTGGTGTGGGTGAAGGCGAGGGCGCCCAGGCCCGCCGCGACGATCAGGGCCTCGATCATCTTTTCATGGGAAAAACCGCGAGCCTCGCGTACGGCATCGAGGGCCGAGAAAAGATAACCGCCCCCCGTCCCCATCGGCGCCGGCACGATCTTCACGCCCGGAAGCTTGGCGTTGGTGGAGAAGGCATGCACGAGGATATGGGTCGTAAGCGGGTCGGCGAGCTGGCGCTTTTCCCGGATGTAGCGGTCCCACTGCCTCCCGTAGACGGGCAACAGCGGCGTGTCCTTCGCTTTGTCGTAGCCGATCCGCTCGAGGGCGTGGATCTGTTCGTCCATGATGGAAGCGATCAGCTCAAAGTATTCCCAGATTTCCGCGCGGCTCCAGCCCGACGAAGCCTTCTCGTACTCGATGGCAGCCTCGGCGAAAGAGATTCCCCGTTCCTCGGCGACTTTCCTCCACTCGCCCACGGTGCGGAAGAGCTGCGGTTTCTTCGCGGCGCTCGTCACCACGGGAAGCAGGGCGGGAAGGAAACGGATCTCTGCGCCCGGAAAGGCGGTCCGCGCCGCGGCGATGTCGGGCGGCGTGGAAGCCTCGAAAAAAACCGCGCTCGCGCCATCGTCCCGCTTCGCCCGCGAAACCTCGACGAGGCTCGTCCCCAGCCCGCGCGCGAAGGCTTCCACTCCTTTGTTGGACAGGGCCTCCTCTCCGCCAAAGGCGAGAAGGAGATGGGTGTCCGCCTGCCACTGGAAAGGGAAACCGTGAATACCGTAGGTCTTCACCATCCCCCCGCCCACCGATTGGGCGGTGAGGGTAGCTTTGTCTCCGTCTACGCCTTCCAGCTCGAAATGTACGCTCCCAATCCTGCCGTTGTCCGCGGGAAGCTCGGCGAAGGCGTAGGAGATCCGCGAGGCCCGCGCGAGGGCGTGGGCCTCGAAGAGGCGGATATCGTCCGTCGCGAAGTCCTGGAGGCCGCCGAGGTAGCCCCTGTCCTCCATCATGTTGCCGAGGTTGGCCAGATGACGATCGCCTGGATTGAAGAGTATGCGGACGCGAGCGGGGGCGCTCTTCAGCGTGTGCCTGGCGATCCGTCCCACACGGCTTGTCCCGGCGAAACTCCCGCTGGAGCCTGGCTGCATGATGGGGCCCAGGACGTCGTTGAAGAAATCGGGGTAGAAAATCTTTGACATGGCGGTATTCTCCTTTCGTGAATTCGGCAGCCCGGAACGCGAGCTGCCGCGCCTATCAGGCGAGATGTGTCCGCGACAGAAAGCGCTTCGTGCGCTCCTGGGCGGGGCGGAGGAAAATGTCTTCGGGGGAGCCTTCCTCCGCGACGACCCCCTCGTCCAGGAAAAGCACCCTGCTGGATACGTCCCGAGCGAAGCGCATCTCGTGCGTGACCACCAGCATCGTCATCCCTTCCGCGGCTATCTCGTTCATGACGCCGAGCACCTCGCCCACCCATTCGGGATCGAGGGCGCTCGTCGGTTCGTCGAAGAGCATGATTTCCGGGTCCACGGCCAGGGCCCTCGCTATACCGACCCGCTGCTGCTGGCCGCCCGAGAGCCTGGAAGGGTATTCGTCGCGTTTCTCGGCGAGGCCGACCCTGCCCAGGAGGCTCAGGCCGATCTCATCCGCCTGCCGGACGGGAAGCTTTTTCACTTTCGTCAGGCTCAAGGTCACGTTCTGTAGGGCAGTGAGATTCTTGAAGAGGTGGTAGTGCTGAAACACCATCGATGTCTTCGCGCGTAGGGCCGAAACCTGCGATTTCGTCGCCAAAGCCGCATCGGCGGCCGCTCCCGAGATCTCGATCGAGCCGCGGTCGGGCTTCTCCAGCCAATTGATCATGCGGAGCAGCGTGGTCTTTCCCGCGCCGCTCGGGCCTATCAAGGTCACAACTTCGCCCCGTTCGACCTTTATATCGATGCCGCGGAGGACGGCGTTTGTGCCGTAGGTCTTATATATGCCGTCGATCACCATCATGCGCTTCTCTCCCTGTCGTAGCGCCGCAGCCGCCTTTCGACGGCCGCCACCACGCGCTCGATCGCGATGCAGATCACCCAGTAGATGACCGATACAACGATATAGATTTCGAAGAACCGGAACGACCGGGATCCCACGATCTTCGCCTCGGCCATCATGTCCACCACGGAAATGCTGAAGGCCAGCGACGTTTCCTTGACGAGTGATATGAAGGAATTGCCCAGCGGGGGCAGGGCGGTGGCGAACGCCTGTGGCAGGATGACACTGCGGAGCGCTTGGCCCGTCGTCATGTCGACGCTGTAACAGGCCTCGAGCTGGCCGACGTCGACGGCCAGCATCGCGCTCCGAATTGTCTCCGACATGTATGCCGCCGAGTTGAGCGAAAAGGCGAAGAAAGCGAAGACCAGCCTCGGCACGGCGTTGATGTTCAAGTTCGTGCCCAGGGACTCGTTGATCCCCTGTAACAAGACCGGAAGGCCATAGTAGGACAGATAAAGCTGGACGATCATAGGCGTTCCGCGGATGAAGGAGATGAAAAGCTTCGCCGCGGCGTCGAGGCCCCGGACCTTGAAATACCTGATCAGTGCTATTCCCAGGGCGAGCGCGAAGCCGATCGAACAGGACACTATTGCCATGAGCAGGGTGATGGGAAGATACGCAATTATCTCTGGCACGGTCGAAACCATGAACTTTATGTCGAAAATGCTGCCCATAAGGGCTCCTCGGAAAAAGTATGGATTAAGATTATAGGCGGAGGTCGCAGGCGATCGGGTCGTGTAAGGACGAAAGGCGGGACAGCGCAAAGTCGGCGCCATAGCGCCGCCCTGCGCCGTCCCGCCGGGAATGCTCTATCGCGTTATTTGGCCGCGGCCTTGTTGGTCGTGAAGTCCTTGCCGAACCATTTGACGGAGATCTTGGAGAGGCTTCCATCAGCGATGAGCGACGCCAGGGCTTTATCCACCAACTTCTTGTCCCGCGCTCCTTTTTCGTTGCGGGAGAAGAGCAGATACACGGGCGTGGCGTCCCTGTCGGTGCGCAGCGCGTAGTCGAGGGGAAGGTTCTGGTTCTTGATGAAGAGGCCGGTGGTGATGGGATCGTTCAACGTCGCGTCGACGCGGCCCGACGCTACATCGGCGAACATGAGAGCCACGTTGCCGTCGTAGTACTGGATCTTCACCTTGTTGCTGTGGGTCGCGTTGTAGTTTTCGAGCCATGAGGTGTTGTAGGAACCGACGCCGGCGGCGACCGTCTTGCCTTCAAGATCGGCTATTGTCTTGATATCGGTGCGGCCCTTCTTGAAGATGATCGCGCCGTATCCATAGAGATAGGGGGATTCGGAAAAGAGGTATTTCTCCTCCCTGGCTTTGTTCTTTGAAATCTGGTTCGCGATGATGTCGAACTTGCCTGATTCCAGGGCGACGAAGATCGCGTCCCAGGCCGTAGGCTCGAAATGGAAGGCGAATCCATCCGTCCGCTCGTCGATCGCGCGTATAACGTCGGCGTCGTAGCCGGACACCGTCCCGTCCTTTTCAATGAAGTTGTACGGCGGATAGGCGCCCTCGAGCCCGACGACGATGACCTCGTCCTTGCCTGCCGCTGGCGTCTTCGATGCTTGGGCGAAAAGCTTATTTCCTGATGCGGCGATCGCGAAAAGCAACACTGCCGCGGTGAGAATTTTGGATTTCATGGAATGCTCCTGGAGGATTCTTCTCGGGACGCTCTGTCGCGATCCCGACCGAGATTCATGCGGTCACCCTTTGGGCGGCCGCGGCGGGTAGCCCCGTCAATCCCCCGCAGCGCGACGCGCGCGATGGGGAGAACGGGGCATTGTCATGCCACATATCATTCCTTGTCTGCCGTCGCGTTCGCTCACCTTGATTCTCCGCACGCGGAAGCCTTTCGACTTTCGCCTTTGTCAAGCTTATACCACACTGTGGTAGTGGAACTATGCACAGGTGAAAACACTGTGTCAATATATGATTCCGCTTTTTTAAAATACGGACGCGTTTTTTATATCCGCCACTCTATCCGCAAAATATGTGGTTGCAAAACACAACAGTTTCATGGTACAACCAATAAGGAGGATCAATGGAAACTAAAAACGGCTCAAAGGCTCTGCGGGAGACCGTCAGGCTCTTGGAAAGACGGCTTGGAATGCTCGCCGAACGCGAGAACTCATGCTGCGAGGTTACTTTTTCCCAGTGCCACGCGGTAGTCGAGCTGGGCCGGGCTGGGGAAATCTCGCTGAACGACCTGGCGGTCCTCCTCACCCTCGACAAGAGCACGATGAGCCGGACGATCAGCGCGCTGGTAGGGAAGGGGATGGTCATCAGGGAAGTCGATCCCGAGGACAGGCGTTATGTCTCGATCAGGCTGACGGAGATGGGAGAAAAGAAATTTCACGATATCGAAGTCGATATGGACGAGTATTTCGGCCGCGTGTATGGCCGGCTTCCAGAAAACAGGAAGGAACAAGTGATGGAAAGCTTGAATCTTCTATTACAGGCATTGGATGAAAACGATGGCGCGGGTAATTCCCCCGCCGGGACGAGAGCCGTCAATGTCCGCGGACCGGAGGAAAAAGGATGAACGGCCTCAGGAAAACGATCACCACGTGGAAAGGCGTGACGCTCGCCGTCAGCATGATAATCGGTTCGGGACTGCTCGGATTGCCGGGCATGGCGCTGGAGGTCGGGAATGTCCATACGGCGGCCGGGGGATGGATGCTGATCGCCCTCGCCCTGATTCCCTTGGTGTACATTTTCACGCGGTTGGGGCTGAAGTTCACTTCCTCCGCGGGCCTTTCCCGATACGCGCGGGAGAGCATGGGCGCCTGGGGTGGTCACGCGGTCGCGGCGGTATTGTGCGGGACCTTCACGATCGGCATTCCCGCGCTCGCGCTGATCGGCGGCGCCTATGCCAAGGATCTTCTCGGCCTGCCGGAGAACTCGATCTATTGGCTGGCCCTCGTCATCCTGGCGCTCGCGGCCGCGGGAAACCTCCTCGGCGCGAAGGTCATAAACATCGTGAATTCCGCCTCGCTGATAGCCCTGACCGCGATGGTTCTCCTCATCATCGTCTCGAATATCCCCTTTCTCGGCGCCGGCCTGAAAGTGTTCGGAGAAACAATGACCAGGGCTGGAGATCTCGACTACCGCGATCTTTGGCGCGTGACGGCTATCCTTTTTTGGGCCTTCATCGGCTGGGAAAACCTGTCGTTCAGCCTGGAAGAGTTCAAAAATCCGGCGAAAAGCATCCCCCGCGTCTTCTGGCTCAGCTTCCTCGTGGTACTCTTCCTCTATTTCGGCATCATTGTCACGAGCATAGGCGCCGAAGCCTCCGGCATATCCGTCAGAGGCGCGTCGGGACTGACCGCCTTGGTCAAGCAGACGCCGATGGGCGTTTTCCAGGCGGCCATCATGGCCCTCGTCATACCGGCCAACGCCATCGCCTGGGTCTTGAGCGCGAGCAGGCTGTACTACGCTTCGGGGCGGGATGGAATCCTGCCGTCTTTCCTGGGCCGTTTGGCGAAAGACGGAACGCCCCTGAATAGCGTCCTCGTCTCCTTTGTCGCGTATTCCCTCGCCATCGCCGTAACCTATGTTTTCAGGATAAACCTGTCCGGCCTTGTGCTGATCGTCAGCCAAAACTTCCTCGTGCTCTACGTGATCAGCATTTTTGCCTATTGGAAAACGGAGAAGAGCAATCGGCGCTGGATAGTCACTGCTTTGGCGGCCCTATCCTGCGGATTTCTTTTGTCGGGGTTCAATTGGTGGATTCTGTACCCATTAGCCCTCCTCCTGGTCGGCTATCTCGGGTATCGGCGGACCAACGCGCGGAAAAAGTTTAATTACGATGGAGGTGGATTGGATGGAAAGCAGTAAAAACTATTTCGACCGGGTGGCCGGTCAGTGGGACGCGATGCGGGAAAAGTTCTTTTCGACGGCGATCAGGGATAAGGCCATGACCGTCGCTTCGGTCGAGCCGGGGAAACTGGCGGCCGATATCGGCGCGGGCACCGGCTTCATGAGCGAAGGCTTGATACGCGAAGGGCTGAAGGTGATCGCCGTCGACCAGTCGGTGGAAATACTCGAAGCGATGAGGAAGAAATTCCCCGGCGCCGATATCAATTACCGCCAGGGCGACGCCGGAAAGCTCCCGATCGGCGATGGCGGCGTCGACTATGTCTTCGCGAACATGCTTCTCCACCACGCCGAAGATCCGAGCGCCGCGATCGCCGAAATGGCGAGGATCCTTCGCGGCGGCGGCGTCCTCGTGATCACCGACCTGGACGAACACAAGTTCGAGTTCCTGCGGACCGAACAGCATGACCGCTGGATGGGCTTTAGGCGCGACGATCTGCGGCTCTGGCTCGCCGCCGCCGGGCTCGAGAATGTCGCTGTCGACTGCGCGGGCGAAAACTGCTGCGCGCACTCTGATTGCGGCTCGGAATACGCGGCGATCAGCATATTCATCGCTTCGGGGACAAAGCGCATATCAAATTCCGCATATTGACAGTTCATTTGTAGTTATGCATAGTAACGCAATCACAAGACGGCTCGCCCGCGCCGAACCTTTCGGCCCCGAGCCATTCTATCGGAGGAATAGCGTCCATGAGCGAAAGAGACGGTCGCGTGGGTATGATATGTGACATGAAAACGCCCCGGCCTGCTTCTTGCGCGCGTCGCGACGCAGGGTACGGACGGGGCGGTTTCTAGGCGGCCCCCAAGGGAGGCCGCGTCGCTTCGCGCCACGGAGGCGCGACCGGAGGCCCCATGCCCGTAAGAATCCCCGACGATCTTCCCGCCGCGCGACAACTCGAAGAAGAAAACATTTTCGTGATGACGAAGGAGCGCGCTTTCCACCAGGATATCCGCGAGCTCAGGATCGCCGTCCTCAACCTCATGCCCACCAAGATTGTCACCGAAACCCAAATACTGCGCCTTTTGGGCAATTCGCCGCTCCAGACGGACATACGCTTCATCCGCATGGCGACACACGAGTCGGCCAACACCCCCATCGAGCACCTCGACGCCTTCTACGAACCCCTGGACGAAATCCTCGAGGAGCGTTTCGACGGCCTCGTGATCACCGGCGCCCCCGTCGAGACCATTCCCTTCGAGGAAGTGGACTATTGGCCCGAACTCGTCCGTCTCATGGACTGGTCCACCACCAACGTCTGGTCCACCCTCCACATCTGCTGGGGGGCTCAGGCTGGGCTGCACCACCACTACGGCATCGACAAGCGGCCCCTTTCGGAAAAAATGTTCGGCCTCTACCGGCACAGAACCCTCGATTCCAAAGAGCCTCTCCTGCGGGGCTTCGACGAGGAGTTCTACGCCCCGCACTCTCGGTACACCGAGGTCGACGCCGATGAAATCGTGAACGTTCCCGACCTCAAGCTCCTCGCCACTTCCGAGGAAGCGGGCGTCTACCTCGCTGCCTCGCGCGACGGGCGCCGCGTCTTCGTCACGGGCCACCCCGAGTACGACAGGCTGACCCTCAAGGCTGAATACGACCGCGACATCGCGAAGGGGCTGGCCATAAAGGTGCCGGCCAACTATTTCCCGAACGACGACCCTCGCCGCGAGCCTCTCGTGACCTGGAGATCCCACGCCCACCTTCTCTACGCCAACTGGCTCAACTACTGCGTGTATCAGGAAACCCCCTACGACCTCGCCGCGATAAGGAGTTCCGATGCCTGAGATAAGCCGGAAATCCCGTTCTTTCGGCGAGTCGGTCATCCGCCGGATGACCCGCGTGGCCACCCAGCGCGGCGGCGTCGCCGCCGCGCTGGGCTTCATCACCGGGGCAAGGAGCGGGGAGGGGTTCGAAAAAAAATGAGAATTCATCTTGACAGCGGTTTTGTTATTGTGCATAGTAGCGCCTACCACAATGTGGTATGTATTCTGACTTGTTGGAACCAGCTGTTCCGACGCGTGGAGAAGTAAATTGAGCGAGCGAGACGGCCGACTAGGTATGTTATGTAGTATGATAATGCCCCGACCGGCTCATGGCGCGCGTCGCGACGCCGGAGACGGACGGGGCATATTCTAGGTGGTTGCCCAAAGGGCGGCCACGTTCTCTCCCGCACCCTCGCGGTGCGCAAGGAGGCCCCCATGGCCGAGAACAGAAAACCTTCCTTCGAAACGATAGCGGTACAATCAGGACATAGCCCCGACCCGACAACTCTCTCCCGCGGCGTTCCCGTCTACCGCACTTCTTCCTTCGTCTTCAAGAGCGCGGAGCACGCGGCCAATCTCTTTGGGCTCAAGGAGTTCGGCAACATCTATTCCCGCTTGGGCAATCCCACGAACGAGATCCTGGAGACTCGCGTGAGCCAGCTCGAGGGCGGCGCCGCGTCGGTGGCGGTCGCCTCGGGCACCGCCGCGATCTTCAACACGGTCATCACCATCGCGAAAGCGGGCGACGAGATCGTATCGGCCACTAATCTCTACGGCGGCACCTACACGATGTTCGACGCCATCCTCCCCGACCTGGGGATCATCACCAGGTTCGCGAACGTCCTCGACCCAGCCTCATTCGAGGCCGTGATCAATGAAAAAACCCGGCTCATCTACATCGAGTCCATCGGGAACCCCGTCCTCGACCTAGCCGACGTCGACGCGATATCGGCGGTCGCGAAAAAGCACCACCTGCCCCTCGTTGTGGATGGTACCTTCACCACGCCCTATCTCCTCAAGACCATCGAGCACGGCGCCGACATCGTCATCAACTCCCTCACCAAGTGGCTGGGCGGACACGGCACGGCCATAGGCGGCATCGCGACGGACGCGGGTACCTTCGACTGGTCCGACCCTAAGTTCACCCTGTTCAACAACCCCGATAAGAACTATCACGGCCTCCGCTGGGCCATCGACCTTCCTCCGGAACTCAGGAAGATCGCCTTCGCGCTGCGCTTCAGGACGGTGCCCCTGCGCAACCTCGGCGCCTGCCTCTCTCCGGACAACGCCTGGATATTCCTCCAGGGCATCGAAACCCTCCACGTCCGCATGCCGAAACACGTCGAGAACGCCCTCGCCGTGGCCAAGTTCCTCAAGAACCACCCCAAGGTCGCATGGATACGTTACCCTGGCCTCGAGGGCGATCCCTCGTACAAGCTCTCGCAGAAGCTGCTGCCGAAGGGAGGTGGCGGCATGGTCGTCTTTGGCGTCAAGGGCGGAAGGGCTGCGGGCGAAAAATTCATCGAATCGCTCAAGCTCTTTTCCCACTTGGCGAACGTGGGCGACGCGAAGAGCCTCGCTCTCCACCCGGCCAGCACCTCTCACTCCCAGCTCACCGAGGAGCAGCAGAAAGAGTCCGGGCTCACGCCAGACCTCGTCCGCCTCTCCATCGGCATCGAGAATGTCGTAGACATCATCGCGGACCTGGAACTCGGGCTGGCCGCGGTCTAGGAGGACGGCATGGGCGCCGAGAACGACAAGAGACAACTGAAGACACTCGCGGTGCACGCGGGCGAGGCTCCCGATCCCGCGACGTGGGCTTCGGCGCCCAATATCGTGATGTCCACCACCTACATCGCCGACCCTGATGCCTCGTTCTCCGCCGAGGACTTCGGGGAGAACACGCCCTACATCTACACTCGCTGGGGCAATCCGACAATAGCCCAGCTCGAGCGGAAGCTCGCCGCCCTCGAGGGGGCGGAAGCCGGCCTGGCCTTCGCGAGCGGCATGGCCGCCGTATCCGGCCTCTTTCTGGGAACCCTCCGGGCCGGCGACCATCTGGTCCTGAGCGACGTGAGCTACGCCGGCACCGCCGAATTCGCGAACGACTTTCTCCCGCGCTTTGGGATCGAGGTGACACGCGCCGATTTCTCCGACCTAGGCGCGGTGGCCGCCGCGGTCAAACCCAACACCCGCCTGATCTACGCGGAGTCGCCCGCCAACCCCATCGCTCGCCTCACCGACCTCGCGGCGGTGGCGACGATAGCGAAGGCCGCGGGCGCTCTCTTCACCGTGGATTCCACTTTCGCCACGCCCGTGGCCACTAGGCCGATCACACTTGGCGCCGATTTTGTGGTCCAATCCCTCACCAAGTATATCGGGGGCCACGGCGACGCCCTGGGCGGCGCGATCCTGGGGCGGGCGGTCGACATCGGCTCTCTCCGAAAGGGCATCGGCATCCACGGCGGCGGCACCTTGAGCCCCTTCAACGCCTGGCTCATCCTGCGCGGCGCGGCGACCCTGCCCATACGCATGAAGGCACACGAGGAGGGCGCGCTCACGGTAGCCCGCTTCCTCGAGGGACATCCCGCCGTGACGCGAGTGATCTACCCAGGGCTGCCTTCGCATCCCCAGGCCGAACTCGCGCGCCGCCAGATGAAGAATTTCTCGGGCATGCTGACCTTCCAGGTGAAGGACGGACCGGCCATGGCCAGGCAGCTGGCGAAGCGGCTGAAGGTGATCCACTACGCGGTCTCCCTTGGCCACCAGAGGAGCCTCGTCTTCTATCTCTCCACCGACGATATGCTCAGGACCTCGTTCAGACTCTCGCCCAAAGGCGAAGCTTCGTACCGCGCCTACGCGGGCGAAGGAATCTTCAGACTCTCCGTCGGCCTCGAAGACCCCATCGATCTCTGCGCCGATCTGGCCGACGCCCTCGACCCCATGTCCTGTACAAGGCTCTAGGCTTGTAGCCTAGAGCCACCTTAAACACTCTACCCAAAAAAATCGAACACTCGGAGCGAGATGTATTTCCGTCTCCTCCCAGCCGGCGTCGCCGGCCGAACCATCTTATATCTGGAGACTATCCTATGCGGAATATAAAATATATATCGCACATCGTCATTGTGGCGCTCATCGTCGCGACATTCACCCCTCTGTTCGCCCAGAAAGGAGAACCCATCTACATCGGAGTGAGCGGGCCCCTGACGGGAGCCAACGCGCAATATGGACTCGCGTGGAAGAAGGGCTTCGAACTCGCGTTGGACGAAATCAATGGCTCGGGCGGCGTGCGCGGACGACCCCTGCAGTACATCTTCACGGACACGCAGAACGATCCGAAACAGACGGTGGCCGTGGCTCAGAAATACATCGCCGATCCAAGAATCGTCCTCGCCACCGGCGACTTCAGTTCGACATCGTCCATGGCGGCGAGCGCGCTCTACCAGCGCGCCGGCCTAGTCCAGTTCGGCTTCAACAACTCCAATCCGCTCTTCACGAACGGCGGCGACTTCATCTGGAGCAACTCGCCGTCGCAGAGCAACGAGGCGCCCGCCCACGCGGCCTATGTCCGCGACCTCGGCCTGAAGCGCGTGGCTGTCTTCCAGCTCAACACCGACTGGGGAAAGGTGACCGGCGACCTCACCGTGGCCGCGCTGAAAAAATACGGCGTCGAAGTGCCCTTGCGCGAAACCTACCTCCCAGACGAAAAGGATTTCAAACCTTCGATCACCAAGGCCAAATCGCTCAAGCTCGATGGCATCGTCTTTGTCTCCTACGTGAACGACGCTTCCCTCCTCATACAACAGATACGCGGACAGGGAATCGACCTGCCCATCGTTTCCAACGGTTCCCAGGCAACAGCCCAGTTCCCCGAGCTGGCCGGCCCGGCCGCCGAGGGCGTGTACGTCGCGGGCGACTTTTCGGCCGACGATCCCAGGGCCGAGGTGAAAACCTTCGTCAAGAAATGGCAGGCGAAGCACCCAGGCCAGGAAATCGACTATTTCGCCGTCCACGCCTACGATTCGCTCAAGCTCGCCGCCGCGGTGATCGAGCTGGGCGGCACTGACCGCAGAGCGGTCCGGGATGCTTTCGCCAAAGTGAAGGATGTGCCGAGCGTGATCTACGGCGCCGTCACCTTCAATCCGACAACGCGGCGCGTCGACGACTTCCTCGGCGCGAGGCTCATCGTACAAGACGGAAAGCTCGTCTCGTGGGAGGGGAAACGTCCATGAGCCATACGTTTACGAAACGGGAGCGGGTCGAGGCCGCGCTCTCCGGAGAAGAACCCGATCGCGTGCCGGTATCGGCCTGGGGGCATCTCATTCCCGCCGAGAGGAGCGCCGACACGCTCGCCTCGGCCAGCCTATGGTACTTCCGCGAGTACGACTGGGACTGGCTCAAGGTGAACCCCAGGGCCACCCTCTTCGCCGAAGCTTGGGGCTCGGAGTTCGATTTCGGCGATTACCGCGGCGTATTGCCGAGGTTTAGGAGAAACCGCGACGATCCCATCGACTACGGCGCGCTGAAGCCCGCGAACCCGGGCTTCGGGCCCTGGGCCGAGCAGCTGGCCTCGCTGCGTAAGATAAAGCGCGGCATCGGCGACGCGCCCTTCGTGCAGACTATCTTCTCCCCCGCGTCGGTGCTTTCCTTTCTCGCGGCGCGCCCCACCGACCACTCGCAGGAAGCGGTGTCCGCCGCGCAATCGGAAGCCCTCCTCCACCTCATCCGCGCTTCGCCTGAGGCAGCCCATCACGCCCTGGGCGTGATAGCCGATTCGCTGGCGCAGCTGGCGGCGGCGAGCGTGGAGGCGGGGGCCGACGGCATTTTCTTCGCCATCACGAGGTTGGCCCGCCAAAGCCAGCTGACCGAGGGCGAATTCGAGAAATTCGGGAAGCCCTACGACTTCCGCGTCCTTGAGGCGGTGCGCGGGGCGAAGTTCAATATCCTGCATTCCTGCGGTCCGCGGATTTATTGGAAGGAAATTCTGGACTATCCGGTGAGCGCGTTGAGCTGGGCCGCGGCGGGTCAGGGCAATCCCGGCCTCGACGCGGCGCGGGCCGATGCCGGTTTCGCCCTGATCGGCGGCCTGGACGAAGAAGGTATCCTGAGGACCGGAACGCCCGAACAGGTGCGCGAGGCGGCCAGCGCCGCCCTAAAGCTGGGCGGGAAGCGCAAATTTCTCCTGGCCCCCGGCTGCGCCGTCCACCCCAGCGCGCCCTCGGGGAATCTTCGGGCACTTAGGGCAGTCGTGGACGAGGGCTCTTGAGTATGAGCGACGGTCTCTCTCTCTGGGTAGGGCAGGCGGTTAACGGCCTCGTTCTGGGCAATATCTACGCCCTCCTGGCCGCCGGCCTATCCCTGATCATGGGCGTCGCCAATCTCGTCAACTTCGCCCACGGCTCCGTCTACATGGCCGGCTCCTACGCCGGATGGTTCCTGATGGCCCGCTTAGGCTGGCCCCTGGCGGCGGCCTTGCCTGGCGCCGCGATAGCGGGCGCCATCCTCGGACTCCTCATCGAACGGATCGCGGTGAGGCCATTCTCGAAAGCGGCGCGCATCGCTCCCTTGCTTTCGACGCTCGGGGCGGGCATGATCATCGACAACCTCGCCGAACTCATCTTCAGCCCCAATCCCAGGGCTTTCCCCGCCATCGTGCCAGCCTGGCGCTTCGAGCTCGGAGGCGTGTCGATGGGATTCCTCGACCTGACAATCATCCTTGTATCCTTAGCTTCGGCGGCTGGACTCTTCCTGATACTCAAGTTCAGCCGCTTTGGGCAGGCTCTCCGCGCGGCCGCCCAAGACGCAGAGGCGGCGCGGCAGATGGGAGTGAGGGTGGAGCGAAGCGCCGCCGCCGCCTTCGCCCTGGCATCGGCACTCGGCGCCCTCGCCGGAGCGCTGATCGGTCTCTACTACAACTTCGTCTCTCCCACAGCCGGAGTCCAGGCGGCGCTCAAGGGCTTTACCGCCTGTGTGCTCGGCGGCCTCGGTAATGTGCCCGCCGCCATGGCAGGCGGCCTCGTCCTCGGCATCGGTGAAAGCTTCGGCGTAGCCGCCTTTGGCTCATCGTCGCGCAACCTCATATCCTTCGGTCTCCTTCTTGCCGCCCTCTTCCTGAAACCGGCGGGACTCTTCGGTGGAAAAGCCATGGAAGAGCGCGAAGTCCTCACGGGCAGCTTCCTTCCGATGGTTCCCGCCATTCGGATGCCCAGGCTCGTCGCCGCGGTCCTCATCGTGTTCGCCGCGGTCTTCCCTCTGCTGGTCCGGAACCCCTATCTACTCCAGGTCCTGACGGGAGGGTGGATTCAGGCGATCTTCGCCATAAGCTTGACTCTCGTCGCCGGCACGGCGGGAATCATGTCTCTCGGACAAGCCGGTCTCATGGCGATAGGCGCCTACACCTCGGGTCTCCTCACCCTCGACTCGGGCTGGTCTTTTCTTCCGGCATTTTTCGCCTCGGGACTTATCGCCGCCCTCCTTGGGTCGGCGATCGCTTTTCCCGCGTTCAAATTGAAAGGACATTACGTGGCCATCGCCACCATGGGCCTAGGCGAGGTCGTCAACCAGGTCATCCTGGCCTGGGATAGCCTCACAAGAGGCGCCATGGGCCTCGCGGGCATTCCCGCGCCGAAACTTTTCGGGAACAACATCGACACCGTCCAAGGTTTCTATTATTTGAGCTTCTCCGCGCTCCTCGCGACGGGCCTAACGGCTTCGGCACTTTCCGCCTCGCCTTTGGGAAGGACGGTGCGCGCCCTCAGGGAGGACGAGACGGCCGCCCGGGCCCTGGGCGTGGCGCCCAGGGCGTACAGGGCGCTCTTCTTCGCGGTTGGGGCTTTCTTCGCGGGGCTGGCCGGTTCCCTGACCGCCCATCTCTACACGTACATAAGCCACGAAACCTTCGGATCGAGCCTCTCGATACTCGGCCTGACGATGGTGATCCTAGGCGGCCTGGGGAATCTCTGGGGGGCCGTCTTGGGCGCCTTGATCTTGACGATCCTCCCCGAAACGCTCCGCTTCGCTTCCCAGGGCAGGTGGCTTGCCTACGGGGCTATGCTCCTCATCGTCCTGCGTTTCAGGCCTCAAGGCTTGTTGGGGAGCAAATAAGATGAATGACGCGATCTTGCTTCGCTGCTTGGGCCTCTCGAAATCCTTTGGGGGCGTTGTCGCGGTCCATTCGTTGGATTTGTCGCTGGATGAAGGGGAGAGCTTGGGGCTCATCGGCCCCAACGGCGCGGGGAAGACCACCCTTTTCAACCTGCTTTCGGGCGCCGAAAGGGCGGACAGCGGCTCCATCGAGTTTCGCGGGCGGAATATCGCCGACTTGGGTCCGGAGCGCAGGGCCGATCTGGGACTCATTCGGACCTTCCAGAACGGCCGGACGTTCCCGAACCTCAGCGTGGAAGAAAACCTCCTCCTCGGATCCCACCGCCGGCGCTTGGCCGCGCGCGCGGGGGCCCTCTCCTGGGCTGTCGAACTCGCCCAGGCCTTTTGCCCCCGCGCGCGGCTCTTCGCCGATGAGGAGCGCGTCGCGCGCTCCGAAGCCGCCGAGCTCCTGGCCCTCTTCGGGGAGAGATTGGCCCCGCGGGCCAAGGAAGCGGCCTACAGTTTCTCTTACGCGAACCGGCGGCGCGTCGAAATAGCCAGGGCCTTGGCGGCCAAACCCACCATCCTCCTCCTGGACGAGCCCACCGCGGGCATGAATCCCTCGGAAACGGAGGAAATGATCGGCTTCTTCTTGAAACTCAAGGCCGGAGGCCTTTCCATGATCGTCGTCGAGCACAAGTTGTCGCTAATCATGAAGCTCTCGGACAGGGTGATAGCCATGGACGAAGGACAGAAAATAGCCGAGGGGAGTCCCGGCGACGTGCTCAACAACCCCCGCGTAGTGGAAGCCTATCTCGGGTCGGCGGTCGCCCATGCCCGAGGAGCGGGTTCGGCGAGCGCCGTCCCCGCTGCCGCCGACCCAGCGAGCGCCACTCCGTCAAACGCCGTCTCATCAAACGCCGCTTTGGCCTCTGACGCGGTCCCGGCGCGGCTCCGGGGCCGCGCCGCAGAAGGCTGGGCATCGTGAAGCCGCTCCTCTCGCTGCGCGCCGTCGAAACCTATTACGGCAATCTCCACGTCCACCGCGGCATCGATCTCGACGTGGACGAAGGTGAGCTGGTCTGCCTTCTTGGCGGCAACGCTTCGGGCAAGTCTACGGCGATGAAAGTTATACTGGGTCTCCACGCCCCCGTCGCCGGCGACATATTCTGGGAAGGCCGCTCCATCCGCAACCTCGCCACGCCCGAGCGAATACGCTTGGGGCTCTCCAGCGTGCCCGAGGCGCGCAGAATTTTTCCCGCCATGAGCGTGGAGGAGAATATTCTCATGGGGGCGTATCTGCGTAAGGACGCCTCTGGGGTGAAAAGGGACAAGGAGAGAGTGCTCGAACTCTTCCCCCGGCTCCGGGAAAGACCGCGGCAGGCAGGCGGAAGCCTCTCGGGCGGGGAACAGCAGATGCTTGCCATGGCTCGGGCGCTGATGTCCAACCCCCGCCTCATCTGCATGGACGAGCCGACCATGGGCCTCTCTCCACGCTATGTCGAAAAAATTCTGGAGACGATCGAGGCCCTGAACAAGGAGGGGCTGGCCGTCCTCATGGTCGAGCAGAACGCCATCCAGGCTCTGTCGGTGGCGAATCGGGGCTATGTGCTGATGGATGGGCGCATGGCGCTTTCGGGCGAAGCCCACGGTCTTTTGGCCGATCCACGCGTACGCGAAGCGTATCTTGGAGGCTGAGAGCTTCTTTAGGGAAGACACGCGCAAGCTTTTCTTCGACAACGTCGCGAGCGAGATCATCGTTATTGATGCTTGTAAAAATAATACTTGAATATCGTGCCTTTCCGCCGAATCAGGCAACACGTATCACTGTGCATAGCTATCGAAGTGTAATGGGTTTCTGTTTTCGCAGCAGTTCGGCAAAATGCTCCGGTATAATGGGCTTGCTGAAGTAATATCCCTGCATCTCGCCGCAGGAGTGTTTCTTCAGGAAATCGATTTGTTCTATCGTTTCCACGCCTTCGGCCACAACGGAAAGGCTTAAGGTTTTTCCCATGGCAATGATAGCCTTGGTTATCTCCTTGTCCTCGGTCTCTTTTGGAATGTTGCGAATGAAGGATCGGTCGACCTTGAGCGTATCGATAGGAAAGTGCTTGATCTGGGAAAGCGAGGAGTAACTGGTTCCGAAATCATCAATGGCTAACCTAACGCCCAAACGTTTTATTTTAGTCAGAATGGAAACCATAAGCGCTGGATTGTGCATTATAGTGCTTTCCGCGATTTCGAGTTCCAGGAGATTCGGCGCCATCCCAGTATCCTTCAGCGCGGCTCTAATGTCATTAACAAGATTATCATCTAAAAGTTGTCGTAACGATAGATTTACCGCTATGCTGATCGCGGGAAGCCCTTGTCGCTGCCATTCGATATTTTGAGCGCAGGCGGCTTTCATAACCCATCTGCCTATTTGTATTATCAACCCTGTTTCTTCGGCTATAGGTATGAATTGCGTGGGGGTCACCGATCCAAGATATGGATTCTGCCAGCGCAGCAACGCTTCCACCCCAGTGATCATATTCGTCTCAATATCGACTTTCGCTTGATAATGCAAAAAGAATTCTTTGCGCTCAAGCGCGAAACGCAAGCTTGTCTCGATGGATAAACGTTCTATCGATTGTGATTGTATGTCATCGGAGTAAAACTGGTAATTATTCTTGCCTTCTTCTTTGGCGAAATACATCGCTATATCCGCCTTCTTCATTAAGGATTGTTCGTCTTGGCCATCCTTAGGATATATGCTTATGCCAATACTTGCCGTTATGCGACATTCCTCATTCAGAAGAGTGATCGGCTCAATGATGTTAGTGAGAATCTTATGAGCGATGAACGCGACATGGTCTAGCTTGTCCGCTTTTTCTATTAGGATGATGAATTCATCGCCTCCCAGACGACCGACAGTATCGACCGCGCGCAAGGATTTTTTTAACCTCCGGGCGATTTCTTGCAGCAGCTGGTCCCCCGCATCGTGGCCCAAGGTGTCATTGATTATCTTAAACCGATCAAGATCGATGAAAAGTACGGCTAATTGCCGCTCTTGCCGCCGCGCGGACTGGATCGCGTTATTTAGTAGTTGGCTGACCATTAATCGGTTTGGTAATCCCGTAAGGCTATCATGTGTGGCAAGATATTGAATTTGATCCTCGGCTCGTTTTCGCTCGGTAATGTCGTGGCCGACTCCGCGAAAACCGGTTATCGCGCAATCCTTATCGCGTTTAGGAAAAATGGAAAACTCGACAGAGGTACTTTTTCCGTCCTTTTGTAAAAACTCATGAGGAAAGTTCTTTGTCGGTTTTCCTGTCCTGAAAACATGCTGGAATAATTTTATGAGCGAATCGGAATCTTCCTTTTCTATGAAACTTCTAAAATTCAAGCCAAGCATTGTTGTTTGTTCAAAGGCGAAAAACTTAGCGAAAAGAGCATTGAAAAAAGTGATGTCGCCAGTCAGATCAGTCTCAAAATACCATTCCTCCATCTCGTCCATTATAGTTCGGTATCGCTCTTCGGACTGCCGCAACGCTTCCTCAATTTGCTTGCGTTTGGATATCTCCGTATAGAGCTCGTCTGTTATTTCCATGACGCTTTTTTCATACACATCGAGTAGTTCTTCAAGAGCCTTTATCTGGGACCTAAGTAGCGCCTCATCGACAATTGGAAGTTCGTCATTTCCCATATTATCAGGCTCCATCGTGATGGTGTTTATCACAGGTACTATCTGGAGAAATGAATACCTTGTTTTCGAAAGGCAATAACGCGAACTTGATACTCAAGGAGAGGTTCTTGAAGAGATCGGCTGTTTCCCTTGAGATTGAGTCCCTTAGGAACAGGATTATCACAAAGATGTCTAGCGAGGGGAGCATTCCGCCGAATCCCAAAACCGATTTGATGCCATATCGCATGACGAATTCATCTTGGCAGGGAATATAGGGACTACCGAGCGCTTCAGGAACAAAAAACACACCATAGGTTTTCTGCTCCATGTCTAGCAGAAGAGCCGGATCAGGATTCACGATCGATTTTACATCCAACCCTAACTGCTTTATTAGGTTTCGAATCATGGGAATCTGATGTACTACTTCCTCGCTTGGCAACGGTATAGCCAGATGCCCATTCGATGTCTCTCTTGAATTCCATGCCGCGACTTCACCAACGGTCCCTAAAAGTGTTAGGCATTTCATTATGGATAAAGGAACATCTTCCTTGAGCATTTTTTGTGCAAAGGCTTTTGACTCGCCAGGGAGCGATTCATAGGACTCTGTCTTGAAAAATCGAATCAATGGGCATGCATGTTCGCCAGTCCGTTCATCGATCAGGGTGTCGTACAAGTATCGCACGACTCTCCCCGCCACTTCTTCCATGCTTGATGCGCCCGATCCCATGATTCGCATCGCCCTGCCGCATTCAGTCACATCCTGAATGGTAAAATTCGTAATATCGCGGGTTATCGCTCTTCCATTCTGATTGTCGATCATCAGATTTTTCCTATTTACTTATTCAGGCGATAATAAAAGGGTATCATCCAAAACCGGCTAGGTCCAGCTTCATTCGAGAACAGTTATTAGGATGGTCGCTCAAGTCAGTATAAGCCTCAGCGTGCTGTTATGCTAATTTAATCGCAATAATCTGCTTGATTTCTTGAATATGTAGAATATGCTTGGGGAATGCTAACAGAGAATGTTCTCGGAAAAGCGCTGGTTGAACAGACGCGGCGCAATGAGGGCATTTTTATTCTCTGGCATAGAATGGGGTGAGAGCAATGGGGAAAAAACTGCGCGTTTTGCACGTCGAGGATTCGGAAGACGACGCGTTTCTGTTGAGATGCGCTCTCGAGAAGGGTGACTATGATCTGGATTATCTGCGGGTTGAGACGGCAGATGCGATGCGATCGGCTCTACTTACCTCCTCCTGGGATTTGATACTATCTGATTATAGACTTCCATATTTTAGCGGATCCGTAGCCCTCGCACTCTTGAAAGAGATGTCAATGGATATTCCTTTTATCATCGTCTCGGGAGCGATTGGGGAAGAGATAGCGGTCGCGGCGATGAAAGCGGGCGCTCATGACTACATTATGAAGGGTCATTATCAACGCCTTATCCCGGCGGTTGAAAGGGAACTCCAAGACGCGAAGGTTAGGGAAGAACGCAGAAAGGCCCAAGAGGAACTCAAGGCTAGCAAGACCCAGTTATCCAACGCTCTGGAAATGGCCCATCTTGGCCACTGGGAGTATGATGTTTCCGGCGAACTTTTTGCGTTCAATGATCAGTTCTATAAACTTTTCCGTACCACCGTTGAAGAAGTTGGTGGCTATAGTATGAGTTTCGCGGAATATGCCAAGAGATTTGTTTATCCAGAAGACGCTGTAATTATTGGAAGAGAAATACAAAAAGCTGTCGAATCAATGGATCCTAATTATAACCAACAAATTGAACATCGTATTCTCTATAGAGATGGGACGGTTGGTTATATAGCTATGCGATTGTTGATTGTCAAGGACGCTCATGGGAGGACAATCAGGATAATCGGGGTAAATCAAGACGTCACGGAACAGGAAAAAGCGAAAGCTTCGCTTCGAAAGAGCGAGGAAAAATATCATTCACTTTTCTATAATTCAATCGATGCTATTCTGCTAGCCCACATGGATGGCTCCATTCTCGATGCCAATCCTTCCGCGTGCAAGCTATTTCTTTGTACGCTGGATGAGATAAAAAAAATACGAAATCTTGATCTTGTGGATACAGCTAATCCGCTTTTCCATTCCACCTTTGGGAAAAACGAACTAATAAATGGGAAAACAGCCGAAATCACGATGATTCGAGCTGATGGAGAAAGATTCCCCGCGGAAGTCGTGTCGACAGTCTTCGTCGACGCGAGCGGGCTGAAAAAAAACAGCATGATCGTCAGGGATCTGACCGAAAGGTATAAAGCGGAACAGAATTACCAGAGACTATTTCAGGAAATGTTGGAAGGTTTCGCCGTTCATGAGATAATTTGTGGAGTTGATGGAAAACCTAAAGACTATCGCTTTCTTGCGGTCAATCCTGCCTTTGAAAGAATGACTGGATTAGCCGCTAAAGATATCATCGGCAAGACTGTTCTCGAGGTACTGCCGGGTACGGAACAGTATTGGATCGATAGCTATGGCCATGTTGCTTTAATTGGTAAGCCGGCTTCTTTCGATAATTATACGCAAAGCCTGGATAAGACTTTTGAGGTGACTGCTTTTCAACCTATGCCCAATCAGTTTGCCTGCATATTTGTCGACACTACAGAACGAAAGCGAACGGAAAAAGCGCTTCGGGAGAGTGAAAAGAAGTATCGGCTTCTCACGGAGACTATCGCGGATGTAGTGTGGACTTCCGATCTGAACTTCAAGATTACCTATATAAGCCCATCGGTGGAAAAAATGTTTGGAGAACCCGCCGATGTTTACAAAAATCGAGCCGCAGAGGAAAGGTTCCCTTTAGAATCACTCAGAAATCTGCAAATTCTTTGTTCTGAAGAGCTTGAAAAGGAAAAAGACCCCGCTATTGGTAAAGATAGATCGCGACTCATTGAAGAAAAAAGTTTCCGAGCGGATGGTACGGTTTTCTGGGTATCTATGAACGTATCCTTTGTTCGAGACGAGCGTGGAGTGGTTGTTGGATTGCAGGGCGTGACGCGTGATATCTCCGACCATAAGAGAGACGAGGAAGAGATTCTCTATAACGAGGCGAGACTGGAAGGATTGCAGCGAATTGCCCAGTATAAGGCCGAGTCAATCCAGGATCTTCTAGATTATGCTTTATCTGAAGCGATCAGGCTGACAGGCAGCAAGCTTGGATACATTTATTTTTATGATGACCAGCGCAAGGAATTCACGCTCAACTCATGGTCGAAGGATGTGATGAAAGAATGTACCGTCAATAAAGTACCAACGATCTACCAGCTAGAACAGACGGGGATCTGGGGCGAAGCCGTACGACAAGCGAAACCAATCATCGTCAATGATTTCCAGTCGCCCCATCCATTGAAAAAAGGCTATCCGGAGGGTCATGCGCGTCTCGATAAATATATGACTGTTCCTGTCTTCTCGAGTGACCGGATTGTGGCGGTAGCGGGAGTCGCGAACAAGCCGAGCGATTACATAGGCTCCGATGTCAGGCAGCTGACCTTGTTGATGGACTCCGTATGGAGAATTCTTGAGGCAAAAAGATTGACGGAGGCACTTCTCAAGACAGAAGGCCGATTCCGAAGCATCTTTGACAATGCGCAGGAAGGAATTTTCCAGACAAACAAGGAAGGCAGATTCCTCACTATCAACAATGCCATGGCTGTTATGCTTGGCTATGATTCCCCCAAAGATCTTCTGTCTAGCATCACCGATGTTGCGCATCAGATTTTTGTAGATCCTGAAGATCAACGTCATATACTGAAAGAAATTGATGATCGGCGTTCTGTTTCAGGATATATATGCCAGCATTATCGCAAGGATAAAAGTACCATTTGGGTATCGATTGATCAACACGCTGTCTATGATAACAGCGGCAATACTATTTATTTTGAAGGATTCTGCGCGGATATAACCGAACGTCGAATGAGCACTGAGCGCCAGAAGAAAGCTCTCGGTGCCACTGTTTATGCCATATCCGCCGCGGTCGAAGCCAGGGACCCCTATACCGCGGGTCATCAGAGTCGAGTAGCCGACCTAGCCCAAGCGATAGCCGTCGAAATCGGTCTCGCTCCGGACAGAATCGAGGGACTTCGCCTAGCGGCCTCAATTCATGATCTTGGAAAGCTATCTATCCCTGCCGAAATTCTTACAAAACCCAAAAAACTCTTGGAGATTGAGTTCAACTTGATCAAGATCCATTCCCAAGCTGGATATGACATTCTGAAGGATATCGAGTTCCCGTGGCCAATCGCCAGGATGGTCCTCGAACATCATGAACGATTGAATGGATCCGGCTATCCGAACAACCTAATCGGTGATCAAATTCTATTGGAGTCCAAGATCTTGGCTGTAGCCGATGTAGTGGAATCAATGGCTTCCTTCCGTCCCTATCGCCCAGCTTTGGGAATCGACGCCGCTCTGGAGGAGATCGAGAAAAACAAGGGGATACTCTATGATAGAGAGGTCGTCGATAACTGCATAAAATTGTTTCATACCAGGAGCTTCGTTCTAGCATAATACTAGTGAAACAATTATTGTGTTTCTTTCTCTTGCTCTATAGATGATTGCGATTAAAATCTACAGCTGGCGCCTTCCCAATAAAGAATTATCGGGCATTCCCTTTTGGGATTCCTTCATAATGACGATTATGATCGCATTTTTACAGCCTTCCGCGATTCGGTCACCGCCGACGCTCGCCCAAAAAGCGTATTAAAATTAATAATCGGATAGTGAGTTTTGGAATCATCCAAGATGTATCTGTTCTTAAAGCGACTTCAGAATAAAATCGGATATAGATAAGACTATATTGAAAGGAGAATTGGAGGATACTGAATATCAATTCAAGAATCGCGATGGTTCTACCTTATGGGGATCCGTCAGCGCAAAGCTAGTTTCCGGCGCCGACGAAGAAAAACTTATTAGCCTCTCTATAATGGATGACCTAACCAATTTGCTAAACCGACGTGGTTTTACGATTGCGGCTCAACAAGAGGTAAAACACTCTCTTCGGAGAAAAGAAGGTATAGCATTGCTTTTCTTCGACATAGATAATCTTAAGGTGATCAAAGATACATTTGGCCATCTTGCAGGAGATGAAGCAATCAAGATAGCTACAAAGACTTGAACAAACATTGCTGCGGCATAATCAGAAGTCAGCCGCGGAATTTACCGTATCCTTTAGTTCGGGAGTCGCATACAACAGCCCAGATAGTCCTCTTAGCCTTGCACAGATGGAGTTGATTGCTGACAAGATGATGTATACATCAAAACAGAGGAAAAAGCATGGCTAGATCGGTCTTCGTTTTCAAGGAGCGTATGAATATGTTCGGTACCCGATAAAAGAGCTGGTTATTATGGTAAATGCTCCTGCCGCTACTGAGCGGTATCTAGCCGCGCAAGCAATGCTCTGAAGGCAGAACCTTCCTTTTTCAGTTCGCGGGAACCCCTGGTGATCTTGCAGAGGGAGAGACCGAGCTCTTCGGCTATTTTTCGCTGGGGCATGCCAGTTGAAAGTTCCTTGACGAGAGCCCAGCGCTTGGCCATCTCGTCGGCTTCGGCTGGGGTGAGGAGCGAATAGAGGAATTCCTCGATGAGCGCCGCGTCGGCGCCCTCAAGGGCGCGGGACATCTCGGCGATATTGTGACGCATGAGTTCCGGATTTCTGGGCATTACCCTAATATACCATTATTTCCCGATTTTGTGGGACGCATTTTGGAGGGGCAGAGCCTCCGCGACCTTCAGCCCGAAGCGCGCGGCGAGCTCTCGCCCCTCCGCGAGGTTGGCGGCCGTATCGACGGGCCTGTGGGCATCGGAGTTGACGATGCAGGTTATATCGTAGTCGGAAGCGAGGCGCCAAAACTCCGGGCGGGGGTAGGGCGGCCTCGTCCCGCCTGCTCCGCCGACCTTCTTTTTTCTCATGCCATAACCATTTATCTCCAGAAGACAGCCGCTGCTCTCGGCCGTCGACAGGATGTCGGCCGCGCAAGAGCGGGCGCTTTCGTCCCATGGCAGCCAGCTGAAGCAAAAAACGTCCGGATGGGCGAGGAAGGCGAAAAGCCCGCTTTCTATCGCCCTGCAGGTGGTTTCGGCGAAATAGCCGAGCTCGGAGGCTTCGGAGATGGCGAAAGTGTCGCGCCATTCCCCTCCGTGGAGATAGCTGTGAATTCCTCCGGCGAGGTAATCGAGGCCCAGCCGTCCCAAGTATTCCTCCCGAAAAAAGGACTCGTACTCGGGGCTCCATTCGCATTCCAGGCCGGAGAGGATGCGCGGCGATGAAGCGCTCGCGGCGGCCCGGGTCTTGGCGGTACGCAGCGCTTCAAGGTAGTCCGGCAGATCCGCCATGGCCATTCTCACGGAAGGCCATCGTCCGTCCGGGTAGGGACAGTGATCGCTGAAGCCGAGTTCCGAAAGGCCGGCGTCGGCCGCCGCCGCCACATAGTCGGCTACATCTCCCTGAGCGTGGCGGCATCGGAAAGTGTGGGTATGGTAATTGTTCATCGCGTTCCTGGAATGCCGCGCGAGTCCATAAATGATCAACGCGGCCGATTTTCGATCGCCACTATAGCCGCCCCGCCCCGGATTCGTATAGCGGGTCCAAAAGGGGGCCGGGGCGGCGGGTCAGGAGGCGTCATGGCAGGAGCGGGAGGCCGCGCCACCGGAAAGCGAAAGGCGGAAGGCGGAAGGCGACTTATTCCATTTCGAAGACGATGGATACCGAGGCGTTTACCTCGACGCTGCCCGGGGAAAAAGCTTCCTGGGAGCCGGCGCCCATCGATTTGGCGAGATAGAGCCTCGAGTCGGGCGCGCGCATGGAATAGCCTTGCTCCTCGACGCTGATGGCCTTGCCCAGCCTTCTCCCGAGCGTCTCAGCCATGGCCTGAGCCTTCTGCGCGGCGTTGGCGACGGCCTTCCTCAGCGTTTCGACGCGCAGGATATCCTCGTTTTTCTTGCGGTAATCCAGGCCGCGTATCTCGTTGGCTCCGGCGTTCACCGCCGTCTCCACGGCCTGCGCCACGAGCTCCGTGTCTTCCAGCGTCACCGTCACGCCCGTCTCGCCCTTGTACCCGATGATGAGATTCTGTTTGGCTGGGCGTTCGTCGTAAACGGGGGAAATGCGGAAGTTGCTCGTCCGAATCATCTTTTTATCGATGCCGAGAGCGAGCAGCGAACTGATGACCTTGTCCGCCGAGGCCATCACCGCCTCTCGCGCCGCGAGGGATGTCTTGGCCTGCTGGACGATGGCGAGATTCAGGAGGGCCATGTCCGCCTCGACGCTCGCCGTGGCCTCGCCGGTGACCCTGACGGTCGGCGTCTGCGGAAGCGTTTGGGGCGCGGTCTGGGCCCCGACGGCAAAAACGGCCAAGGCGAGGAGAGCGAGCGAGATTGATTTCTTCATTGTTTACCTCCGGAATTCCCAGAACGAAAAATGGGACGTCATCGTCAGAAACAAATATACAGCTTTATGGTATCGACCTCGCGCGTTCGGCGTGATAATAATGCACGATACGCGATGGGTCGACGCCTTCGTCAGGGCGATAGCCTTCGAGGCCGGCCGACTTCCGCGCGGCAACTAAGGAAGGTAACCATGGGAGAATACAAGAAGCCCGGCGCCTTTGGGCGCCTGGGAGAATCGGATATGCTGCGCCTGAAACGATGGAACACGCCCACCATCTACAACGGCTGGGAACAGATCGCGAGGCGCGACAGGCTTCAAGGGCTATGGAACCGCGAGGAGACGCGCGACTTCATGCCGCAGATGGGACCGATGTGCGGGCGCGCCCTCACCCTGCGCATAGAGACGACGGAGCGGGACAATCCGACGGCCAGGGCCGGCGCCTGGGATGAATACTACCGCTATGTCGCCTCGGTAGCCGGGCCGAAAATCGTCGTCGTGGAGGACTCGAGCCAGCCTGCCGCGCTGGGCTCTCTCTGGGGCGAAGTGAGCGCCAATACCCATCGCGCCCTGGGTTGCGTGGGCGCCATCGTGGACGGGGCCATCCGCGACGTGGACGAAATGACCAACGCGGGCTTCAAGGCGCTGGCGAGGCGCCTCTGCGTCGGCCACCTCTACGCCTGGCCGATAGCCTGGGATATCGGCGTGCGGGTCTTTGGGACCGAGGTGGAGCCCGGATTCCTCGTGCACGCGGACAAGCACGGGTTCCTGGCCATTCCGCCCGAGGACGAGGGAGGGTTGCCTGAAGCCGTCGCCTTCATGGACGCCCTGGAATGCGAAACGGTGATTCCCGCGGCGCGCTTCGCCTCGGGCGAATCCTACGGCTCCATCATCGCCCGGAGAAGCGCCGCCGCCGCGGAGTTCGGCGCGAGAGCCCTGGAGCGGTTTGGCCGTCCCGGCGAACACTAAAAAAGGACTGTCCGTTTCCGGACAGTCCTTTTATCATGTTTGACGCAAACGGGCCGAAATTCTCAGCGAGCGCCCGCGAAGCTCGAGGCGTTTTCGCCGGCTATCCTTCCCGAGTTGTAGGCATAGCCCTGGGTCACGCCCACGATCTCGTAGTAGGGATAGCCGTACATGCCGCCGCCGTCCTGGCCGGCGACGTAGAGGCCCGGAATGACTTTGTTCCGCTCGTTGAGCGCCTCGATGCGCTCGTTGATCCTGATCCCGCCGATGGTTCCGAAAATAGCCGGTTCCATGCGTAGCGCGTAGTAGGGACCCTTCGCTATTGGCGTGAGCCAGACCGGGTCCTTGTAGAACTCCTCGTCCTTCTTCTGATCCACGGCCGCGAGATAGCGGCTCATCGTCGAGGTGAATTCGCCCTGGGCGAATCCCGCCGCCTTTTCCAGCTCCTGGAAGCTGTCGGCCTTGAAGGCGACGCCGGCGTCGAGGGCCTGCCGCATTTCCATCTTGATCGTCGCGAAGGGGACTAAGGCGCGGTCGCGCCAGCCGATGCTCTTTTTGAGCTCGGCGGTTTTCTCGGCCCCGACGATGCCCGGGAAACCCTTGGTTTCGAGGGTGTCCAGGGTGGCCTGGTCGAGAACGACGAAGAAGGAGCCGGCCGTCCTTATCGCCGAGGCGCCCTTCGCGAGAGGCTGGCTCGCGCAGATGCCCTCGTCCATGAAGCGCTTGCCTTCCATGTTGACCTGGAGGAGGCCGCCGTAATTCATGTACTTCATGAAATAGCTGTTGAAATCCAGCGTCGTGCTGGCGGCGAACTCGGTGAGGTGCGGCTGGATTTCGGGGCTAAGGCCGGCTCCCGCGCCCAGGGCCATGTTGATGCCGTCGCCCTCGTTCGAGGAATTCCCGCTCAGATAGTAATTGTCGCTGTGGGTGTATTTCTTGAGCATTTCCTTGTTGCCGCCGAAACCGCCCGTGGCGATGACGACCGACGCGGCGCGGACGGTGACCTTCGTGCCGTCGCTCTTCACCGCCTTGACCCCGACGACCTTGTTGCCGTCCATGATAAGTTCCTCGGCCCTCGTCTGGAGGAGGAGCTGGCCGCCGCCGGGGATGATGTACTTGTCGTAGAGCGCCTGGATCTTGGCGTTGCCCTTGCCGGTGTCGTGGGTGTAGGAGCCCTTCTGTAGGGTCATCTTGTAGCCGTGGGCCTGGAGCCAGTCGGCGGTGCCGCCCGATTTTTCCAGGATGGCTTTCACGAGGGAGGAGTTGGCGGTCCAGCTCGTGTAGTCCATCATCTCCTTGAAGACATCCTGGACGGTCTTGGTGCTTCCCGCCTTTTTGGCCTGCTCGCTTCCGACGCCGATGAAGCCGGTGGATAAGCCGCCCATGCCGCCTACCTGGCCGGTCTTCTCGATGACGATGACTTTGGAGCCCTTTTCGACGGCGGCGAGGGCCGCCGCGGAACCGGAGGCGCCCGCGCCGACCACCACGACATCGGTCGTGTACTCGACGGAAGCGTTGACCTTCGGCTGCTTCGCGTTGAAAGCCAAGAGGTCCGCGCCCGCCTGTTCGAGAGCCTGGGTGGTCGCCGCGATGATGCCCATGCTGGTCAGGGTGGAACCGGAAACGGCGTCCACGCCGATGCTTTGGTAATCGACGATGGCCTTGGGCACCTGGCCGATGGCCGATTCCTTGAAGCCCGGCGTGTCGTCGCAGGAGAGCACCGCGACATTCAGGATCTTCTTTTCGTCCACGGTCACCTCGACCTTGATCGGCTTGATCACCTTCGGCGAGAGGAAGCGGCCGCCCTCGTTGCTGTCCTTGGGCCACTTGCCGTAGGCTTCGCCGTAATAGACGCCCGGTTTCATGAGACGGGCGGGCGCCACGGCCTTGGCTTCCGCGGCATTCGCGGCCGCCTTGAGCTTCTCAGGCGTGGCTCCCGCCTTGGCGAGCGCCTCGGCGGCCGCGTCGATGATAGCCTGGCTGACGAGGGTGGCCCCGGAAATAGTGTCAACATCGAGGCTCTGCCTCTTCACGATTTCCTGGGGCAGGAGCTCCAGGGCGTTGTCCGAAAGCCCGGCCGTTTCGTGATGCTGCGTCACGGCGACGCTGAGTATCGAGTTCTTGTCGACCTTTACCTCGACCGTCACCGGTCCGTTCCTGCCTTCGGCGGATCCCGTATAGGATCCTGGGTTGAACAGTCCTTCCTGCCTTACGGTGGTGCAGCCCGATAGCATGAGGAGCAGGCATAGTACCGCGATCCCGATTCTTTTCTTCATTCGCTTCTCCAATAACGTTCTTTTGGCGCCGCCGAAAGGCGAGGCGCATGGTTCGACAGGCAGACGTGGAATTTTAACCGTCTATTTCAGAGACTACAATAGAAAAGTATCGTAAATTGCTCTTTTATTATATCAAAATTTGCTTTTGATTGTTTCGACGTTCTGTGGCCAAAACCTCGGCAAATCTGCTATTATGAAACCCGGCGCCGTAAAGCGCGCGAATGAGAGGTAAGCTTGTCCTCTTTCGATAGTGAAAATATCGATGTCTCAATCCGTTTTTCCCTGAAGAACGATTTCCCCAGCGAACACAAGCCCCTTTTCAACGATCAACCGCTTCTCCACGAAGAGTTCGAGGTTTTTTTCGTGGCGGCCGGCGAGGTGTCCTGGTTTATCGAGAATGAGACGCATAGGGCCGAGCCCGGCAGCCTGATCATCTTCAACGATCGGGAAGTCCATAAGCTCCATATCCGATCCAACAAGCGCTTCGAGCGGGCGAAACTCCTCTTCAGCCCGGACCTGGCGCGATCCTTCGAGGCTTTCGGCTGCGATCTCCTTTCCTGCTTCGTTGATCGCCCCAAGGGAAGGGGAAATATCCGTAGGCTGTCGGCCCAGCAGTCCATGGACATCATGAAGCTCTTCGACAAGATGGGGCAGGCCCGCGCGAACACCGGTCCCGAGTCGAGGCTTCTGAAGGTGATCGCCCTTCTGGAAATCCTGATGTTCACCAATAAGGTATTCGGCGCCGGTGATGGCGGCGAAGAGAGCCCCGGCCCGCGCGGTCCTCTCGCCTCGGTTCTGGACTATGTCGAAGACAACCTCGCAGGGGATCTTTCGCTGGAAACGATCGGCCAGAAATGCGGCATCAGCGTGTACCACCTCTGCCGGATCTTCAAGAAGGAAACGGGAAGCACCCTCCATAATTACATACTCTACAAGCGCGTGGCCGAGGCCCAGCGCCTTCTGGGCGAAGGCTGGAAGCCGGGTCAGGTGAGCGCCATGTGCGGTTTCGGCGCCATGTCGCGCTTTGTCGCGGCCTTCAAGAAGGTTATGGGGACGAGTCCTTCCGCCTTCGCGAAGCGGAAAAGCGTATAGCCGAAAATCGAGCCTCGCCGGAGGGAAAGGCTCTTGATCTTTCATTTATCGCGCCTTATACTATAAGAGAAACGAAAGTATTTCGAAACTAAATAGCAAGGATTTCGAAATAAACGTTGCGGAGGCGCGGATGAATTTCGATCTGAACGAGCGCGAATCGTTCATGCTCGACAAGATGGCTGAGGAGGGCTCCCTTTCGGTGGCCGACCTCGCGCGCGAACTCAACGTCTCCGCCGTCACCATCCGTTCCGACCTCAAGAACTTGGAAGAAAAAGGCTTCGTCAACAGGACCCGCGGCGGCGCCTACCCGGCTTTCTATAAAGACATCATCGACCGCCAGCGTCTCAACGTGGAGGAGAAGAACAGGATAGCCCGCGCCGCCGCGGAGTTCGTGCACGACGACGACAGGATCATGATAGAGGCGGGCACGACGACGGCCCTCATCGTGCGCTACCTGACCGGAAGGCGGGGCGTCCAGATCGTCACCAACTCGACCCTCGTCTTCTCCTATGCCCGGCTCAACCCTTCGCTCAATATCATCCTCACCGGCGGCGTCTTCATGAAGGAGACCGAATCCCTCGTCGGGCCAGTGGCCCTCAAGGCCATCAACGAGTTCAACGTGCGGCTCGCCTTCGTCGGCACCGACGGCTTCAGCGTCGACCGGGGGATGACGACCCAGCTCGTGGAGGGTTCGGTTATCGTCAAGGCGATGAGGAACAGGGCCCAGGAGACCTGGCTTGTGGCCGATTCGTCCAAGTACGGAAAATCGGGGTTCGTGAACGTCCTCTCCCTCTCGGAGGTGGACGGCATCATCACCGATTCGAATATAGACAAAGACGCCCTCGCGGCGATGAAAGAGAACGCGCTCGACCTGCGCGTCGTTTAGGGAGGCACTATGGCTCATGTGGTGGTGATGCCGAAGCTCGGCAATACCGTGGAATCCTGTATCATCGTAAAATGGAATGTTTCGGAAGGACAGGCTATCAAGGCCGACACCGTCCTCTGCGAGATAGAGACCGACAAGGCCACGATGGATGTCCCGGCCGGCGTCGAGGGCACGCTGCTGCGGCGGCTCCGGAACGAAGGCGACGACGTGCCCGTCCTCGAGCCCATCGCCGTGATAGGCGCCGCCGGCGAATCCTTCGAAAGCATGGCGGGAGTGGCGGGCGCCGCGCCGGCGGCGGCTCCTCCGGCGGCCGCGGCTCCGGTGGCGGCAGGGAAGGCCGAGGCTCTGATGGCGGCCGCTACGGCTGGGAAGGCCGCGCCGGGAGCGAATGCGGCTCCGGCGGCCACGGATCCGACGGCGGCTAGGGCTCCGGTGGCCACGGCTCAGACTTCTCCGGCGGCCCAAACCATCGCGGCAGGGGGCCGCGTGGCGGCCAGCCCGCGCGCCAAGGCCGCGGCGCGCGGGGCGGGAGTCGCCCTCGAAGCGATTGGCGCCGGCAGCGGGCCCGGCGGCCGTGTCATCGAACGCGATGTGGAGGCGGTGGTGGCCGCCGGGCCCGGCCTCACTGCCGCAGCCCGCGGCGAGGCCGCGCGCGACATCGCCGTCCTTCATGGCCTCTACGAGGCCGCCAAGACTGGCTCGGGACTGGGCGGCAGGGTAACCCTCGCCGACCTCGCGGCGGCGAAAGCGGCGCGGGCCGCCGGATCGGCCGCAGCAGCCTCGGCCACGCCGACCGCGACCCAAGCGCCATCGGCGGCCCAGGCGCACTCCTCCGAGCCGAGCCTGGCGACGGCGGGCTCAGTCGCCTTCCCCGGTCCCTTCACGGACACGCCCATCAAGAGCATCCGCAAGATCATCGCGGACCGCATGATGCATTCGCTCCAGGCCAGCGCCCAGCTCACCTTCAACGCGAGCGCGCCGGCTGACAAGCTTCTTTCCATGCGCGGCCGCCTCAAAAGTTCCGATCCCTCGCTCGGCCTCTCGGGCATAACCATCGGCGACATGGTGGCTTTCGCCGCCACGCGCGTCCTGGCCAAATATCCCAAACTCAACGCCCACGTCGTGGACGGCGTCGTGCGCAGCTACGAGCGGGTCCACCTCGGCCTCGCCGTGGACACGCCTCGCGGCCTCATGGTGCCCGTCGTCAGGGACGCTCGCTCGCTCTCCCTGCGCCAGTTCTCGGAACAGTCGAAGATCCTCGCCAAGTCCTGCGTCGACGGCTCTCCCAACCCCGACCTGCTTTCGGGTTCCACCTTCACGGTGACGAACCTCGGAGCCTTCGGCATAGAGAGCTTCACGCCTATACTGAACGAGCCCGAAACCGGCATCCTCGGCGTGGACACCATCGCGCCGCGCGCGACCATCGGCCCCGACGGCAAACCCGGCGTCGAAATGCGCATCGGGTTCTCGCTCACCGTGGACCACAGGATCGTGGACGGCGCCGACGCCGCGCGCTTCTTGAAGGATCTCTCCGACTACATCGCGAACATCGACATCGTCATGCTCGCCGCTCTCATGTGAGCAAGGGTAGGAATTAATGAAAGATTTCGACATCATCGTCATCGGCGGCGGACCCGGCGGCTACCTCGCCGCGGAACGCCTGGCGCACGAGGGGAAAAAAGTCCTCCTCGCGGAGAAAGACGCCCTCGGGGGCACCTGCCTCAACGTCGGCTGCATCCCCACGAAGACCCTCCTCAATTCGGCCAAACTCTACGTCCACGCCCTCGAGGGCGCCAAGTTCGGCGTCTCGGCCGACAATGTCCGCTATGACTGGAAAGCCATGCAGGCTTGGAAGACCGAGGTTGTCGGCAAGCTCGTCGGCGCCATCGGCCTCACCGAGAAGAAGCTCGGCGTCGAGATCGTGAAGGCGGAAGCCCGCCTCCTCGGTCCGGGCAAGGTCCAGATCGGCGAAAAAATATACGAAACTGAACATATTATCCTCGCGACGGGCTCGGTTCCCGTCATGCCGCCCATCCCCGGCTGCCGGGGCAACCCCCTGGTCGTGGATTCCACCGGCCTTCTCTCCGTCCCCGAGGTGCCCGCGCGCCTCTGCGTCATCGGCGGCGGCGTCATCGGCGTCGAGTTCGCCAGCCTCTTCTCCGCCCTCGGCTCGAAGGTCGAGGTCGTCGAAATGCTCGACGAGATCGTTCCCTTCATGGACAGGGAAGCGGCGCCCATCCTCCGCCGCGGCATGAAGAGCGTCGCCTTCAACCTCGGCTGCAAGGTCGAGAAAATCGAAGGCGGCACCGTCTTCTATAGTAGGAAGGATGGAAGCGGAGCTTCGGTGCAAGCCACGGTCGAAGCCGACCTCGTCCTCATGGCCGTCGGCCGCAAGCCTAGTGTCGAAGGCTGGGGGGCCAAGGAAGCGGGCCTCGACGTCTCTCCCAAGGGCGTCGTCGTGGACGACAGGATGCGCACGAACCTCCCGAAAGTCTGGGCCGTCGGCGACGTCACCGGCCGCAGCCTCCTCGCGCACACGGCCTATCGCATGGCCGAAATAGCCAGCGCCAACATCCTTCGCGGCGAGGAAGCCGCGCGCTCGGGCGAGACGATGCGCTGGGACGCCGTGCCCTGGGCCGTCTACTCGATGCCCGAAGCCGCGGGCATAGGTCTCACCCAGCAGGAAGCCGAGCGCCGCGGCATAGAGGTCGTCACTTCCTCCGTCCCACTGCGCGTTTCGGGGCGTTTCGCCGCCGAGAACGGCTTCGCCGCCCCCGGCACCGCCAAGCTCGTCGCCGACGCCACAACGGGGAAGATCCTCGGCGCGCACATTGTCGGCGCCTACGCTTCGGAAACGATCTGGGGCGCCTCGGCCGTCATCGAAGAGGAACTGACCGTGGGCGATCTGCGCCAGCTCGTGTTCCCCCATCCCACGGTTTCCGAAGCCATCCGCGAAGCCGCCTGGGCCATGAAAGAATGAAACCGGGAAAACCGGAACGCCATACAAGGAGATAAACATGCCTAAGTCCATGACAGTAGATCCCGCGGACCTGCGGAAAAGCGGAGTCCTTAAAATCCCTTCGATTCCCATGAACCAGTACAAGCGCAATTTTTCCACCGAAATCGCGACCTATGGAAAGGACGGGCTCGTCGCTATGCTCCACGACATGATCGCGATCAGGGAGTTCGAGTCCATGCTCAACTCCATCAAGACCACTGGAGCCTGGAACGGCGTCGAGTACAACCACAAGGGTCCCGCCCATCTTTCCATGGGACAGGAAGCCGCCTCAGTCGGTCAAGCCGCCGCCCTCGATCCCGACGATTTCATCTTCGGATCGCACCGCAGCCACGGCGAAATCCTCGCCAAATGTTTTTCGGCGGCGCGCAAGCTCGATCCCAAATCCCTCGAATCCATCATGAAGGGATTCCTGGACGGCGAGACCCTCCGCTTCGCCGAACGCATTTCCTACGGCAACCTCGCCTCCCTCGCCGAAAACTTCATCCTCTTCGGCACGATGGCAGAGATCTTCGCCCGCAAGTCAGGCTTCACGAGGGGCCTGGGCGGCTCGATGCACGCTTTCTTCGCGCCCTTCGGATCGATGCCGAACAACGCGATCGTCGGCGGCTCGGCCGACATAGCTACCGGCTCCGCGCTCTACAAGCGCATCAACAAGAAGTCGGGCATCGTCGTCTCCAACATAGGCGACGCTTCCATGGGCTGCGGTCCCGTGTGGGAAGCCATGACGCTCGCCTCCATGGACCAGTACAGGACCCTCTGGCCCGAATCGGCAGGCGGGGCGCCTCCCATTCTCTTCAACTTCTTCAACAACTTCTACGGCATGGGCGGCCAGACGTTAGGCGAAACCATGGGCTACGGCGTCCTCGCGAGAGTAGGCGCTGGCGTCAACGCCGACGCCATGCACTCCGAGCGCGTCGACGGCTACGATCCGCTCGCGGTGGCCGACGCCGTCGCGCGCAAGAAGAAGATTCTCCTCGAGGGACGCGGCCCCGTCCTCCTCGACACCATCACCTACAGGATTTCCGGCCACTCGCCCTCCGACGCCTCCAGCTACAGGACGAAGGACGAAGTCGAACTCTGGCAGAAGAACGACTCCATCGATGACTTCTCCGCCTACCTCGTCAAGAACAAGGTGATGTCGAAATCCGACGTGGAGACGATGCGCGCCGCTGTCGACGAAAAGCTGACGGCTGTCCTCAAGCTTTCCACGAACGAGGCCGAGTGCCCGCGCGTGGACGGCGCCTTCATCGAATCCGTGATGTTCTCGAACCAGAAGGTCGAGAAGTTCGACGACAGGGAGCCCGAGTTCCTTCAGCCTCTCTCGGAGAACGCCCGCGTGAAATCCATCGCCGGAAAGATACGCAAGGCCACCGACGCCGAGGGCAAGCCGGTTTCCAAGAACAAGATGTACCAGTATCGCGACGCCCTCTTCGAAGCCATCGCGCATCGTTTCGCCATCGATCCCACCCTCGCTGCCTGGGGCGAGGAAAACCGCGACTGGGGCGGCGCCTTCGCCGTCTATCGCGGCCTCACCGAGGCGCTTCCCTACAACAGGCTCTTCAATTCCTCCATCTCTGAGGGCGCCATCGTCGGCTCGGGCGTGGGGTACGCGCTTTCGGGCGGGCGCGCCATCGTCGAGCTCATGTACTGCGACTTCCTCGGCCGCGCTGGCGATGAGATCTTCAACCAGGTCGCCAAGTGGCAGTCGATGTCGGCGGGCATTCTCAAGATGCCCCTCACCGTGCGCGTCTCCGTCGGCAACAAGTACGGCGCCCAGCACAGCCAGGATTGGGCAGCCCTCGTGGCCCACATTCCCGGGCTCAAGGCTTACTTCCCCTCGACCCCCTACGACGCCAAGGGCATGATGAACCTCGCGTTGCGTGGCACCGATCCCGTCATTTTCTTCGAAAGCCAGCTTCTCTACGATATCGGCGAGCAGTTCGAGCCCAACGGCGTTCCGGAAGGCTATTACGAAATACCCGAGGGCGAGCCGGCGGTCAGAAAACAGGGCAAGGACATAACGATCGTGACGTTGGGCGCCACTTTATACCGAGCGATGGAGGTCGCGAAGACGCTCGAGGATAAGTATGGGCTCTCCGCCGAGGTCATCGACCTTCGCTTCGTCGCTCCCTTGAACTACAGCGTCATCGTCGAATCGGTGAAGAAGACAGGAAGGCTCATCCTCGCCTCCGACGCCGTCGAGAGGGGATCCTTCCTCCACACGGTGGCGTCCAACGTTCAGACCCTCGCTTTCGATTACCTCGACGCTCCCGTCGCTGTCGTCGGTTCGCGGAACTGGATCACGCCCGCGGCGGAACAGGAAGCGCTTTTCTTCCCGCAGAAGGAATGGATCCTGGACACCATCCACGAGCGAATCCTTCCCCTGAGGGACCACGTGGTCACGACGGCGCAAACGAACGGCGAACTCGCGCGCAGGGCGCGCCTCGGCGTGTGATGAGCGACGTCATCAACGATTCCGCTGTCAGCCCCGGACGGCGCATCGAGGCGCTGAGAGCCTTCGCGACCTCTACGACCTCCGCGGCGGCGGCTCCCGCGGCGGCGGCCGCGACAAAAGCCGCGGCCGCCGGCGTGCCGCGCGCCGGCATCGCGGAAGAGTCGAATAACCACATACACACGATCTACAGCTTCAGTCCTTACACGCCCGCGGCCGCCGCCCTCGGCGCCTGGAAATCCGGGCTCTCCGTCGCGGGCTCCGTGGATCACGACTCCCTCGCGGGAGCCGCGGAAATGCGGGAAGCCTGCGCTATTCTCGGCATGGGTTCGGTGACGGGTTTCGAGATTCGCGTCCTCATGCACGCGGAATCCGAACGCGGCCGGGGAGGGGCTCCCGATTTCTTCGCGGGCCGCAAGATAAACAACCCCGATTCGGCCGGCATCATCTACATGACGGTCCAGGGAGTGCCAGCACAGGCCGCTAACCGCGTCGCCGAATTCCTCGAACCGATACGCAAGCGACGCTTCGCCCGCACGGCCGCGATGGCCGTGCGCGCCAACGCCATTCTCGTCTCGGCCGGCCTCGATTCCTTCGATTTCGACCGCGACGTCCTTGGACGCTCCAAGTTCGCCGAAGGCGGGACCGTCACCGAGCGTCATCTCCTCGCCGCCATGGCGGAAGCGCTCATCGCTGGTTTTGGCCGCGGCCCGGCCCTCTCGGCGGGCATCCAGTCGAAGCTCGGGCTTTCTCTCAAGCCCAAGCTCGCGGTTTCCCTCTCTGACCCGGAAAATCCCTACCTGATGTACGATCTTCTCGGCATCCTCAAGGCCGAATATCTCCCCAGCTTCTTCATCCAGCCCACGGACGAATGTGTCGACGCCCGAACGGCGGTAGAATTCGCGAAATCCATAGGAGCCATCCCAGCTTACGCCTACCTGGGCGATGTCGGCGAGTCTCCGACGGGCGACAAGAAGGCCGAGAAGTTCGAGGACGATTTCCTGCCCGAGCTTTTCGCCGAGCTCAAGAAGATCGGTTTCCTAGCGATAACCTACATGCCGCCGCGCAACAGTTCAGCGCAGTTGGCCCGTGTCCGGAGCCTCTGCAGCGAGTTTGGCTTCATGGAAATATCGGGCGTGGACATCAACCAGCCCCGGCAGTCCTTTAATTGCCCCGAGCTGAGGCTGCCCGAATTCGCCCACCTCAACGCCTCGACCTGGGCTATGGTCGCCCACGAAGCCCTCACCGCCGTCGATCCTTCGCTGGGCCTATTCGGCGCAGGCAATCCCCGCGCGGCTTCAGGCCTCGATGAAAGAATCGCCCTCTACGCCAGGGCCGGCCGGGACATAGGCCGCTCCGGCGTCCCCGCCGTCTCGGTGGCCGAATCCCTCCATAAAGGAAGGTATGAACCATGACAGCATTGAACAATGTCATCATAGCGCCCCTCGTCAGGGGTCTTTTCCTCGACGCGACGGAACTTCCTCTAGTAGTCGCGCCCGCCCGATCGACGAAAAAGAAAAGCGGTGTATCGCCCATCGTCCTGAATCTTTCGCAGGCCAGCCTATGCGCGGACGGCGCTCTCGACGAAGCGAAGGCCGCCGCCGAGCTCGCGCGCGCCTTCGGCCAAGCGACGGCCGGCGGGAACGTATCCTTGCCGGCCATCGTCGAGGTAACGTTAGGCGACGACATTCTATCTTTCAAAGCGGCGAATTTCGCCGCGGGAATGGGCGCCGCTTCGTCGAGCCGCGCGACCTCCGGCGCCGCCGTTCTTGATGCCGCGGCCGCCAATTCCGCTCTCGGACGCGCCGCCGTCGTCGCGGGCAAAGTCGCCCTCGTCACGGGCGGGGCTCAAGGCTTCGGCGCCGAAATCGTCCGCGGCCTCGCGGCTTCCGGCGCCTACGTTTTCATTGCCGACCTCAATCTTTCGGGCGCGGCAAGCCTTTCGGAAGAGCTGAACGCCGCGGCCGGCTCCCCCAGAACCTCGGCGATAGGCGTCAACGTCACCGACGAAGCCTCGGTCGCCGCCATGTTCGACGCGATAGCCGCCGCGACCGGCGGCCTCGACCTCATCGTCTCGAACGCCGGCGTCCTCAAGGCCTCTTCCGTCCTGGACCAGGACGAAAAAAGTTTCCGTTTCGTCACGGACGTCAACTATACCGGCTTCTTCTTCATGGCCAAGCACGGAGGCCGCCTCCTTCGCCGCCAATGGCGCGCGGCTCCCCGCTGGATGACGGACATCGTCCAGATCAACTCGAAATCGGGTCTCCAGGGCTCCAACAAGAACGGCGCCTACGCTGGCTCCAAGTTCGGTTCCATCGGACTCGTCCAGAGCTTCGCCCTCGAATTCGTGCAGTATGGCATCAAGGTGAACGCCATCTGCCCGGGCAATTTCTTCGACGGTCCTCTCTGGTCCGATCCGGTAAAGGGCCTCTTTGTCCAATACCTCGAATCGGGCAAGGTTCCCGGCGCGAAGACGATAGCCGACGTCAAAGCCTACTACGAAGCGAAGGTCCCGATGGGCCGCGGAACCACTGGCGCCGACGTTATGCGCGCGCTGTATTATCTCGTCGAGCAGGAATATGAGACAGGCCAGGCATTGCCAGTGACCGGCGGCCAGGTAATGCTTAACTGAGACTCGGCCGGCGCGGCCGGCGTCTGTTCCCTGGCCCCTTCGGGCGGCCCCGGAGCAGCCGGCCGCGCCCGCGGGCCGCGGCGGAAACGGAGGCATCATGGGAAAAGCGTTAGCCGTCATCGATATCGGGATGACGAACAAGAAAGTGGCGATTTACAACCTCCGCCTCGAACTCCTCGCCATAGAAAAGAAGAGCTTTGAACCCCTTATCGCCGGCGGCATCGAGTCTCACGACCTCGCCGGCATGGAATCGTGGTTTTTTTCCGTCTTGAAGGCTTTTTCCCGCAGGTTCGATATCGCGGCTATCGCCGTCTGCACGCACGGCGCCACCTTTGTCTGTACCGACGCGAAAGGCGAACCCGTCCTGCCCTGCTTCTTCTACACGCACGAGCCGGGCGAAGCCTTTCAGCGCCGTTTCTACGCCATGGCCGGCGATCCCGAAGCGCTGCAGGCAGCCACGGGAACGCCCAACCTCTCCGCCCTCATCAATCCGGCGAAGGGTCTATTCTTCGCCAGGGAGCTCTACCCGAGGGCATACGAGAAGACTGAACTCGCCTTGCCCTATCCTCAGTACTGGGGCATGAGGCTCACGGGAAAGGCTGGCGTCGAAGGCACGTACATTGGCTGCCATACCTACCTCTACGACTGGAACAAAGGCGGCTATTCTTCCGTCGCCGAGAAACTCGGCCTGGATGGAAAGCTTCCTTCGCCTCTCAGGAATTCCTGGGAAGTGCTGGGCACCATCCTGCCCGAGGTCGCGCGGAGGACGGGGCTCTCCGAATCGACCATCGTCACCATGGGCATCCACGATTCGAACGCCTCCCTCTTGCCCTATCTCGTCAAGGGTTTCGGGACCGAGTTCATCGTGAACTCCACGGGCACCTGGTGCGTCCTCATGCATCCGCAGGAACACTACGGTTTCGTCCCCGAAGAGATAGGCAAGGTCGTTTTCTTTAACCGCTCCGCCTACAACAAGCCGGTCAAGACGGCGATTTTTCTCGGCGGCAAGGAATACGAAGTCTGGACGGGCGTTTTCCGCGCCCAGGAAAAGCGCGTCCTGGAAAAGCGTGCCGCGGCCGAACCGAGCGCCCCCGACGCAGCCTCTTCCGCCATCGAAGCTGGCGCGCCCGAAGCATCCGGCGCGGCGGCGCGCAACGCGTCGGTTTACGCCGATATCGTCAGTGAATGTTCGTCGTTCATCCTCCCCGAAATCGTGCCTGGTTCGGGGCAGTTCCCCGGATCCATACCGCAGGCTGTCGAGGGCGGAATCCGCTACGGACTTTCCGACATCGAAGCGGGCAGGGCGAAGCCGGCCTTCCTCGCCGATCCGGCCAAAGCAAAGGCCGTCCTCAATCTTTCGATCGCGCTGCAGACCATCGTCGCGCTCGAGCGGGCGGGGCTCGCCGATAGGCAGAAAATTTTCACCGAGGGCGGATTCAGGAACAACGCCGAGTACAACGCCGTTCTGGCCGCGGCGCTGCCCGAAAATCCCCTCTTTCTCACGGACATGAGCGAGGCGACCTCGTTCGGAACGGCGCTCACGGGGCTCGCCGCCCTCGAGGGCAAAAGCCCGTCGGATCTGGCCGGGCTTTTCTCCATAGCGCAGATCCCGGCGCAGCCGATGCGGGGCCTCGGCGGCTTCGAGGCGTATAAAAAGGAATGGCTGAGGCTCATCGCCGAAAGGCGCTGAACGAAAAGCTCGGAACGCCAGCGATGAGCGCTTAGCGTTGCGCCCGCAGTCCCGCCTTTCGCCCGACCCCAGGGGCGAGTCCGGCAAAGCTAGCCATGGACCGCATTTATTCGCTATTTTGAATGTAAGGAGATTGTGATGAAAACGAAAATGGTACGACTCCACGGTATTGACGATCTCAGGCTCGAGGAACTCGAGTTGCCGGAAATTGGCGACGACGAAATCCTCGCCGAAGTGATATCCGATTCCATATGCATGTCGAGCCACAAGCTCGCGATGCAGGGGGACGCGCACAAGCGGGTGAGGGGGCCCCTCGCTTACAACCCCGTGGTCATCGGACATGAATTCTGCGGAAAACTGGTCAAGGTCGGCGCCAAATGGGCCTCTCAATTCGCCGCCGGGCAGAAGTTCGCGATCCAGCCCGCCCTCAACTACGAGGGCACGCTATGGGCTCCCGGCTATTCCTATCGGTGGATAGGAGGCGACGCCACCTATATCATCATCCCGAACGAAGTGATGGAGATGGGCTGCCTCCTCGATTACGAGGCGGACGCTTTTTTCATGGGCTCCCTCTCCGAGCCGATGTCGTGCATCGTCGGCGCCTACCACGCGCAGTACCACACGAAGGGCGGCTCCTACGAGCACGCGATGGGGATTGCGCCGGGGGGAAGTCTCGCTCTCCTCGCGTCGGTAGGTCCCATGGGAATGGGAGCCATCGATTACGCCATCCACGCCGACCGCAAGCCGGGCCGCATTATCGTTACCGACATAGACGACGCGCGGATCAGGCGCGCCGCCTCCCTTATCACCGTGGAGGAAGCGAGGAAAAACGGCATCGAGCTCATCTACGTGAACACGAAAGACATAGCCGATCCCGTGGCCCATCTGATGTCGCTCAACGGCGGCAGGAAATTCGACGATGTTTTCTGCTTCGCTCCCGTCAAGCCCGTGGTGGAATTGGCCGACAGGCTTTTGGGCCAGGACGGCTGCCTCAATTTCTTCGCCGGTCCCACCGACCCCGGATTTTCCGCCACCTTCAATTTCTACGATGTCCATTACGCGGCTCATCATCTCGTCGGAACCTCGGGGGGGAACACGGACGACATCGTGGAATCGCTGTCGATGATGGCGAAGCGCACGCTGAAACCCGAAGTGATGATAACGCATATCGGCGGCCTCAACGCCGTGGCCGACACCACGATCCGTCTCGACAAGATTCCCGGCGCGAAAAAGCTCATCTACACGCACAAGAAGCTGGACCTCGTCGCCATCGCCGATTTCCGCGAAAAAGGCGGGACGGACGCCTTCTACGCGGCGCTCGCCGATATCACGGAAGCGAACGAAGGGCTCTGGTGCAAGGCGGCCGAGGACTATCTCCTGGCCAACGCGCCGGCGATTTAGCGCATTGCCCGCTAGGGAGATTCACCGCCGGCATCTATCCTGCTATACTGCAGGCAAATGATGAGAAACTTCGTCCTCTTGTTGTTTTTCGCCTCTTTTCTCGGCTTCCGGTCCGGCGCCGCTCCCCTCCCCGAGGGTACGCGGTCCATTATTCATCTCGACGAGCGGAGCGATTTCTTCTTCGACGCCAATCCGGAACTTGGGATCACCGATGTTTCCAAACCGGGCCTCGCTCCGCGTTTCACGCCGGTCGACGGGAGGATGATCTGGGTGGGCGAGAACGCGCCCGCCGCGTGGCTTCGCTTCACCATTCCCGCGGCCGAGCTCGATTCTGGCCATGGAAACCCCGGAGCGGGCTCGCCCGCTTCCCAGTGGATCCTCGTCGCGCGGCCCAGCTTTTCCATCATTCTCGATTCCGTCTCCCTCTATGTTCCTCGCGGCGATGGAAGCTTCGAGGAGATGAAGTCCGGAGCCCTGGCAGAGAGACGCCCCGGCGAGCCTCTCTCCAGGTATTTCGTATTCGAGCTTCCTCCCGGCGCTTTTGGGGGCGATCCCTGCTATCTTCGCCTTTCGAGCCGGACGGACGTAAAAGTCAGCCTGGACATCGAGACGGCCATAGGGTTCGCCCAACGCGAGGGCCGGGAATATGTTGTCTACGGCATCCTCTACGGCATTCTCATCGCGATGATTCTCTACAGCTTCTTCCTTCTGCTCTCGCTGAAGGATGTCACCTATCTTTTCTACGTCCTCTACATCATATCGGCCGGGCTCTGGCTCTTCTTCGTCCAGGGACACGCCAAGCTTCTCTTCGGCCAGCATCCGCGCTTCGATCAGGCGATGCTTTGGCTATGGGCAGGCAGCATGCTCACCTGGGGAGCGTTCTTCGCGAGCTTTTTCCTTCGACTCAAGGAAGGGCGCCCCACTCTGTACCGCGTCATTCTTGCCCTCGCGGCGCTTGGCTTCGTGGTGTCGCTGACCGGCCTCGTCGGCTGGAACGACATAGCCTTCTCCCTCTCCCATTACCTGGGACTCGCCCTGCCTGTCCTCATCATATTCGCGGCCGTCGCGCGCCTCATCCAAGGCTTCCCCTCGGCCCTCTATTTTCTCATAGCGTGGTCATTACTCGCCGCGGGCGGATTCGTCTTTTCCCTCATGGGCCTCAAGTTCCTGCCCCTGAATTTCGTGACGGTGAATGGCGTCGCCATCGGCATGGCCGCCGAATCCATCCTTCTCTCCATGGCGCTGGCCGACAGGTTCAAGCGGCTCGAGGCCGAGACGAAGAAGCTTGAGAATATCGAAGTCCATTACCGTGAACTGAGCCTGACGGATGGGCTTACGGGGCTCAACAACAAGCGCTTCCTCATGAGCGAGCTGGAGCTGGCCACCTCCAAGGCAAGCGAGACCAAGACCGCCCTCTCGCTCATGCTGCTCGATATAGATGATTTCAAGACCGTGAACGACAACTTCGGCCACAGCGCAGGCGACGACATCCTCGCCTCGCTCGCGCATCTCATGAGAAGCTGCACCCGTGAAAGCGACAGCTCATGTCGCTTCGGCGGCGATGAGTTCGTCATTATCATGCAGGGAATAAAGGGCGACGACGCGCTCCGCGTCGCCGAACGAATAAGGAATCGCTTCGCTCTGGACAGCGTCCGCTTCATCGACGGCAAGGAAATGAAAGTCACCGTGAGCATCGGCGTCGTGGAGTATGGCGGCAAGGAGACGGCCGATGCCTTCCTGGCCCGCGCGGACAGCGCCATGTACGAAGCCAAGCATCGCGGCAAAAACTGCAGCGTTTCAGGCTAAATTTTTAGCCCGTAACGCATCGGTCAGGATACCTTTGATCGGCCTTCCTTGGATATCAGCGCGCCTTTTTTTTCGAAATGACGTCGAAGGCCACGGCGAGAAGAAGCACGAGGCCTTTCACTATCTGCTGCACGTCGCTTCCTATGCCGAGGATCGACATGCCGTTGTTCAGGACGCCCATCACGAGGGCTCCGATGATCGCGCCGATGACGGTGCCCACGCCGCCGTATGCCGAGGCGCCACCGATGAAGCAGGACGCGATCGCGTCCAGCTCGAAGTTCATGCCCGATTGGGGAGACGCGGCGTTGAGCCGCGAGGTGAAGGCGATGCCCGCTACCGCGGCGAGCGCTCCCATGTTGACATAGGCGAGGAAGAGCACCTTGTTGGTGTTTATCCCCGAAAGCTGGGCGGCCTTCTCGTTGCCGCCCATCGCGTAGAGGTACCTGCCGGGCACCGTGCGCATCGTGAAGAAGGAATACGCCAGTATAAGCAACCCAATGATGATGAAGATGATGGGCAGACCTTTATACCGAGCGAACCATACGGTGATGGCCATGATAGCCGCCGCCATGAAGCCTATCTGAGCGATGAAGACGGGGAAAGCGGCGATTTCAAAGCCGCTTTTTCGGTGAGAAACGCGGCGCCTTATCTGGGAGAGCGCGTAGAGCGCGGCGGCGGCGACGCCGACGATGAGGGCCGTTCCGTTGAGCGCTCCCTTGGGCCTGGCCAGAATGTCGGGGACGAAACCCGAGCTTATGCGCTGGAAGGATTCCGGGAAGGGCCCCAGGGTGAGGCCTTTCAGGATGAACAGCGTAAGCCCTCTGAAAACGAGGCTGCCCGCCAGCGTCACGATGAAAGCCGGTATCCGCACATAGGCTATCCAGAAGCCTTGCCAGACGCCGATGGCTATGCCGATGGCCAGGGCGAGGACGAGCGAAAGCCCCGTGTTGATCTTCAGGTTTATGATGAAGGTGCCGCACAACGCGCCTATGAAGGCCACCACCGAGCCGGCGGAAAGATCGATGTTGCCACCGGTCAGGATGCAGAGCGTCATGCCTATCGCGAGGATGAACACATAGGCGTTCTGGAGCACGAGGTTCGTCACGTTCATCGGGACGAGAAGGATTCCGTTCGTCAGGATCTGGAAGAAAATCATGATGAAAACGAGCGCGATGAGCATCGCGTACTGACTCAGGTTCTTTTTGAACAGGTTTTTAATGCTTTCCATTGCCGCCCTCCGCCGCGCTCTGCATGATGCACTTCATGATGCCTTCCTGTGTCGCCTCGCCGCGAGAGAACTCGCCCACGATGCGGCCGTCGTTCATGACATAGATGCGGTCGGAAATACCGAGGATTTCCGGTAGCTCCGACGATATGAAGATCACCGATTTGCCCTCGTCCGCGAGCTGGTTGATGATCGTGTAGATTTCGAATTTGGCGCCGACGTCGATGCCGCGAGTCGGTTCGTCGAGAATGAGGATGTCCGGTTCGGTGAATATCCACCTGCTCAGGACCACCTTTTGCTGATTTCCTCCCGACAGGTTGCCAGCTTTCTGAAGAATGCTCGACGAGCGAATGTTGAGCTTCGCGCGGTACTCTTCCGCGACCCCTATTTCCTGGCTCCTGTTGATCACCCAACGCTTCGATAGTTTCTTGAGCCCCGCGATGGTGATGTTTTCCTTTATGTCGCCGATCAGATTCAAGCCCGCGGTCTTGCGGTCCTCCGTGGTATAGGCGATGCCCTGCTCGATCGCCTGCCGAACATTGCCCAGATCGATTTTCTTCCCGTTCTTGAAGGCTTGTCCGCTTATATGGAGCCCGTAGGATCGGCCGAAAATGCTCATGGCCAGCTCGGTGCGTCCCGCGCCCATAAGGCCGGCGAGCCCGATCACTTCGCCCTTGCGCACGTTAAAATTGGCATTCTTTATAATCTGCCGCTCGGGATTCAGCGGGCTGAACACGTTCCAGTCCACGACTTCGAAAGCGATATCGCCCAACTTAGGCCTGCGCTTGGGGAATCGGTCGATGAGTTCCCGACCGACCATGCCCTTGATGATGCGGTCCTCGTCCATCGAATCCGCGCCCTTCTCGAGGGTTTCGACGGTGAGGCCGTCGCGTATGATAGTGATGGAATCGGCCACCTGAGCTATTTCGTTGAGCTTGTGCGAGATAAGAATGGAGGTGAGCCCCTTGGCTTTCAGATCGAGGAGGAGTTCGAGCAGATGTTCGGAATCGTCCTCGTTGAGCGAAGCCGTCGGTTCGTCGAGTATGAGAAGCTTAACGTTGCGCGACAGAGCTTTGGCTATCTCGACGAGTTGCTGCTTCCCGACGCTGATGTCCTTGATGGGCGTGTGGGGATTTTCCTTGAGGCCTACGAGGTCCAGGTATTTTTTGGCGTCCTGGTAGGTCCTGTCCCAGTCGATGATGCTGTCCTTGGCCCTCTCGTTCCTCAGGAAAATGTTCTCGCCGATGGACAGGTAGGGGATGAGGGCAAGCTCCTGGTGGATGATGCCTATGCCCTTTTTCTCGCTTTCGCGCACTTCCTTGAAGGAGCATTCGGCGCCCTCGAATATGATGGAGCCGGAATAGGTGCCCTGCGGATAGACGCCCGAGAGGATGTTCATGAGGGTGGATTTTCCCGCCCCGTTCTCGCCGACCAGGGCGTGGATCTCGCCCCGCCGTATGGCCAGGTTCACGCGGCTCAGCGCGGTCACGCCGGGAAAGGTTTTCGTGATGTCGTTCATCTCGAGAATGATGTCGGCCAAGGCAGCTCGCTCCTTGTCGGAAAACGATGACGGCGGAACGCGCCGTCCTGACGCCGTCCCGCGCAAAGGGCTGGCCCGCGACGCGGGCCAGCCCTCGACGCTATTTTGTGATCATCTATTTTAAATCGGCTTCTTTGTAATAGCCACTGTCAATGAGCAGGGCCTTGTAGTTGTTCTTGTCCGCGTACACGGGGTCGCAGAGGAAGGACGGCACGGTCTTCACGCCGTTGAAGTAGGTCTTGGTGTCGTTCACCGTGGCGTATTTGCCCGCCATCAGCGACTCGACCATGTCGACGACCTGCGCGGCGAGGGTGCGGGTGTCCTTGAAGATCGACATGGACTGCTGTCCCGCGATCATGGCCTTCACGTTCGCCTTGTCGCAGTCCTGGCCCGTCAGGACGGGGTAGGGTTTCCCGGCGCCGTATCCCGCGTTCTTGAGGGAGGCGATGACGCCGATGGCCACCGAGTCGTTGGGCGACAGGATGACATCGAGTTTGGCGCCCTTGGCGTAGTTGGCGGTGATGAGATTGTCCATCCTCGCCTGCGCCTTGGCGGAATCCCAGCTCTGGGTCGCTATGACGGTGAAGTCCTTCTGTCCCGAGGGAATGGCGAACTTTTTCGCGGCGATGTAGGGATTGAGGATGCTCATGGCGCCGTTGAAGAAGAAGACGGCGTTGTTGTCGTCGGGCGAACCGGCGAAGAGCTCGAGATTGTAGGGGCCCTTGCCTTCCTTGAGTCCGAGAGCCTTCTCGATGTACTGGCCCTGGATCACGCCGACCTTGAAGTTGTCGAAGGTGGCGTAGTAGTCGACGTCGGGGCTATTCATGATCAGGCGGTCGTAGGCTATGACCTTGATGTCGTATTCCTTGGCCTGCTTCAGGACGTCGCTCAAGACCGAGCCGTCGATCGAGGCAATGACGAGAACCTTACAGCCTTGGGTGATCATGTTCTCGAGCTGCTGGACCTGGGTGTTGACGTCGTTGTTGGCGTACTGGAGCACGACCTTGTAGCCTTTCGCCTCGAGCTTCGCCTTCATGTTCGCTCCGTCCTGATTCCAGCGTTGAAGCGACTGTGTTGGCATGGCGACGCCGATGAGCGCGCCCTTCTGCGACTGCGCCCATACACCCGATACAATGACCGCGATACCCAAAATCACCAATAGGGTTTTTTTCATCGCATCTTCCTCCTTCCGTAATCATGTGGACAAACATAAAGACCTATGGTCTCATGTATATAGTGCTCCTGTTTACAAATACAGGAATGGCGGGAATTGATAGTATATGTCCCAAAGTGATATTCTTGTGAGGCGGACGGCGGTTGGGTCGTAACGCCTCTCGCGAAGGGGGCTAGATGCGTTTCGAGGATGTCGTATTCGTCTACCATCTCAGCGACCCAGGACAGATAGCCTGGCATGGCAGATATCATTGCCATGGCGCTAACCTGTATGAGATCCACTACTTCGTCTCGGGGGAAGGAAGTTTCCTCAACGCCTCGGCGCGTTACTCGATTCAGCGGGGGAGTCTTTACTTCAGCGCGCCCGGAATGACGCACCAGATTCTCGCGACCGTGCCGGAGAAGCCGATCACCTACTACGCCATCCTCATCGACGCTTCCTCGGACGAGGAGACGGCGACGCTTCTCGACCGCCTCGTGGGGCGTGGCGAAGGGAGAATCGTCGGCACCGGCTATCGCTTTTTCTTCGCGGATATCCTCGAAAAGCATCTTTCCAAGGAGACGGAGCTGGAGTTTTCGGCGCGTCACGCCCTCGCTTCACTCCTGTATCAGATCGCCGCCGGCAAGGGGCCGAACATGGCGGCGACGGACAACGCCCACATAGAGAAAGCGATCGCCATCATGCAGACGAGGATAGAGCGCCACCTCGACCTAGGCGAGCTCTGCGAATTCCTCGATGTATCGAGGGAGCATTTCGTGAGGCTTTTCTCGAGTTTCATGGGAATGCCTCCCATGCGCTACTACGCTCGCCTGAAAATCGAGGCGGCGCGCGCCATGCTTTCGAGCACGAACCTCCACGTGGGGGAGATAGCCGACAAGCTCGGGTTCGACAGCCAGTTCTCCTTCAGCCGGGCTTTCAGGCGCGCGACGGGCATATCGCCGACCGACTACAGGGACAGGTTTCTCCAGAAAGTGGATTTTGTCGTCGACAAGGGAGGGGAGGACGCCGAACAGGCCGGCGGTCCGAGGGTCCTTCTGCGAGGCCAGCGGGAAGGGCAGTAGGTGATTGTCCGGGACTATCCCGCTTTCGTTCCCGCGGCGCGGCCCGGCGCCAACCGCTTTAGGCGAGGACGCAACGCACCAGGTGCCCCCCGCCGATATCGCGCAGCGCGGGGATTTCCGAGGCGCAGGCAGGTGAAGCGAAGGGGCAGCGAGTGCGGAAGCGGCACCCCGAGGGCGGGGCGACGAGAGAGGGAATCTCCCCTTTTACCTGAAGCGTTTCATCGCCTCGCTCCCCCTTCGGCGACGGGGCGGAAGCCTTCAACAGCCTGACATAGGGGTGGATCGCGTTCGAGATGACTTCCTCGGTGGGACCTATTTCCATGATCATGCCCGCGTACATGACGGCGATGCGCGAACTCATGTAGCGAGCCCCCGCGAGATCGTGCGTGATGTAGAGGTAGCTGACGCCTTTCTTCTCCTTCAAATCCAGCATCATGTTCATGATTCCCAGCCTGATCGACACATCGAGCATGCTGGTCGGCTCGTCGGCGAGGACGATTTCCGGCTCGACGGCGAAGGTGCGCGCTATGTTCACGCGCTGCCGTTGGCCGCCGGAAAGCTCGTGGGGGAAGCGCCGGAGATATTCCCTGGCGGGCGAGAGCCCCACCTGCTCGAGCGAGGCCACAAGCTTCTCTTCCAGCTCCGCCTTGCCCGAGGCGAGCCCGTGGATGAGGAATGGGCGCTCCAGGATGGCGCGAATCGTGTGTGTTGGGTTGAGGCTGGCGAAGGGGTCCTGGAAGGCCATCTGCACGCGCTTCTTGTATGCCAAGGCCTCGCCGCGGTTCTTGAAAGGACGCAGCGGGTTCCCGTCGAAGACTATCTCTCCCGAGGTTTTTTCGTAGAGTCCGGCGACGACGCTCGCGGTCGTCGTCTTTCCCGATCCCGACTCTCCGACTAAGGCGAGGGATTCGCCGGCGGCGAGCGAGAAGCAGACATCGTCCATCGCGTGGACCTTTTTGCCGATATTTTTGATTCCGCCGAGCTTGAAATGCTTCGAGACATGCTCAAGCTCGAGAATGATCCGGCTCATAGGTCCCTCCCACAGCGCGCGCAGGCGCAGGCCCTTCCAGGTGAGAGCTCGGCGAGAGCGGGCTCTCCCGAGAGACATCGAGGCTCCGCCAAAGCGCAGCGCGGCGCGAACCTGCATCCGGGCGGCGGATCCAGGAGCCCCGGAGCCTGCCCCTCGATGCCGCTCATCCTCCCGATTGGCCCCGTAAGCGAGGGGAAAGAATTCATCAGCCCCCTCGTATAGGGGTGGGCGGGCGCGCTGTACAATTCCTTGGATGGGCCGTATTCGCAGACCTTTCCGGCGTACATGATCGCGAGCGAGTCGGAAATCTCGACGAGAAGCGATAGATCGTGCGTTATGAAGATCACGGAGAACCCGAGCTTCCGCCTCAGTTCCTGGATTTTCTGGAGGATGGAGCGCTGGACGACCACGTCGAGCGCCGTCGTCGGCTCGTCCATGATGAGAAGGTCGGGCCGCAGGAGCAGCGCCATCGCTATCATGACGCGCTGCCGCATGCCGCCGGAGAGTTGGTGCGGGAAGCTCGCGAGACGATCCGCGTTGATATCCACGAGTTCCAGCATCTCCATGGCGAGGTCGCGGGCGGCGGCCCTCGGTATGGAACGATGGGCGAGCACGGCGTCGACGAGCTGTTCCTCGATCGACAGGACGGGATTGAGCGCGTTCATCGCCGACTGGAATACCATCGCCAGCTTTGTCCAGCGGTAGCGGTTCATGCCGGCTTCGTCGAGACTGGCGAGGTCCGTTCCGTCCAGAACGATCCTCCCCGATTCGATCCGCGCGTTGTCGCGCAGAAGGCGCATGATCGCGTAGGCCAAGGTCGACTTGCCGCAGCCGGATTCCCCCGCGATTCCCAGGAACTCCCCTCGCCGCAGCGAGAGGCTGACATCGTCGACCGCCCGCACGAAGCCGGCCTTGGTCGCGTAGCCGGCCTTGAGGTGTTCGATCTCAAGCAAGGTTGTGTTTGCCATAGATCACCTCTTCCTCAGCCGGGGGTTGGAAATTTCGTCGATGCCGAAGTTGATGAGCACGAAGGCCGTGCCGGTCAACGCAATCATCAGGCCCGGCGGCAGGAACCACCACCAGGCGCCCATCAGGATGGCGCCGTTCGCCTGGGCCCAGTAGAGGATCGTGCCCCAGCTCACCACCGTGATGTTGCCCACGCCGATGAACTCGAGGGTCGCCTCGGCGAGGATCGCCGAAAGGCTCACCGCGAAGAACTCCGACATGACGATCGAGATCATGTTGGGGAGGATCTCCCTGAAGACGATGAAGGAAGTGCGTTCGCCGAGCATGCGGGAGGCCATCACGAAATCCCTGCTCTTCAGCGTGAGCACCTGCGATCTCAACAGTCTCGTCGGGTACGGCCAGGAGGTGAGTGCGAGGATGAGGATGATCGGCAGGACGCCGTGCATGGGGATGTAGGTGCCGATGACGATCATCAGGGGCAGGCCCGGGATGACCAGAAACACGTTCGTGAAGAAGTTGATGATATCGTCGAAGACGCCGCCCAGGTATCCCGACAGCAGCGCCAGCGTCAACGATACGAGGGTCACGAAGAGGCCGGTCGCCAGGCCGACGAAGACCGAGATCCGCGTCCCGGCGATCAGCTGGCTGAGAAGATCGTTGCCGGCGTGGTTGGTGCCGAGAGGATGGGCGCTCGAAGGTTTTGCCCTGAGCGGGAAATAATTGACCGTCTTTTCCCACTTTTTTGACGTCGTTACGATATAGGTCGACTTCTCCAAATCGTCCGAAAGCCTTTCCTCGGAGAGCGTCTCCGGGTCGCCGATAGTCTCTTCGATCAGCGCGGTACGCTCCGTGCGGTCCGCCTTGGGCGGATAGGGCGCGAGGACGGGCGCGAAGAGGGCGATGGAGATCAGGACCCCGAGCATGATGAGGCCAGTGAGCGACTTCCTGTTCTCCACGAGCGTTTTTAGGAAATCTTTTATCATTTGGCGCCGTCCCTCACCCTCGGATCGAGGAACATGATGACGATGTCGGCGATGAAGTTGGCGACGAGCACCGATCCGGCGATGATGAGGAAGATCGCCTGCATGAGAGGATAGTCCTTGGCGTTGACCGCCTGGTAGAGCATATAGCCCATGCCGGGATAGGCGAAGACCATTTCGGTGATCAGGCCACCCCCGACGATGAAGCCGAACGACATCGCGAAGCCGGTGACCGACGGGAGGATGGCGTTCCTCGCGGCGTAGGCGCGCTTGACTCGCTTCGTCGGCAGGCCCTTGGCGATGGCGAGCGTTATGTATTCCTCGGCGAGCACGTTGATCATGTTGTTGCGCATCATCAGCATCCAGGCGCCGAGCGAGCTCAAGGTGATCGTGAAAGCGGGCAAGGTCCCATACCGCAGCACCGACAGCCACCAGCCGGCGCTTCCCCGCGCCTCATCGATGGAGAAGGATCCCCCGAGGGGAAAGAGGCGAAGCCTGAAGGCGAATACGTAGATGAGGCACAGCCCCAGCCAAAAGTAGGGAAAGCTGCGTATAAAGGAGAAAAAGCCGACGGTGAAGGAGGCGAGCTTTCGCTGGCGCCGCCATGCCGCCCAAATGCCGAGCAGCGTGCCGATCGCGAAGCCGAAGATCGTGCAGAGGCCCATGAGGCCGATCGTCCAGGGCAGGGCCGAGGCGAGCACCGTGGAGACGGGCATCGGGAAGCGGGAGAGCGAGATGCCGAAATCGCCGCGAACCGTGTTCAGGAGATACTTCCCGTATTGTACGGGCAGGGAATCCTGCGTATCCAGGCCGAAGGCGGCGCGCACGGAATCCAGCTTCTCGGCGTCGACGCCTTCCATCCTGTCCATGAGGGCCTTGGCGGGATCGCCCGGCATCAGTCGCGGGAGGAAAAAGTTGATCGTCATCGATATCAGCAGCGTAAAGAGCAGCATGCCTAATTTGCGGGCGAAATATTTCATTGGCCTTACCGTCGTTTAAATTTTTACGTCGTATGTCGCGGAAGGCGCGGCGGAATCCGCTTAGGGAAGCCGCCGCGCGGACGCGGTCCGGAGGCGCGCGACGCGCCTCCGGGCTTTGGAAATGCCTACTTCTTGTGGATCGCGAGAAGGATGGGCATCTTCTGCATGCCGATCACGCTCGGCCAGGCGTAGGGGTTCTCGGCGTCGGGCCAGCCGACGAAGTTCCTCGTCGTGTACTCGAACCACGTGGGGTTGAAGAAAAGCGGCACACAGGGGGTATCTTTCATGAACTGGGAAACGACGGCGGCCATATAGACTTTCTGCTTGGCGGCTTCGGGCTCGGAGCGGTACTCCTGGAGATTCCGGTCGATCTCGGCGTTCTTGTACCTCATGTTGGAGAAGACCTTGGCTTTCTCGCCCAGGCCGGCGTAGTTGGCCGAATAGAGCCAGCGGTTGAACTGATAGTAGGGAGTGGTGCCGGTGGTGATGAAGCTGACGGCCATGTCGTAGTCGCCCGTCTCGAGGCTTGTCTGAAAGGGAACCGGCCAGGCGCTCTGCGTGATGATGGCTTCGACGCCGACATCCTTGAGCATGAGGGCGACGGTCTCGGCGGCGCCGATCCAGTCGGTCCAGTCGGTCGGGACATAGAGCTTGAAGGAGAGTGCCTTGCCGTCCTTCTCGAAGATGCCCTTGGCGTTGAGCTTGTAGCCCTCGCCCTCGAGGAGCTTCCTGGCCTTCGCCTTGTCGTAGGCGATGTTGTACTTCGCCTTGGCGTCGGCGGCGATGGAAGCGAAGGATTTCTTGACCGCGGTCATGTCGGCGGGTACCGGGCTCGGGCTCATCTTGCGCGTTATGTCGCGCTGGGAGATGGCGGCGGCGAAAGCCTTGCGCACGTTGGCGTTGTCGAAGGGGGCCTTGAGGTTGTTCAGGTAGAGGAAGACCAGGTTGCCCTCGGGGAACCAGTACTTGTTGTCGGGATTCGCGGCCGCGTAGGCGTCGACGTTCGGCAGCGAATAGCCGGCCCAGTCGTACTCGCCGTTCATGAGCTTGAAGGCTATCTGCTCGTTGGTGGTGGAGATGTACTGGATGGCGTCTATATAGGGAAGCGGCTTGCCATCGGCGCCCTTCTGCCAATAGTTCGGGTTTCTCACGAGCTTATAGGACTGTTCGTTGAAGGAAGCCGCGTCGAGCATGAAGGGGCCGGTTCCGACGGGGGTGTCGTTGCCGATCCAGGTGAGGGGATCCTGCACCTTCGACCAGATGGCCGAAGGCACGACGATGAGGGCGCCGAATTTCTCGAGCGTCGTCACGTTGACGTCGGCGAACTTGAAGACGACCTTGTTCGTCCCGACGGCGGTGACGGTCTGGAGGCCTTCGGACCAAAGGCCGGAGACATCGAGGGCTTTGTTCGCCTTGCCGAGCGTCGCCGTGAAGACGACATCGGCGGCGGAGAAGGGCGTACCATCGTTGAACTTGACGCCGGGGCGTAGCGTAAACGTGATTTCCGTCAGATCGCTCGACCATTTCCAGCTCTCGGCCAGCCAGGGATTGGCGGAACCGTCGGCGTTGTTGAAGTAGATGAGCGTCTCGTAAATGCAGCCGACGGCGGATTCGAGCGCCGCGGGGCTGAAGGGATTGAAGTTCTTGGGGAGGACGCCCTGCTTGGAGGGAGTCATCTTGAGGATTCCGCCTCTGGTCGGGGCTTGCGCAAAGGTCATCGCCGAAGCGAGGAGCAGCAGGAGCGCTGCCGCTATGAGCTTTCTTTTCATACATACCTCCGTCGAAATGTTTCATCCGGCGCGATGGCCGGCTTTGGAAACCATGATAATCCCGACATCCTGAGCGGCCTCAACCCAGGATCTTCACCGGGCAGGCGCCTTCCGCCCTGCAGCGCCCCGCCAGAAAATCGGCCACGGAGGACGCGGACAGCCCGGTATATTCGTAGGCCGCGACGACGATCGGATCGGGCGCGCCGTGCGCCGCGCAAGTCCTGACGAGCGGGGCGGCGTCGTAGGGGCTGCGCATGAGCGCGAGAATGAGGGGCGAGTTGGAGCGTCCGGCCAGCTCGGCGCAGCGTGCGACGAGCCTCGTCTGACCCTCGTGGGCGAGCGGCGCGAAGAGCGCCATAGCGATGGCGTTGATTTCGCCCGGCTTCGCGCCCCGCGTCGCGAAGCATCGTATCGCGGACAGGGCCCGCTCCATATCGGCATCGTCGGGATCGGGCGAAAGCCTTAACGAGCTCCAGGGAGCGCCCGTCGCCGCGAGCGCGGAAGCCACCGACGGCAGGGACTCGCCGTCTTCGACGCCGGTTAGGTTAGTCGGGGCCACGTCGAGGAGGATGCCCCGCTTCGCCGTCAGGATCGAGACCGAGCCCGGCCCGCCCGCCGCGCCGATCGAGGTGAGAGAGGCGCGCGAAATCCTCGCCGCGAGGGTCGCGCCCTCCGACATCGCCGATTGGCTTCGCGCGAAGCCCGCCGCGGCGTCGCGGCCGCCGCAATATATCGCCTTGGCGGCGAGTATGCGCTCCACCGATTCGTCGATGCGCGACTCGGGGATGTCGCCGCGCTCGACCGCGCCGCGGATCGATTCGGCGGCCTCGCGCTGCTTCTCCGGGGTATGGCTGATCAGGATCAAGTCGACGCCGGCCTTTACCGCCATGACATAGGGGTCGCCGAAACGCCCCGCGATCGCCTTCATCTCCATGCAGTCGGAACAGACGAGGCCGCCGTATCCAAGCTTTTCTCGAAGGAGTCCACGAATGACCTTCGAGGAGAGCGTGGCGGGAAGCGCTTCGGGTTCCACGGCGGGAAAGAGCGCGTGCGCCGTCATCACCGAACCGATCCCCTCGGCGATAAGCCGCCGGAAAGGCAAAAGCTCCACGGCCTCGAGCCTTGGAACGCCGTGGGGGATGAGAGGGAGGGAAAGGTGCGAATCCACCGTCGCGTCGCCGTGTCCCGGAAAGTGCTTGGCCGTGGCCATGACTCCCGCCGACCGCAGCCCCCGGGCGAAGGCGGAGGCGAGGTCGGCGACTACGGCCGGATCCTCTCCGTAACTGCGGACGCCGATGACGGGATTCTTCGGATTGACATTGACGTCGACAACCGGGGCGAGGTTCCAGTTGACTCCCACCGCCGCGAGGTCCGCGCCGCATATCGCGCCGAGGCGCTCGATATCGGAAAGGACTATTCCGCCCCCTAGGAAGGCGGCCGCTTGAGCCATGGCGCCGGGTATGGAAACGACGCCCTTTCTCAACCTCATTACGATGCCGCCCTCCTGGTCTATCGCCACGAGAGGGTCGAAACCCGTCGCGTTCCGAACGATAGCCCGGGCTTGGGCGACAGTCTCGGCGCTAGTCTCGGCATCGGGGGTATTCCTCGAAAAGAGGATGACGTTGCCAGCGAGCGTCGCGTCGACCGTTCGGCCGAGCGACGAGAGCCCTTCCTCGCCGGGGCCAAAGCCGACGACGAGCATTTGTCCGATTTTCCACGCTAGCGTGCCGGAAGGAGGTCCCGATGAAACATCGCCTTTCATAGGTTTCTGAGTATAGAGTAGTCTAAATACGCGTGCAAGGATTATTACGGTATTGACTCCAAGATGAAATATAATTTCATAATTGCTACCATGAACATCGAAATCGCGCAGGAAAGACCTGGCGCTATGGATACCGGAATCGTGGAACTCTGGAACGCGGCGATCGGCGAAGCCTTCCCACTCGACATCAGACTCTACCGCCAGCAGGTAGCGCCAGGAGCGACAACCTCAGCCCTGTTCGTCGCGCGATATCGGGATAGCGCCCATCTTGGCGCCGCCCCTCTCGGCGCCGCGTTGGCGAAAATCGCGCCTTCAAGCTGGGGCGATGACGAGAAACCAGGAATCGGGTCAAGCGCGGGGTTTCTATCATTTATCGTTGTCTCGCGGGATCGGCGACGCGACGGGCTCGGGGGAACTCTATTGAACCGCGCGGAAGCCTGGTGTCGGGACCATGGGGCCGCTTCGATCCACATCGGCTCCGACTACCGGCACTTTTTCCCCGGGCTCCCTATCGACGATTCCGCGGAGTCAAAAGCGACGAGGGAATTCTTCGAGAAACGCGGCTACGTTTCAGGAAATATCGAGCACGATCTCGAGGCGGATCTCCGCCACATCGACCTCGGCCCCTCGGCAGAAGTTGCGTTTTCCGCGTCGGGCTATCGCTTTTCTCTCTGCGGCGACGAACTTCGTCCCGCCGCGCTTTCCTTCCTGTCGAAGACCTTCCCCGGGCGCTGGCATCGCGAAATCGTGGAAGCCTTCGACGCGGGGATGCGGGGAAGCGATCTCGCCTTAGCCCTTAGCGAGAAGGATGGCCTGCCCGTAGGCTTCGCGAGGATCTGCGTCGAAGAGAGCGCTTGCCTCAGCCCCGGCCTTTTCTGGCGAGGGCTCCTCGGCGACCATCCCGGCGCGCTCGGCCCCATCGGCATCGCCCCTTCCTGCAGGGGGCGAGGGCTGGGCCTCGCCCTGCTCCGTGGCTCGCTCGCCTCGCTTAAATCCCGTGGAGTTCGCCGCGCAGTCATAGACTGGACCGACTTGGAGGGATTCTATGGGAAACTGGGGTTCGCGCCCTGGAAAACCTACCTCGGCATGACGAAGCGAATCTGTTCCTCACGCCACCCGGACGGCGCGAGGTGAAGCCTGCCTTACTCGATGGATCCCGGCTTCAGGTTCGCCGCGTTGAGCGCTCCCAGGCGGGCGCCTTCGCGGATCGCGTCGCGCAGGTTCCCGCCCTTGGCCAACATGAAGGCGAGTCCCGCGGTGAAGGAGTCGCCCGATCCCGTCGGGTTGATCGCCTCGGCCGGAACGGCGGGCTGCTCCGCCGCGCGTCCCTCTTCGCTGAACCATATTGGGGCCCCTCCGCGCGTCACGACGAGGTCGGCGCCATAGCGTTCCTTCCAGGCCAGCGCGCATTCCTGAACGTGGGCGCGCAAGGTCGCGGAGTCCGCCTTGGCGCCGCCCGGGGCGGGGAAGGTCGCGAGGAACTCGCCTAGATTGGGTTTCACCACCCTCGGGCGATGCGGAAGGCAGGTGACGAGGTCCTTTCCCTTTATATCCAGCACCATCATCACGCCTCGCGCCGCGGCCTTTTTCGCCATCGCAGGGATGACGGCGTCCGAATAGCCCGCCGCCTTGGTGCCCGACACGATGAGGACATCGAAAGAGGGAATGAGGCTGTCGAAGAGATCGAGGAGTCGCCCCTCGGTGCCTGGCGCGACGGGCAGGGCTTCTTCCACGAGCTCTGTGGCGCTGTGGGCCCTCGAGTCGATGACGGTGGTGCAGATGCGCACCTCGCTTCCCGAATTCACCCAGCGTATATCGAGCCTGTCGGCCGCCGCGAGCGAAAGGAACCAGTCGCGATTCGGGCCGCCCGAGTGCGTCAGATGGACGACATCGGCGCCCAGCTGCGACAGCACCCTCGCCACGTTGACGCCCTTGCCCGAGGCGTCGGTGCGGACAGTTTTTGCCCTGTTCACGTGGTCCAGTTCGAGTCCATCGAACACGAGAGTCTTCTGGATCACGGGATTGAGGCAAACGACGAGAAACTTTGAGGCCATGGGACTTCCTTGTTCCAGAAGACAATAGCCGCCGCCGTTTGGGCATGTCAAGGCGAAGCCTCCCGAGTGAATTCTCCCACGTGGAACCTTCCCGCGCTGCCGGGGCCTTTTTCACGCTAGGCTGGAAGGGCATCCTGAAGTATACTTGAAAGGACGCGGCGCTCTGATTGGCGCCGGGACAGGAGGATGACCATGGAGAATTTCGTATCGCAGCTCCCCACCAAAATAATTTTCGGGCGCGGGATGGAAAATAACGTGGGCGACGAAGTCGCCCGCTATTCTAGGAAGGCGCTTCTTCATTTCGGCGGGTCGAGCGCGGAAAAATCGGGACTCCTGGGCCGCGTGCGCGCCTCGCTGAAGAAGGCGGGCGTCGAGTGGGTGGAACTGGGCGGCGTCAAGCCCAACCCCGTCGTCAGCCTGATCCGCGCGGGAGTGGAGCTCTGCCGGACGGAGAAGGTCGGCTTCATCCTGGCGGTCGGCGGCGGCTCCGTCATCGATTCGGCCAAGGCGATAGCGATCGGGTTCCATTACCAGGGCGACGTTTGGGACTTCTACGCCGGGACCGCCCCCAATCCGGAAATCGCCCTGCCGATTGGCACTGTTTTGACCATCCCCGCGGCGGGAAGCGAGTCCAGCACGGGAAGCGTCGTCACCAACGAAGAGGGCGCGCTGAAGCGGGCCGTCAACGCCGACTGCATCATCCCGCGGTTTTCGGTGCTCAATCCCGAACTCGCCTTCACCCTTCCCGCGAACCAAGTGGCGAACGGCGTGGCCGACATCATGGCCCATCTCATGGAGCGCTACTTCACCAATGTCGCCAACGTGGAGTTCTCCGACCGCCTCATCGAGGCCACCCTCCGCTCGGTGATCGCCGCGGCTCCTCGCGTCATGGCCAATAAAAACGATTACGACGCCTGGGCCGAAGTGATGTGGGCCGGCTGCATCGCGCACAACAACCTCCTCGACCGCGGCCGCGTCGGCGACTGGGCCTCCCACGACATCGAGCACGAGCTCTCGGGCATCTACGACATCGCCCACGGAGCCGGTCTCGCCGTGATTTTCCCCGCCTGGATGAAATACAATCTAGCGCACGACCGCGCCCGCTTCGCCCAATACGCCGTCAGGGTTTGGGGCGTCGAGGCCGACTATTTCGACCTTGAGGCCGTCGCGAAGGAAGGCATCGCCCGCCTCGAAGCCTTCTGGAAGAGCATGGGGCTCGCCGTCCGCCTCTCCGGACTCAATATCGGCACGGAACGCGCCGCCGAAATGGCCAGGAAATGCACGGACGGCGACAGACATACCACCGGCCAGTTCGTCAAACTGGCGAGCGCCGACATCGAAAAGATCTACCGCCTGGCGGAGTGAAGCAGCAATTTAGATGACCACCGACGAACTGAAGAAATTGGAAGCGACCCTCTGGCAAACTGCCGATACATTGAGGGCGAATTCCGACCTCAAATCTTCGGAATACTCTACTCCCGTGTTGGGGCTGATCTTTTTGAAGTTCGCCGACAACAAATACAACCTGGTCCAAAGAGAGATCGAGGCGGCGTTCGCGAAGCTGAAAGGCACGAGGCGCGAACGCCCCATCGAAGAAATCGCCATCGAAAAATGCGGTTTCTTCCTGCCTCCAAAGGCTCGCTACACCTACCTGCTCAATCTGCCTGAAAAAGAAGATCTTGCCGCCGCCTTGAAAAAGGCCATGCAGAGCATCGAGAAGTACAAGCCGGAACTGCAGGACACCTTGCCCATGGACGAGTACTTCCGGCTCAACCGACGCAAGGAAGGCAACGAGACCATCATCGACAATACGACCATCGTTCGCCTCTTGAAGAACTTCGCCGACATTCCCAAAAACGCCACGGGCGATATGTTCGGGCAGATCTATGAATATTTCCTCGGAAAGTTCGCCCTCGCCGAAGGACAGGGCGGCGGGGAGTTCTTCACGCCGCGTTCGGTGGTGCGCCTCATGGTCCAGATCATAGAGCCGCACAAAGGCACGGTTTTCGATCCAGCCTGCGGATCGGGGGGAATGTTCGTCCAATCCGCGCAGTTCATCGAGGAACGCAAAGTCCCCGGCGAGGACGCGAGCCTTTTCGTCTATGGAAGCGAAAAAACACTGGAAACCGTAAAACTCGCCAAAATGAACCTCGCCGTCAACGGGCTTAGGGGCGATATCCGCCAAGCCAATTCCTACTACGAGGATGTGCATAAGAGCTTCGGCAAGTTCGATTACGTGCTCGCCAATCCGCCCTTCAACGTCGACGACGTGAACCTCGCGAAGGTCGAAGGCGACAGGCGTTTCAACACCTATGGCATCCCGCGCAATAAAGGGGACGCCAAGTCCAAGGACAAAGGCGCCGTCACCGTTCCCAACGCCAACTATCTGTGGATCAACCTCTTCGCCAGCTCCCTGAAGCCGAAGGGGAGAGCGGCCCTCGTCATGGCGAATTCGGCTTCCGACGCGCGCAACAGCGAGGCTGAAATCCGAAGAACCCTGATCGAGAACAACCTGATCTCAGGGATGCTCACGCTTCCTTCGAACATGTTCTATACGGTCGCGCTTCCGGCCACGTTATGGTTTTTCGACAAGGCGAAACCAGACGACAAGATCCTTTTTCTCGACGCGCGCAACATCTTTACTCAGATCGACCGCGCCCACCGCGAGTTCAGCGAGGAGCAGATCCTCGATATCGCGGTCATTAGCCGACTCAGAAGAGATCAGCGCGAAGCCTTCATCGAGCTCGTCGACCGTTACTTTGAAAAAGGTTTCGCTAACATCGAGGCCAACCGTCCCCGGCTCGCCGAGGTCACGAAAAAGATTGCCTCATTTCTGAAGTCCCACGGCGCCGACCATCTGCCGGATTTTTCGCCGCTTATAAAGGAACTGGCTAAACTGCAGAGCGCATACGCGAAATACGCGGAATCGACGAACAAAGCCGAACCCGACAAGGCCAACAAGGCGCAGCGGAAGCTGGCCGAAAGTGTACAGCCGATTTTCGCCGCGTTTCGCGAACTGCTGAAGGAAACCGACAAGCTCGTCCGCCACATAGAAAAGGATTTTGACCGCGACAAGGAACTTAAAGCCATAAAAGCGGACCTCGAAAGGCTCCATGGCGAAGCCAAGGATACCGAATATTTCTTCGACCACATCGGCTGGCTACAGGAACGTTTTCCTGAAGCGAAGTACGAGGACGTCACCGGGCTCTGCAAGCTCGCGAGCCTCGACGAGGTGAAGGAACAGGAATACTCCCTCAACCCCGGCCGCTACGTCGGCGTCGTCATCGAGGAAGACGGCAAGACCGAGGAAGAATTCAGCGCCGAAATGCTCGCCCTCAACGCCGAACTCGAACGGCTCAACGCCGAAGCCCGCGACCTCGAAAAGGTGATCGGAAGAAATATCCGGCTTATCGCGGGGGAAGCATGAAGTTTGAATACCATAAGTTGGGCGATTATATACATATCAAACATGGGTACGCTTTCAAGAGTAAATATTTTTCTTTTAAAGATGGTAATAAAATAGTGCTAACGCCAGGTAATTTCCTCGAAATAGGCGGTTTTAAGCAAAGACCCGGTAAGGATCGATTCTACACAGGAGATTTTCCTAATGAATTTCTTCTAAAACGCGATGATTTAATTATTGCGATGACAGAACAAACATATGGGTTATTGGGTAGTCCAGCTA
>DATMZF010000021.1:0-182143 GCA_035560555.1 Rectinemataceae bacterium
TAACTATAGTTGTTCATTGTTGGGAGCGGGCTTGTTTTTCGACTGCCGCCATCAAGCGGCTCTTCGTCGAGTGTCTGGGTTTTGGCTCACCCGCCGTGGAAGAACCTTCCGGCGGCTTGAAGAGCGTGACGGAAGGGGAAAGGTACTCGGAAAACAGCTTTGAGGTCTCCTGTGAAAGGGAACCGGAATTGGGGAGGCCGGAAAGTTCTGGAATCCAGCGGAGATTCTTGAAATTGTGGGCTGCGTCTATCTCCGACGAGGCGAAAACAAGTATTTTTACGCCGCGCAGGCTTTCGGAACAGAGCAGTTCGGCTGCCAGGACCTCCCAGTGAAAGGGATAATCCTCGAAGCGGACAATGAGCAGGTCGGGGTGGATTTCATGCAGACTGTCCGCGAGCTTTACAGGATCCCTGTAGCGTACGACCGAGTATTTCTGGAGGCGTGACCGATGGGTGACGGCGCGTGAAAACGCGTCATCTTCCGCTAAAATTGCTGCAAGCATACTGTGTTGATGGCCTCGCTTATGGAATAAAAAAAGGCCGGGGACTATACTGGTCCGTATTGTCCGGACAGTCCGGCTTCAGGCTTTCGCCGCGAGGAAAAGAATACGATGGACAGAAAAGAACCGCAAGTACTTATCGACAAAATTATCCGCCACGAAGCGTTCCGGACCCTCGAGAGAAAAATCGGGATAGGGGAGTATCCTATCGATCTGGCTGAGGCTGAAAACTCCTATCTCGCCCTCGTCGTCGCCGCTTTGCGGAAAAAAACCGGGAAATCCTTCTTCATCGTTCTCCCCTCTGACCGCGAGGCCGAGGATTTTTCTTCGGATCTCGCGTTTTTCGGCGTCCAGTCACGGATTTTACCCTGGTGGAACACCGCCGCCTACCGTCCCGCGGCCGTCCGCTCGCGAGTGTTCGGGGAAAGAGCCTCGATTTTCGCCGACCTGGCCGGCAAAGCCTCGGGCGTCATCGTCGCGAGCCACCGCGCTTTCGTGACGCCGGTGCCTCCCAAGGATTACTTTTCGCGGATGCTCATACATCTTCGCCATGGGCAGGAATTCCAGCCAGAGGCTATAGCCGACCGCTTGGGGGAATACGGCTACCTGAGAGTGCCCAGGGTGGCTCTGCCGGGGGAATTCGCGCAGCGTGGCGAGGTTTTGGATGTGTTCTTGCCCGGCGACGAGCAGGCGTTGCGCATCCAGTTCAGCTACGACTCCATCGACAAGATCACGCGCTTCGATTCGAATTCCCAGTCGGGGCACGAGCGTGTCGATTCCTGCGTCGTGAGGCCGCTGAAGGAGATCGTCTGGGACAAGGCCATCGCGAGAATCGTGGCCGAAAGGGGAGAGGGCTATCCCGGCTGCCGCGGGAGGATGGGAGCCATCGAGGAGGCGCTCGTCGAGCAGGGAGAGTGGAAGGGCGAGGAAGTCTGGTACGGTACGGCCTTCGGCGAGCTCCATTCGATCACCGAGTATTTCCACGATTCCATGGTGTTTTTCGCCGTCAACAGGGAGCGGCTCGACGCGCAGGATGAGTCGGCGCGCAAGGAATACGCGGGCATGTACCGATCGGCTCTCAGGGACGAGCCCGTCCCCCCGCCTGAACACTGCATCAATTCCCTCGATGGGGCGCGGGGTTCCATCACGAGGATCGTGCGTTCCTACGCGCTCAGGGATCAGAATCAGATCTCCCGCCTGCCGCTGGGAGGCGAACCCGCCAGGTCTTTCTTTGGCAACATCAAGTATTTCCGCGAGGATCTGGCTAACTTCGAGAAAATAAAGACGCAGACTTATCTGACCGCCTCCTCCGACATACAGGCGGACAGGATCGGCAGTCTTCTCAAGGAATCGACGGCCGAAGTCATGATCGGGGAACTCTCGGCGGGGTTCTCGATCCCCGCCCTCCATCTGCGCGTGGTTCAGGAGAACGAGATTTTCGGAAGGCGCAAACGCGTACCCAAAAGCCTCTCGACCACCAAGAGTTCCATCATCGACAGTTTCGTCGAACTCTCTCCCGGCGACTATGTCGTCCATGTCAACTACGGTATAGGACGCTTCGCCAGCATCGAACGGATGAAGGTGCTGGGCAACGAACGCGACTATATAAAGATCGAGTACGCCGATGATGAGACGGTGTTCGTGCCCATCGAGCAGGCCAACCTCGTGCAGCGATACATCGGGAACGAGGGGGAGAGCCCGAGGCTGGACAAGCTGGGCTCGAAGTCCTGGGAGAACCGGAAAAAGCGCGTGCGCAAATCGGTGGAGGAGCTGGCAGAGCGGCTCATCCGCATCTACGCGCGGCGTAAGGCCGCCAGGGGCTACGCCTTCCCCAAGGACGGCGAATGGCAGACCGAGTTCGAGGCCGCTTTCCCTTACCAGGAGACGATAGACCAGCTAAAGTGCATCGAAGAGATCAAGCAGGACATGGAACTCGACAAGCCGATGGACAGGCTGGTATGCGGCGATGTCGGGTATGGAAAAACGGAAGTTGCCCTACGCGCGTGCTTCAAGGCGATGATGTCGGGCAAACAAGTGGCATTCCTGGCGCCCACGACCATCCTCGCCGAGCAGCACTACGAGAACTTCAGGGAAAGGCTCGAGGGCTATCCTATACAGATCGCGATACTCTCGCGCCTCATCGACAAGAAGCAGCAGAAGAAGACGATACAGGGACTTCTGTCCGGGAACATCGACATGGTCATCGGGACCCACAAGATCTTGCAGAAGGACGTCGCCTTCAAGGACCTGGGTCTCCTCGTCATCGACGAGGAACAGCGTTTCGGCGTGAAGGACAAAGAGAGGCTCAAGGAGATGAAGGCCGGCATAGACTGTCTCACGTTGACGGCGACGCCCATCCCCAGGACCCTGCACATGTCCATGCTGAAAATCAGGGACATGTCTATTCTCCAGACGCCTCCGGCGGCCCGCCAGCCCATACAGACCTACGTCGAGGAATTCAACCCCGAGGTGATAGCGCGCGCCATCCGGAACGAAATGGAGCGCGGCGGCCAGATCTTCTATCTCCACAACAGGATAGAGAGCCTGCCCGAGGTCGAGCAGTTCATCAGATCCATCGTGCCCGAGGCGCTGACCGAATCGGCTCACGGACAGATGGATTCGGGCGAGCTGGAGGACATCATGCACCGCTTCATACATGGAGCTTTCCATATCCTCGTCTCCACATCGATCATCGAGAACGGCATCGACATTCCCAATGTCAACACGATCATCATCGACAGGGCGGATTTTTACGGCATCTCACAGCTCTACCAGCTGAGGGGCAGGGTGGGCCGCTCGGACAGGCAAGCCTTCGCCTATCTTCTCTACCCCGACAAGCGAGCCTTGAGCGAAATCGCCATGAAGCGCCTGCAGATCATCTCCGATTTCACCGAACTGGGCTCGGGATTCAAGATCGCCATGAAGGATCTGGAGGTGAGGGGAGCGGGGAACCTTCTAGGCCGCGAGCAGTCGGGCGACATCTTCGCCGTTGGCTTCGACATGTATCTAAAACTGCTCGATGACGCCGTCAACGCGCTCTCAGGGGCGCCCCAGGAAGAGGAAGAACCCTACCTCGAGCTGGAATATTCCGGCTACATCCCCGATACGTACATTTCGATGCCGATGATCAAGATGGAAATCTACAAGAAGATCGCGTCGATATACAGACAGGGAGAGCTGGACGCGCTGCAGGAAGAGCTCGAGAGTCGTTTCGGCCCCATGCCCGAAGAGGTTCAGTCGCTGCTCTCGCTCGCTGAAATCAGGATTCTCTGCCGGAAACTGTCGGTTTCCATGCTGAAGGAGCGGGGCGGGACGGTGACCGTGGAATTCTCGAAGGTGTCGAAGATATCGGTCGACAGGCTCCTTCGCCTCATGCGCGAGTCGAATGGGCGGGTGAAGCTCGATCCCAAGAAGCCCAACGCCATCATTCTCCAGACAAAGGCCATCGGCCTGAGGGAGAAGAGCGAGTTCATCCGCGAACGCCTCGCGTCGCTCGCCTGAGGCGCTTTCTTTCCCTCAGCGGGTATTTTTCGGCTTAAGGCTGGCCCTGTTCCCGAAGAGGAAGACGGCGGGAATCTTGCCGATTTTCGGAAGAGGCGCCGACCTCCATTGCGCTCCCGGCCCGCTCACGATCCTTTCGTCCTCTCCGCAGAGACCCGAGGCCGCGCAGAGCCAGAGTTCGTCAGGAACGAGGCTCGCCAGGTCAGCGAGAAGGGCATCGTTCCTGTAGGGCGTCTCGATGAAAATCCTCGTCATCCCATCGTTCCTCACTTCCTTGATCAGCCGCTGAACCGCCGAACGCCGCGCCGTTTTATCCTGGGGAAGGTAGCCCAAGAAGGCGAAGCGCTGCGCGTCGAGGCCCGAGGCCACGAGGGCCAGGATGACGGAGGAGGGGCCCGAGACAGGAGCGACGCCCACTCCCTTGGAATGGGCGAAGGAGACGAGGGCGGCCCCCGGATCGGCGATGCAGGGCATCCCCGCCTCCGTGAGGAACCCGCAATCGCGGCCGTCCAGAACTTCCGCGAGGAGCCCCGGGATGTCCGAATCGGCGCTGTGCTCATCGAGAATTTTCAGGGAGAGCCTTTCCATGCTCTCCCTGTCCTTCAGCCTCGACAGGAGACGCAGCGCCGTCCTTTCCGATTCAACGATGAAAAAGTCGAGCGATCGGAGAAGACGCAGCGCTTCGGCGGGCATCGTTTGGGCGAGAGCGGCTGGGTCCCAGGTTCCAGCCGCGTAGGGCTGAAGGGGAGCGGGAAGAAGAAAGAGCGTCCCCGTTTTTTTGCCGTTCATGCGAACAACCTTTCGAAGGCTTCCTCGAGAAGCGACAGGAAGAGTCGATGGTCGAACCAACCCTGGTTCTTGAAGGCGTCCATGTAGTCGTCGATTATCGCCTGGACTTCCTTCGCCGCGGATGTGGTCTTCTTGCCGGCTATGGACATTTCCCTGTCCTTCAGGCGGAATGCCTTGGCTCCGGCGAAAACCATCCGGAAATCCTCGATTTTCCCTCGATCGATGTTGGCCATGCATACGAAGGAGGCGGTATCGGGCCCCGGGAAAAGCACCGGGCCGAGCTTGCGAAAGAATATGAAGTTGTAGGAGTACAGCGGAATCCTGACTCTTGTGAGGAGGGTCGCCTTGGGGAAATAGGGGTTCCCTTCCTCGTCGCACAGATGCGAGACGCTGGCCCAACGCGTTCCGCCAACCGTCTTGAGCTCCACCTGCGCGTCCATGCAGGCGAGGTAAGGCCAGAGATCCATGAATCTGGAGCGGCAGCATAGATTGCCCCCAATCGTGGCGAGGTTGCGCACCGCGTGGTTGGCGATGGATCCGATGACGTCGAAAAGAGGCTCGGGGAGCGTGCCCGGCGCCAAGGATAAAAGACCGGTGAGCGTCGTGCAGCTACCCAGTTCGATGAACTGTTCCGTCCGAAAGGTTTTCCTGAGTTCCTGCGCCTTGGCGATCGAAGCTACCTGAGACGGAAATTCCAGGACTCTCGAGGTCTGCGAACCAACGATCTCCGTCCCTCCGGCAAGGATTTGGATTTCGGGATTGGCGCGGATGAGGCCGAGAATCTCGGCCGTCGAGGAAGGATGATACGCCTCACTTATCCGCACGGTTGAATTTCCTTTTATTTCGCATTTCCGCGGCGATTCCCACGGCCTTCACGAGGGATTCGGGATCCGTGCAGGGGCAGGCGACCATATCCAGCTGCTTAAGGATTTCTTTCTCTTCCGGAAGGGGACTTCGCGCGAGCAAATCGGTTATGGCCATGATCTTTCCCTTTCTGCAGAAAGCGCAGGGAAGGGCCTGGGCTTTCTGCATGGCTAGGACGATTTCCTCTACGTCGGGGTCGTCCTCGATCGCCTCATAACTCAGGATCGTCGACCCCTTGGCCTTGAAGGCCGGAATCATGCAGGAGAGGACGAGCCGCCCATCCATGAATACGAAACATCGGCCGCATTTCCCCGAGAGACAGTCGGGAAGGAGGCTTGAAAGGGAAAGCTCGTTGCGCAGGACATCGACGAGCCGATCGCCGCTTCGCGCCTGGAGATGCCGTACGGCGCCGTTTACGCTTAGGTCTATGATCATGTGGTCTCCAGGAGCCTGAGTATTTCGCTTCCCTCCAGGGGAAGCTGGCGAGGCTCGACGCCGAGGGCCTGCGTGAGAGCGCTGTAGAAGGCTGCCGGCACGGTGATGAAGGGTAGCTCTCCCAAACCGCGCGCCACCGCTGATTTTTCCGAATCGAGGAACTCGATGTTTATGGCGGGCAATTCGGTGAGACTCATACTCCTGTCGCGCAGGAACTCATCGCGCTCGTTTCCATTCGGGTTGAAATCGGCGCCGATGCAGAGGTTGAGCGCGCTTATAATGGAGGCGCGGAGGGATGCAAGGGCCAGTTCCTTGGACACTATTCTGCCGGCGTCGACGACCATCCATACGGCGATGGGTTTCGGGTCGCCGCTGACCGTGTCTATCTCGATCTCTACCGCTGTTCCGCACCAGGATGCCGAATCCAGCTGGGGGGAAGGGCCCTCGGAGAGGCCCCCGGTTCTGGGCACACGGGTCTGCACCTTCGCGGTGATGGGCAGACTCTCCCTGAATCGCTTTTTCTGGATAGCCTTGCAGGTTCTTTCGATGAGCTTGTTCACTATCGAGGCGCCACGGGAAAGCGTCAGCGGACCGCAGGGAGTTGTCGTGTCGGTATTGGGGGCTGAGAAATGGATGGTCTCGGGCTGAATGGAGAGAGCCGCGGCCGCCGTCGCCCTCCACATCGCCTTGAGGCTTTCGGAACCTATGGATGCCTGCGTGTTGATGATGAGGTTGAGTTCCCTATCGAGAGTCGTCTCGACCGAGTATGCGCTCATCGAAGGCTGGTTGGAAAAGGACTGCCCCGTCTGGTAGCCGACGGTGAGGGCTATGCCGCGAACGATGCCTTCCCGGCATCCGGGATCCCTCTTCTTGACGAGTTCATAGCTGGCGTATTTCCGTCGGTAATCGGATATCTTTTCCAGTTTCTTGTGGATTTTAGCGAAGGGAATCTCGTAATCGAGAGGCTTGTTCCCATAATTGGACGAGCCTTTCGCCAGCATGTTGTGCGTTTTTATTTCGGCCGGCGTCTTGCCCAGAATGCCGGCGAGGTGGTTGAGGTGCGATTCTATGGAGAAGAAGGCGTGCGTCGCGCCGATGCTGCCCATGGCGCCGAGCGGGATGATGTTGCTCTTTATCGCGTAGGCTTCGAGCCGTATCGAAGGGCAGTAATAGATTCCCGTGATGGCCGCGGCGGCCTGGTGGATGAGTTCCTGGGCGAGGGGATTGTAAGCGCCTATATTGATGATGAGCTTTATGTCGAGGGCCTGGAGCCTGCCCTGTTCATCGGAGGCCGATTTAATGGTCACCGCGCTCCGCGCCTGCTTGGGCGTGCGAAGGAAATCCTCTTCGCGGGTGTAGAGCAGTCTCACCGGCTTCCTGCACAGCTTGGCGGCGATGGCCGCCTGGCAGGCCACGATGGAAGGGAACCAGAGGCGCCCATCGAGGGATACGCCCAAGTCGGTTGGCCTGACGACGATATCGTCCTCGGGGACTTTCATCGTGGCGGCCACCGATCTCCTGACGTGCTCCGGCCACTGGGAGGCGCAATAGATGGCCATTTTGTCGTATTCCCAGTTGGCGATGGCTCCCATCGGTTCGCTGTAATGGTGATCGAAGATGCCGTTCCTGTAGACGGCCCGCTCGATTCGCGAAGCTTTTTCGAAGGTCGCGTCGACGTTTCCAAAGTCGATCGAGTATTTGTAGCCGATCTGGGAGGAAGAGAAACTCTCCCATTCCAGTTCCGGCTCCTCCTCTTCGTATTCCACGGTTATGGCCCTCGCCAGTTCGTCGCAGATTGCCGCGTCGGGTCCCACGATAAGACCCAGGGCTTCGCCTTTAAAGGCGACTGAGCTTTCGGCGAAGAGGGGAATGTCGTCGGCGAAGACGAGAGGAATGCCTTCCTCGGCGATGTCGGAGGCGGTGATGCAGCGATATCCGGCGGGGAGCTGTGGTCTCGTTATTGCAAGACTTTTGGCCCGAATCGCGGTGGAACGGATCGTGGAAGCGTAAAGCATGTCCGGAAACCGCATGGAGCTGAGGAGGGGCAGGGCCTCGGAGGCCTTCTTTCCCGCCATCAGCCCGTCTCCTTGACCGTTTCCAGAATCTCGAAGCCAAGGTCGAAGGTGATGGGGGTTTCGGTCATCTCGAACCTGATCTTGGCCCTCCTTTTTCTCTTGTCGACCTTGATGATCCTGCCTTCCAGGCCCATCATCGGCCCTTGAATCACTTTGATGCGGTTGTTTTCGTCGAACGTCACGAGAGAGGCGCCAATCTCCCTTCCAAAGGAGAGGAGGTGGCGGATTATATCCGAATCGCGGTCGCTTAAGGCTTTAATACTGTCGGTCGCCGGCAGGATGCGCGAAAAATTGGTCGTTCGCTTCAAGCTCCTCACGAGCTCGGGCGAAGGTTTTTCTTCCGGATACTGGAAAAAGATATATCCCGGAAAAATGCAGTTCATGAGAAATATCGTCTTCCCTTTCTTCCTGGACTTTATCTTTTTCTTGATGTTGTAGAGTGGCTGGTCGGGTCTATATTTCGAAAAGAGTTCGATGAAATCATCTTCCTTGCCAGTCATCACCTGGATTACGAAAAAACTCATGGCCTGCCTTTGCTCGAATAGTCTCCGTCCGCGCTCATTGTAGGACGGAACGGAGGGTTTTGCAATGCGGGACCTTATCCAGACTCTACCTTTGACAAAATCTCCGAGGCCATACTATCATTCCGCCATGGCAGACATCACCCGGTCCAAGCGCGTCGCGGAGCTGGAAAAACTCATCGTGACGCATCAGAAACTCTATTACAACGCCGAGCCGGCCATAAGCGACGAGGAATTCGACGCTCTCTGGGCGGAACTGGAGGATCTGGATCCGGCCAACATCCTTCTGCGCAGGATCGGCGAGGACAAGGCCGATGGATGGCCCAAGGTCGGGCATGTCATCCCGATGGGAAGCCAGGCCAAGGCGACGGATCCCGAATCCTTCGAAGCCTGGACGCTCAAGATGAGTTTTGAACGATACATCGTCCAGTACAAGATGGATGGGGCCAGTCTCGAAATCCAGTACAGGAACGGCCTTCTCGTCCGCGCGGTGACGAGGGGCGACGGGATGGTTGGCGACGAGATCACGCCGAACGCGCGCAGGATGAAGGGAGTCCCTGGCAGGCTTCCCGTCGGTTTCTCGGGCGGCGTGCGCGGCGAAGTTCTCATGTCCAGGATCGTCCACGATGAAAAATACGGCGACAAGGCCAATTGCCGGAACGCGGCAAACGGGCTCATGAAGCGCAAGGACGGCCTCGGGAGCGAAGATCTCGCCCTCGTCTGTTACGATGCCATGGGGATGGTGGGCGAAACTTCGCCTTTTTCGAATGAACTCGAAAAGCTCGGCTGGCTCGTGGACATGGGGTTCACGACCGTGGCGACCCAGGTTTTCGAAACCGCGAAGGATGTTATCGAGTACAGGGGCAAGGTGATGGCGCTTCGCCCCGAACTGGAATACGACATAGACGGACTCGTCGTCAAAGGCCTCGCGATTGACGAGGAAGATGTCGCGAGGCCCAGGCCGGAAAAGCAGATCGCCTTCAAGTTCAGCCCCGAAGAGGCGGTGACGAGGCTCGTGGCCATCGAGTGGAGCGAATCGGGAGCCCTGTATACGCCTGTCGGCATCGTCGAACCCGTCCGCCTGGCCGGAACGACGGTACAGCGGGCCAATCTCTGCAATCCCGACATGATCCGCTCCATGAAGCTGAGGATTGGATCCATGGTCGTGATAACGAAGCGCGGCGAGATCATTCCCAAGATCGAGACGCTCGTGGAGAATCCGCCCGAAGCCGCCGAAATCGGGCAACCCAGCGTCTGTGGAACCTGTGGCGCGGCGTTGGTCGATGAGGGAACGAGGCTCTATTGCCCCAACGAACTCTGTCCCAAGAAGGAACTTCACCGAATAGAAAAGTGGCTCACCATCCTCGATGTCCGGGATTTTGGTTCGGCGCTCGCAAGGAGGCTGCATGAATCGGGAAGGGTGAGGACCATCGCCGACCTCTACAGCCTCGACGTGGAGGAGCTGCGGGGGATTGAGCACATGGGGAAGATTTCGGCGCAGAAAGTGCTCCGCAACCTCAAGGCGATCGAGGAAGTGAGCCTCGCGGAGTTCATCGCGGGATTCGACCTGGAAAACGTTGGCCTCCTTGTGGCCGAAAAGCTCGCGAAGGGAGGCTTTCCAACGCTTGAGGCCATCCTTGGCGCGACGGAACCGGAACTCGTAACGATAGACGGCATAGCCGCGACGATGGCCGCGACTATCATAAAGGGGCTTTCCGCCGTGAAAACGGAGATGACGGCCCTCCTCGAAACCGGGGCGATACGGATTAAAAAGCCCTCCGCCATTTCGGAATCGGCCTCGCCCGGAAACCTAATCGCCGGCAAGAGCTTCTGCTTTACCGGGGAACTTCGATCGATGAAGCGGCCCGAAGCCGAAAAGAAAATTAGGGGCCTCGGGGGCACGGCCAAATCCTCGGTCGTGAAGGACCTGGATTACCTTGTCACCAACGACCCCGGATCGGGATCCGACAAGAACAGGAAGGCGAGGGAATACGGGGTGGCCATCATCGGCGAGGAAGAGCTGCTCGCGATGCTCGCCGCTTCGCAGCCTTGAACGGCAGAGCCACGAAGCGGTAGTATCGGATAACCTTAGCGAAATAGTGCGGAGAAACATGCGATGACCGATATAAAGAGACTTTGGAAGGAGCGCGTCCATCAGGCGCTGCGGGAAATCGCGGCGAGCTGCGGCCTGGATGTCGCGGCCATAGACCTGGACGCCATAGTGGTGGAATTCCCTCCCAAGCCCGAATTGGGCGACATAGGTTTTCCCATGTTCGGCTACGCCAAGCTTTTGAAGAAGAGCCCGGCCGCCATCGCCCTGGAGATGGAAAAGCGGCTGGGCGAGAAAATGGGGGGCGCGACCTTCGCCGACCCAACGACGTCAGGCGCTGCCGGAATCGCGAAGGCCGTCGGTCCCTATCTCAATGTCTTCCTGGATCGCGCGGTCACAGGTCTCGAAATACTCAGGCGGGGCGAAAGTCCCGACTGGAATTCCTCCAGACCCATGGAGGGACGCAAGGTCATGATCGAATTCTCCTGCCCCAACACGAACAAGCCTCTTCACTTGGGCCACCTGCGCAACAACATCCTTGGGGAGTCGCTCTCCAGGATCACCAAGGCGGCCGGCGCCGATGTGAGGAAAGTGAACCTCATCAACGATCGCGGCGTCCACATATGCAAATCGATGCTCGCCTACATGGCCTACGGCCAGGGGCACAGCCCCGAGGACGAAGGACTCAAGAGCGACCACTTCGTGGGCAAATACTATGTGCTCTTCAATACCTTGAAGGCCGAGGATCCCAAGGCCGAGGAAAAGGCTCAGGAGCTTCTGCAGAAGTGGGAAGCCGGCGACCCGGGGGTCATCGCCCTCTGGAAAAAGATGAACAAATGGGCCGTGGACGGCATCAAGACCACCTACGCGCGCCAAGGTGTGGATTTCGACGCCTACTACTACGAGAGCCTCACCTACATGAAGGGCAAGGACAAGGTCCTCGAGGGCTTGCGGAAGGGCATCTTCTACCGGGAGGACGACGGCTCCATCTGGGTAAATCTCGAGGATATCGGCCTCGACAGGAAAGTGCTCCTGCGCAAAGACGGAACGAGCATCTACATCACCCAGGACATAGGCACGGCCATCTACCGCCACGCCGACTGGCCCTTCGAGCAGCTCATCTACGTGGTGGCCAGCGAACAGCAGTACCATTTCAAGGCGCTCTTCGAGATCCTGAAAAGGCTCGGCTACGATTGGGCCGCCAACCTCTACCATCTGGCCTACGGGCTCGTGAACCTTCCTTCGGGAAGAATGAAGACGAGGGAAGGCACGGTGGTGGACGCGGACGATCTCATCGACGAGCTCGCGAACCTAGCCGAGAAGGAAATAGTGGCCAAGGGCCGCGACGCGACGGTGGGCGACGTGAAGACCGTCGCCGAGAAAGTCGCGCTGGGAGCCCTTCATTACTATCTCCTTCAGACCTCCCCCACGAAGGATATGCTCTACGATCCGGAACAATCCCTTTCCTTCACGGGAAATACGGGTCCCTACATTCAGTACATGGGCGCCAGAGCCAGCTCCATCCTGCGCAAGCACGAGCAGGGCGAGGGCAACGCGCGCGCGGGCTTGGCGTCGGTGTCCGCCCTCTTGAGCGACTCAGACTGGAACCTCATCCGCAGGCTCGCCTCCTTCCCCGAGTCGCTCGAACTCGCGGCGCGGGCCAAGGAGCCCTCGGTCATGGCCGCCTACGCCCACGACGTGGCCTCGGATTTTTCCTCCTGGTATAGGGACAACCAAGTACTGAACGGCGCCGACCCCGATCTTTCGGCCAGCAGGGTAGCCCTCGTGAAAGCGGTGAAGGCCACGCTCGAAAAGGTCTGCGAGATGCTCTGCATTCCCTTCCTGGAATTGATGTGATGGGGCGATGCGGACATAAGCGTAGGTTCTGATTAACATTATTAAGCCCACGGGTTGACATCCTGGGCCCGCGCGGTGTATAAAACTGCGCTACGTATGGATTTTTGACGAGGATAGCAAAGATGTATGCAGTTGTAGAAATTAACGGAAAACAATATCGCGCCGAACAGGGCAAGGCACTGACGGTGGACAGGATCGACGAGGAAGCGGGTTCGAATGTTTCGTTCGACAAGGTTCTTCTGCTCTCTGGGGAAGCCGGCGTGAAGATTGGCAATCCCTACGTCGACGGCGCCAGCGTGAAGGCGGTTATCGACGCGGAGATAAAGGCCGATAAAGTTATCGTGTTCAAGTACAAGCCCAAGAAAGACTACAGGCGAACGCAGGGACACAGGCAGCGCTACACGGTACTCAAGGTTCAGGAAATCGTCGGCGCCTGACGCGCCAAAAGCATAGGGGAGAATATCATGCCACACAAGGGTGTAAATGGTCGCGACTCGAATCCTCAGCATCTTGGCGTTAAGAAGTTTGCGAACGAGGCGGTTCTCGCCGGTTCCATCATCGTCAGGCAGCGGGGCAGCAAGATCAATCCGGGACTCAATGTCGGAATCGGCAAAGATGACACGCTTTTCGCGCTCGTCGACGGAATGGTATCTTTCAGGGAAGTCAAGGGCAAGAAATACGCCCAGGTCGAGCCTTTCCCGGTTGAATAATTCGAGTACGAAATATTTCCGTGCCGCGGAACGCGGTATGGCCAGGAGCCGCTCGATGTCGGGCGGCTCTTTTTGTGTCTTGCCGCGTGGCCTTCGAATAGGTATTTTCTCTTTACGGAGACAGTTGTGATAAAATTCGCGGATGAGGCGACGATTACCGTCGCATCGGGAAAGGGCGGCGATGGCTGCGTAGCGTTCCGGCGCGAAAAGTACATTCCCATGGGGGGGCCGGCCGGCGGCGACGGGGGGAAGGGCGGCGATGTCGTCTTCCTCGTCAAAAGCAATGTCAGGACCCTCTCCTTTCTCCGCTTCCGACAGACCTTCAAGGCCCAGAACGGTATTCCCGGCATGGGCAGGAATATGCACGGCAAGGACGGTGAGGACATCGTCATTCCCGTACCTCCCGGGACCGTCGTCAAGGACGCCGAGACGGACGAAATCATAAAGGATTTCGGTTCCGCGACCGGCGGCCGGAGCGTCAGGGAAGGCGAGCGCTGGATTTTCATAAAAGGCGGGAAGGGCGGATGGGGCAATACACATTTCAAGAATTCCGTAAACCAAGCCCCGAAAATTTCCATGCCTGGCCAGCCCGGCAGCGAACGAAAGCTCAAGATTGAGCTGAGCCTCATCGCCGATGTTGGCCTCGTCGGCTTCCCGAATGCGGGAAAATCGAGTCTCCTGGACGCCTTCACCAACGCGCGACCCAAAATCGCGCCCTATCCCTTCACGACGAAAATTCCCAACCTGGGAGTCCTTACTCTCCACGAGCGCGACATCATACTCGCCGACATCCCCGGCATCATCGAAGGCGCGCACGATGGCGCCGGACTTGGGATACGTTTTCTCAAACACATAGCGCGTACGGCCTGCCTGGCATTCCTCGTGGATCTGTCGGATGAGAACTGGGAAAGCGCCTTCACCGTGCTTAAAAGCGAACTGCAGTCGTTTTCGCCGGTGCTGGCGCAGAAGTCCCGCATTATCATAGGGACGAAGCTCGACCTTCCCGAGGCGAAAGAGCGATTCCCGGAATTCGCGGCCCAGTTCCCCGGCGAAGCCGTCTTCGGAATTTCCGTCTTCAACACCGAAGGACTGGCCGAGCTCAAGGAAGCGCTGTTCCAGCAAGTCGTCGATTACGAGAAGGCTAGCGAGAAGGAAAAGGCGAACGAGATGGCGGGCGGGTTTTTCGATACCAGCGCTTTCGATACCGCGGCCTTTGAGGATGGCGTGGACGCTGATGCCGCGGCGAAGGAAAAATCGGGAGAGGCCGGGCTCAAGTGAAGACGGCTATCTTCGGCGGAACCTTCAACCCGGTCCACATAGGCCACCTTATCATCGCCGAGGAAGTGCTCGCGCAGACGGACTGCGATATCATCCTTTTCATACCGGCATGCAATCCTCCACACAAAGAAGTGGAGGATCTCGGGGCGGGCTTACGGCTGGAGATGCTGGAAAAGAGCGTCGCCGACAATCCGAGATTCCGGGTGAGCGACTGCGAAATTCGCCGATCGGGCATATCCTACAGCATCGATACCATCCGCTACCTTGTTGGCGAGGGCATCGTCGAGCCAAAACCGAGCCTCATCATAGGCGACGACCTCATAGCCGGCTTCGATACATGGAAGGAGGCCGATGCAATAGCGAGCGAGAGTTCCCTCCTCGTGGTGCATCGCTGCTCCGATGAGCGACTCTCCCTGAACCATCCGCACCGCTACATCGACAACGCGCTGTTCCCGGTCTCATCGACGATCGTCAGGGAAAGAATCGGCCACAAAAAGGCTTGGCGCTATCTGGTGCCGGAAGCCGCGAGGAAAATAATTGAGGAACATCGACTGTATGGACTCCAGGAGTCTTGAGCCCCTGGTCCGCGGCTACCTGAACGAGTTCTGCAAGCCTTCGCGGATCGAACATTCACTCTCGGTTGCCGCCCTGGCCTCGAGGCTCTGCGCTCGCTTCGGGCTGGATCCGGAGGATGGCCTCGCCGCCGGCCTCGCCCACGACCTGATGAAGGACAAACCCCTGGAACTCCAGTGGGATACGGCCAAGGGGGCAGCCTCGGAACCTTCCCTCGACTTCGTCGCTTCCATCGTCTGTCGCATGGAAGCCGAAAAAGCCTTCGCCGATAAGATCATCCACGGGCCCGCCGCGTCGGTCTTCCTGTATCGCGAATGCGCGATGCGGGATCACGACATGCTCGAAGCCGTGGCGCTCCATTCCTCGGCGTCCACAATCATGTCGCCCCTGGCCAAAATTCTGTTCGTAGCGGACAAGATGGAACCGCGCCGAGGCTACATCACCGAGGCCGAGTCTGAAAAAGCAGACATCCTGGACCTTGAATCCCTGCTTCTCCACGCGCTGAACCTCAGCATGGGCTGGCTAAGGCAAAAGAACCACGCTATTGCCCAAAGCACCATCGACTTATACAATGCCCTCACGATGAGAGAACATTGAGATGAGAAAAATAGCATTCGACAAAAGCCATATCCTGTTGTGGGTAATCCTGGCGCTTTTCCTCTCAGCCATCATTGTGGGAGTCGTCGCGCTCAAGGCCGAAAGCCTTTCCATGCAGCTGAAAACCGACAGGCCAATCAATGTTCTCCTCATATTTCAGCAAGGAGGCAAACCCGTCTCCACGCAGCTTCTGATGTTCTATGCCTCCAAATCCAAGGCTGCTCTTCTCGATATACCGGCGAACACCGCCGTCATCCTCAAGACCATCAAGCGCATGGATAGGATCGACTATATATACAAGGCCGGCAATCCCAAGAATTTCATGACGGAGGTTTCGAGCTACCTCGATATACCCCTGAATGGATATCTTCTTTTCGACGAGAAAAGCCTGAGCAACGTCGTCGATCTTCTCGATGGGCTTCAGCTCTTCATCCCTTCCATGATCATCCAGGAAGGAGAAGAGGGCGTGATGCTCCCCGGCGGCGCGGTGAATCTCGACGGCGATAAGGTATTGCAGTACCTTCGTTATAAGGAAGAGAACGAGAGCGAGGGCGACGCGCTCGTGCGCCGGCAGAAACTGTCCATAGCCCTGTTGAAGAAGCTTTCGGACAAGTCCAGGTATTTCGACGACAGGAAGGCATCGGCGGTCCTCGTATCGGCGTTGGACAGCAATTTCAACGCCGAAGCCAAGAGGATGTTGTTTAGGGAGATAGCGAGGCTGGACGCCGATTCCATTCTACTGCAGAAAATCACCGGGATGTACAGGAGCGTGGAAGGCGACAGCCTTTTCTTTCCTTTCTACGACGGCGAACTCGCCAGGGATATGCTCAAGCAGACGCTGAACGCCATGAACGCTTCCAACGTCGCGTCGTCGAGCAGCAAGATATATACGGTGGAGATACTCAACGGGACGTCGGAACGTGGACTCGCGGCCAGGACGGCTGAAATATTCGGCAGTTTCGGCTATGATGTCGTAGCCGTCGGCAACGCGGAAACCTTGGACTACGCGAAGACGGTACTGATTGACCGTTTTGGGGACAAGGAAGCGCTGACATCGATCGCCGGCGTCATCAAATGTACGAACTTCTCGGATGCGGCTGAGTACAGGGGCAAGATAAAGGCCGATTATACGATAGTGCTGGGGAAGGATTTCAATGGGAGGGTTTGTGTCCGATAGTAAATCGCTTGCGTTCAATATCGCGTCCATTCTTGCCGAGCACAACGCCGGCGATGTGCTCGTGATGGATTTGACGGGAATCGCCGGATGGACGGATTATTTCGTCATCGGCACCTGTACCTCGAACGTTCATCTGCGCGGTCTTTCGCGCTTCGTGGACGGCTATCTCACGGAGGATAAACAGAAGCCTCTCAACAAGCCCGTGGCCACCGAAGACGAAAGCTGGCTTCTCCAGGATTTGGGCGACGTGATAGTCCATATCATGAACAAGGAAGCGCGCGCTTTCTATGAACTGGAGAAACTCTGGTTCAAGGCGAAGGTCTTCAAGATCGAGGCGTCCCAGGGGAAACAGGAAGCGGCGGAGGAATAATCATAGGCATAAGCGGCGTCGCGTCGCCGATCGTGCCAGCATCTTGCGGCAAGAAAAAAGGCTGTCCAGCGACACACCATCGCGGACAGCCTTTTCGTTTCAAGCGCTAGAGCGCTTTACTCATCGAGATCGTCATATTCGACGTCATCGTCGTAGCCGAACTCGTCATCGTCGTCGTCGAAGTCCTCTTCGTCATCATCGAATTCGTCGTCGTCATCGTCGAAATCGTCGTCCTCATCGTCGAAGTCATCGTCGTCATCAAATTCGTCGTCGTCACTCATATCATCCTCATCCTCGTCAAAATCCTCATAATCGGCGTCATAACTGTCATCGAAATGAACCGGCGAGCGGAGGACGAATCCTGCGTTTTCTATAGAGCCTTCTCCGGCTATCGTAACAAGCTCGTATTCCGATTCAGTCGATGCAAATGCGCTATAAATGGGGGTCATCGCAGTATCCTCCCTCACTTTGACATCGAAAAGCCATAAAGCCTGCGTACTATGCTTACAATAAGCGGGAGCGTCAAGCCCCATTTATTTCCGTCGGCAACGAAAATCTAAAGAGCATATTGAAATCTGTCAACTGCAAAAGCGGTTTTTTGAACAAAAAAAGAATAAGATATGGCGGCGGCCCAAAATTCTTTGACAGAGAGGCGCATTGATACTAGATTCTTAGTCCATGAAGCGTGAAATCGCGATTAAAGCCTCCGCGAAGATCAATATCGGACTAGAGGTCGGAGAACCACGCCCCGATGGCTACCATCCCATCGTAAGCATTTTCCATTCGGTGGACATAGCCGACCGGCTCGTTTTTTCAAAAGACGCTTCGGCGGGCATACGGGTGGAGGGGGCATTCGACTGCCCGCAGGAAGCGACGACAGTGTACAAGGCCGCCAGCCTCTTTATGAAGCGATTCGGAATCGAGGGGGGATTCAATGCTGTCGTCGAGAAAGGCATCCCCGTCATGGCTGGTCTTGGCGGCGGATCGGCCGACGCCGCCGCGGCGCTGATGGCCTTGAATATGCTTTACGACACGAAGATGGATACCGCCGGCTTGGCGGCCTTGGGGGCAAAAATCGGCGCCGATGTCCCCTTCTTCCTGTCGGGAGGAGCCGCGGTCGTCTCAGGCATCGGCGACGTCATCGAACCGATTCCCCCGCGCGGCGATTTCGCCATTCTGCTCGTCGAGCCGGCTTTCGGCGTATCGACCCGGTGGGCTTTTGCGGAGCTGGACTCCATGCGGCGCGCGAAGCGATCACCCGCGCCGGCCGACGCCGCGCCATCGGAAGCCGAAGCCGTCCGGAAAGAGAGGCTCATCTCTGTTTTTCAAGGGAGTCTGGAAAAATGGAGATTTAAAAACTCCTTCGAGGAAATGCTCTATTCACGGTTTCCCGTCTATGGCGAGCTGGAAAGACTGATAAGGGAAGCGGGGGCTTTCCACGTCTCGATAACGGGCTCCGGTTCCTGCATGTACGGGGTATTCGCGTCGATCGACGGCGCGCGTGGAGCGGAAGCGAAGATGATGGCTTCGATAGGCGAGCGAAATGGGGCAAAAACCTTATGTGGCATGGCGTTGCATGCTATAAAACCGCTTGAAACAAGTCTGCTTCTAGGCTAAAATCGGTTTATGTAACTGCGTACACAAAAGGAGCGTCCTTGCTATGGAAATTACGGACATCCGAATCCGCAAAGTTCCGACTGAGGGGAAGTTGAAGGCGTATGTAACCGTCACCTTTGATGAATGCTTCGTGGTGCACAATGTGAAGATAATCGAGGGGAAGAACGGAGTTTTCATCGCGATGCCCAGCAGAAGGACAAACACGGGAGAGTACAAAGACATCGCTCACCCGATATGTCCGGATTTTAGGACGCGACTTCAGGAGCGGATACTTGCTGCCTACGCTTCGAACGCTGGCACGGACGAGACAGTCCCTGAGTTCGACTGATCCAGCAGTACTGAGCGCTGTTCAGATACTCACAATTTGGGACGTCGGCAAGCGGTAAGCCCCCGGGTTTTGGTCCCGGTATTCGCAGGTTCGAATCCTGCCGTCCCAGTACGGCTTGAGAAGCCAAATGCGTAAGGAGAGATTCAGTATGGAACACTTTGTGATTCAGGCATTCAATAGAGAAAAATCGACAAAGGGACAGCTCAACCAGTACAGGGCCGAGGGCAGGATTCCCGCCGTCGTATATGGTGCCGGCAAGGCCGCGAGCAATCTTCTGGTCAATGCGAAGGAATACGAGAAGGCACTCAAGAGCATAACCGAAAGTACCATCATAACCCTCGACGTCGAAGGGAAGAAAGTCAACGCCTTCGTGAAGGAACACCAGCGCCACGCCGTGGAGAAACACGTCCTTCATATCGATTTCCTCGAGGTCCAGGAAGGAAAGAAGCTCCACGCCCGCGTGAGGCTCATCCTCAAGGGAACGCCTGTCGGCGTCACCGAAGGCGGAATCCTGGAAAACCCCGCCCACGATATCGAAGTCGAGTGCGATCCCTCGGTCCTGCCCGAGAGAATCGAAATCGATATCTCCGGCCTTGGCGTCAATCGCGCCTTCCATGTCCGCGATCTGGCCGAGATGCCCGAGGTCAAAGTGCTCACGAGCCCCGACCAGGTTATCGCCATCGTCAAGTACGCGCGCGAGGAAGTGGTCGAGAAGCCGGCCGAAGCCGCGACCGCCGAAGCCGCAGCCACCGAAACCGCAGCCGCGGCCGCCCCCGCCGCAGCCGCCGATGCCGCCGCTCCAGATGCGAAGGCGAAGGCGAAGGCCTGATTCGGGACTGTCTTTACGAACGACAACTACAGTTTTGCGGGGCTTCCCGCAAAACTGTTTTTTATTTGCCCAGCCTGGCTTCAGTGAAGGCTGAACCGAACCAATCCCGGGGTCATGTTATAGATGAATAGGCGCAGGCAGCCTGGCGTCCCGCCCGTGCAGCGATGTCTCGAGGCCTTTTTTTTCAACCATCCAGAAATGGTTGGTCGGGGTCTCATCGTCGCGTATTCGGGAGGCGTCGACTCCACTACCTTGCTCACCGCCCTCGCCGAAACTGGACTCTGCCCGCTACGCGCCGTTCATGTCGTTCACAGCCTCAGGCCAGCCGGCGAGCTCCTTCGGGAGAAGGCCATCGTTCGCGCCACCTGCGGGAAACTCCATATTCCCTTGAGCATCGCGACGGTGAAACCCGGCGCCATCGAAGCCCTGGCGCGAAAAAGGCGGATTGGCATCGAGGCGGCCGCCCGCGAGATCCGTTATGGCATTTTAAGGCGTTGCGCCAGAAGATTTGGCCTCGGCGTCATATGCACCGCCCACAACGCCGACGATCAGCTGGAAACCATCATAAGCCGTTTCCTCTCGGCCTCGAGCATAGACGGGCTGCGCGGGATGCGGCCCATCCGCGAAATGGGTGAAGGGCTCATGCTCGCTAGACCGATCCTCGAGGCTTCGCGGAACGAGATCGAGCGCTACGCCGCGATGAAGGATCTCGTCGTCTCCACCGATTCGACCAACGCTTCGGTCGATTACGCGCGCAACAGAATCCGCCATTCGTTGATTCCCGTCCTGGACCGCGAGTTTGGCGGCTGGAGGAAGGGACTCCTCGGAACTTCGGGAAAACTTGCCGCCGACAAGATCGTTTTGGATAGCGTGCTCGGCCCGGCCCTCGACGCATGCAGCATCGATCTCGCCGGCGGGAAAGCCTCCATCGACCTCGGCGTTTTCCTCGCGGCGCCTGAGGCGATACGGCTGAGAATGTTGGTCCGATGCATGGCGATAGCGGGTCGAAAAAGCAGACTGTCGTGGAGAGCCATGAAATCGGCGGCAGACTCCATAGCTCGAGGAGCCCGAGGCGCCGATCTCCTCGGAGCGAGGCTTTTCGTGCGCGATGGAAGACTGGAAATCCTGCCTGGGCTTGATTTTCATGGCGAAGACAAGTACTTTTTCGTGATACCTTCGGAAGGAATGTATCGCTGCGGCCCTATCGAGGTCGGCACATGGTGGGACAATCCCGCGGCGGCGGGCGCTATTCCCGATGGCGAGCCTATAGGGCGCGCGGGCTGCCTTATGGAAGGCTCCTTCACTTTTCCGCTGATTGTGCGATCGAGAAAGGCGGGGGACCTGATAAGGACCGTGGAAGGCGAGAAGAGACTGGACGATATCATGAATTCCTGGCATCTGGACAGGAAGGTGAGGGATCTCGTGCCCGTCATGGAGGACAGGGATGGAATCGTGGCCGTCCTCGCTTCTTCGTTTTCCGCGTCCCCTTCGCCGCATGAGAAATTCAGGGTCTATACGGGGCCAAAGAGCGGTCGCAGACTCTATATACGCATAAAAGGAGCATAATTTCGATGCCTGACGATAAGAAAAACGACGAATCGCCAAAACGCCCCGAGCTGCCCAAGGGAATCCCCCCTAGGGCCAACAAGGCCGCCCTTGCGGTTTTCCTTTCCCTGACCGTGCTCTTCGCTACTTTCTTTCTCTTCAACGATACGTCGAAGTCGAAAGAAATCCCCTATTCCGCTTTTCTCTCCTATCTAGACTTGGGGGAAGTGGATTCCGTGCAGATCGTGGACCAGAAACAGATCGAAGGGTCGCTGAGGAGCGCCGACGGCACGCAGGTGGCGTTCAGGACATCGATTCCCTACATCGACCTCCAGCTTCTCGCCCAGCTCAAGGAGAAGAATGTCAAGGTGTCGGGAGCCGTCGGAAGCTCCAGCCCCCTACAGATACTCTTCGAACTCGCGCCTTGGTTCTTCGGCTTCTTCCTCATCTGGATCATGATGAGACAGATGCAGGGCAACAACAAGGCATTCCAGTTCGGCAAGAGCAGGGCGAAGCGTTATGTCGAGCCCAGCAAGAAGATCACCTTCGACGATGTGGCCGGCCAGAAAGAAGCCAAGTATGAACTCATGGAAGTCGTCGACTACCTGAAGAATCCCCAGAAATTCTCCAAAATGGGCGCCAAGATACCCAAGGGCGTCCTCCTCGTGGGCATGCCCGGCACGGGCAAGACCCTCATCGCGAAAGCGACCGCGGGCGAGGCCAACGTGCCCTTCTTCCACATGTCGGGTTCCGATTTCGTGGAAATGTTCGTCGGCGTCGGGGCGAGCAGGGTGAGGGATCTCTTCGAGCAGGGCAGGAAGAACGCCCCCTGCATTCTCTTCATCGATGAGCTGGACGCCGTCGGGAGGACCAGGGGCGCCGGCTATGGCGGCGGCCACGACGAGAGGGAACAGACCCTCAACCAGATGCTCGTGGAGATGGATGGATTCGACACCAAGGACGGCGTCATCATTCTCGCGGCCACGAACAGGCCCGATGTCCTCGACCCAGCGCTGCTTCGTCCGGGCCGTTTCGACCGCCAGGTCGTCGTGGCCATGCCCGACGTACAGGAGCGCGAGGCCATCATCAAGATCCATATGGGCGCCATTCCCGTCGATCCCAAGGTCGATGTGCAGAGGCTCGCCAAGGCGACCCCCGGCACCTCGGGCGCGGACCTGGCCAACATGGTCAACGAAGCGGCTCTTTTCGCCATCAGAAAGAACAAGACTACTGTGGAAATGGAGGACTTTGAGGACGCGAGGGATAAGGTCCTCATGGGCGTCGCGCGCAAGAGCCTTGTCATCGCCGAGGAAGAGAAGAAGGCGACGGCCGTGCATGAGTCGGGCCATGCCCTCCTTCATTATTTCCTTCCCAACGCCGATCCGCTGCACAAGGTGACGATCGTGCCGAGGGGGAGGGCGCTGGGGCTCGCGCTCTCCCTGCCGGAAAAGGATTCTTATTCGTTGTCGCGCGGCTGGCTCTTCGACAGGCTTGTCATAACCTACGGCGGCTACGCCGCGGAGAAGCTCATCTACGGCGAAACGACAACCGGCACGGCGCAGGATCTGCGCCAGGCGACCGATATGGCTCGCCGCATGGTCTGCGAATGGGGCATGGCCGACAACCTGGACCCGATCGCCTATGGCCAGGAAGATGAGCCGATTTTTATCGGAAAAGAGATAGCGCGCCACAAGGATTATTCCGAGGAGACCGCGAAAAAGATAGACGAAGCCCTCAAGAATCTGCTTGGAAAAGCGCTGCAACAGGCCACCGACATTCTCGTTCGGGAAAAGGTGAGGCTGGAAGCGCTGGCGGCGGAGCTGATGCAGAAAGAGACGCTCGAGGACGCCGACGTCAGGGCGCTTCTGGGATTTGAGTCGAACCACAACGTTCGGGTGACCGAAGCCTGACGGGGGAAGAAATGGGCCACAGGACATCGCGCCGCCTCGGCGTTCCGCTGATTTTATTCCTGGTGGCCATTTCATGCTCAACGAAACCTGAGCCCGAGACCAAACCCGTCGATTATTCGACCCTCAAACTCGAAGAACTCGAGAGCTTGGCCGTAACCGACCTGGAAGCCTGCGTGGAAGCCCTATCGATAATCTCCCTGTCTGCGAGCCGAGATCCCGGGCTTGACGACGAGACCCTGTCGAAGCTCGCGAATTTGGCGACGGGAAAGCTTGTCGCGCGTCTGGGCGTCGAACTGGATGGCGGCCTGTGGAGAGCGGCGGAGCGCAGCCTGGCCTCCCTCCAGGCTATTGGCTCGGCGGGAAAGGGCTTCCTGGTCGGGGCCTCTGACATGGCGCGCGAGGCCGTTCCGCGCGGGGTCGCCATAAGGGTGAATCTCGGCAGGGCCGATGAATATGTAAAGAAAAAACTCTATTCCCCGGCCGCTTCATATCTCCACAGGGCTTTGGACCTTGCCTACAGCGATGAGACCTCGCTTGAAGAGTGGTTTTACAGGGCCGAAAAGGCCAAAGACGAGGCCACGGCCCGCCGTATACTCTCGTTGTTGCCCACGGCAACTTCGGAAAAGCTAAGCGAGACCGCAGGAAATGGAAAGATTGAAACGACGCTAGAGAAAAAGGCCGCCGGCGTCGTCACCGTCTACGTCGACAAGGGCCTGAAGATAGAAAATGGCGTGGGCTATCCCGACAGAGTGTTGGGCACGGCTTTTCAAGTCGATTCGAGCGGCTATTACATCACTAATTATCATGTCGTTTCCAGTGAGGTGGATCCCGCATACGATGGCTATTCCCGCCTTTCGATACGCCCAACGAGCAACCCCGAGGCTCGGATTCCCGCGAAAGTAGTCGGGTGGAACGAGGATTTGGACCTAGCCCTCGTGAAAAGCCAGGAAATTTCGCCGCACACCTTCTATCCGTTCAAGCCAGAAAAAGCCTTCAAGGGACAGAAGGTGTACGCCATAGGAAGCCCCGTTGGGCTGGAAAACAGCGTCACCGCGGGTATCGTGAGCGCGACAGGAAGGCGGATATTGCCCCGTGGGGACGCGATACAGATCGACGCGCCCGTGAATCCAGGCAACTCGGGCGGTCCGCTTCTGGACGAGGACGGCAACCTTCTCGGAATAGTGTTTGCCGGCTTGCCGAATTTTCAGGGGCTCAATTTCGCGCTCCCCACGAACTGGGCTTCCACGGTATTCCCCTCGCTTTTCGACGAAGGGAAGGTCGAGACATCCTGGTTGGGGCTGGGCATCGCCAAAAATCTCGATTCGAGCCTCGATGTGAGCTATGTCTACCCCGGAAGGGGCGGCATCGAGCCTGGCGACACCCTGATCTCCATCGACGGAAAGCGCTTCGCCGATATACAGGAAGCCCAGATGCTGGTCGCCGCCAAGCCCATCGGCTCGCTCTGCTCCGAGGAAATCAGGAAGGAAGGCAAGATCATTGTCCTGCTTCGAAAAACGGAAGCGTTCCCGGAAATCCCCTTCAGGAAGGCTTCACAGCACGATACGGCGGAACATCTTCTCCAGGGCGTCACGGGAATGCTTCTGGACCACCTTTCCGGACCTCGCGGAAGCGGCGGCACCTATAAGGTGGCGAAAACATGGCCCGGCATGATCGCCGATGAGTCGGGCATAGGGGAGGCCGACGTCCTCAAGCTTCTGAGATACTACGTCGACAGCCGAAAGAACTCCATCCAGTTCGATGTGAGCGTCAAATCCCTCAATTCCGGCTACCTGGAACGCGCGATGCGGATGGAGCTTTCGCTGGAAACGGACAATTTTCTATAGTATCATTGCCGAAATGAGGCGGGGAAACCTGCCTGAGCGGGGTATGGCCGATGTCATTGATTGCGATCGTGGAACATGAGGCCCTTGTGGCCCTCGATATCGCGAAAACCCTCCAGCGAGCAGGCTATGAGACCGCCGGCCCTTTCGGCGACGGACGGAAGTATCTGGACAGCCTGAAGAAAGGTCGGTCCTACGATCTCGTCCTCGTGGATATCTCCATCGAGGGCGGCGTCTCCGGGGCTGAGGCCGCTTTCGTCTCCAGAACCCAGGCTGGAATACCATGCGTCCTCATAAGCGCGCTCTCCGATTCGAGCGTTCTGCCCGAGACAATGAACGCGGAGCCGCTCGGCATACTCGTGAAGCCTTTTTCCGAGCGCGAGCTGTTGGGAACGACGGAAATCGCGCTTTTCCGCGCGGGAATGGAAAGAAAGCTTTCGTACAGCGAAAAGCGGTACAGGGAACTCTTTGGCCTAAGCCTTTCGCCGCGCTGCGTATCCGATGCCGACGGAAAGATCCTTGAGATGAATGGATCCTTTAAAAAGGTCTTCGCGAGTCCAGATCCAGCTCCCGCCTTAGGCTCCTTCTTTACAATGAAGGAGGAATGGAAGAACGCGAGGGATTCCGTTCTCGCCGGAAGGACGGTTCTGGGCGAGGAATTCGAGATGGCCGATACCGGCGGCCGGCGATTGTCCATTCTGGCGTCTTTTTCCGCTTTCAACGAGGAGGGATCGGGCAGCCCAATGATTTCCGCTGAATTCTTCGATCTCACCGAAGCGCACAGACTCCGCGACGAGCTGCTGCAATCCCAGAAAATGGACGCCATGGGAAGGCTGGCGGGCGGCATAGCCCACGACTTCAACAACATTCTCACCGCCATAATCGGTCACGCCGAAATGCTCAAGCTGGATATAAAACCGCAGGATCCCTCTTTCGAAGACGTGGAGGGCATCGCTAAAACCGCTAGCCGGGCCACTCAGCTTACAAAGCAGCTTCTGGGTTTCTCGCGAAAGCAGCCCTACTCCCCCAAGCCCATCGGCCTCGCTTCCATCGTGAGGGACACCTCAGGCATCCTGAGGAAGCTGGCCGGCGAATCGATCCTTTTCTCGGCCGCGCTTCCCGCCACGGACCCCATAGTGTTCGCCGACCCCATACAGATAGAACAGGCCCTCATCAATTTGGTCGTAAACGCCCGCGACGCCCTGGAAGGAAAATCGGGAGCCAGAATAAGTGTGCTCGTGGAAGAAAAGCAGCTCGCCGAAACGACGAAGATAGGCGCCAACGCCCTCGCCCCCGGCGGCTACGCGACGATAGAAGTCCTGGACAACGGAAGCGGCATCCCGGCCGATCTCGTCGACAAGATTTTCGATCCCTTCTTCACCACGAAGGAAACAGGCAAGGGAACGGGACTCGGACTCGCGATCGTCTCATCCATCGCGGCGCAGACGAAGGGAGCCATCGGCCTGCAGAGCGTCGTGGGCAAGGGTACGGTTTTCACGCTTTGGCTACCCACGGCACCGGAAAAAGGCCGGAGCGAGCTTTTCCCATCGGATCGGGCTACCCAGCTCCTCAAAGAGGGCCAGGATCTTTCGCTATCCGGAAACCCTGGCGTGCTCCTCGTGGACGATGATGAATCCCTGTTGGGATTTCTCTCCTCCATCCTTTACAAGGCTGGCGCTTCGGTGATTTCGGCGAGGAATGCGGGCGAAGCAATGCTCCAGGCGGAGAAAAATGACTTCGATATCCTCGTCGCCGATATAAATTTGCCGGGTTTGGATGGCTTGGGGCTCTATGCCAGACTCGCCGCCAAGCTCCCCGGCCACGCCGAAAAACCGCTGAAATGCGTGTTCATATCGGGACGGATCGAAGCGACCATGAATATTCCCGAGGGGATGAAGCTTCTAGAAAAACCCTTTACGCCCTGGGAGCTGATATCGGCGATACGCGCCGCCCTGTCCTGAGAAAAAGATCTGGTCTCATAGAATCATAGCAGAATCTGCCTGTAGAGGCGTTCCTCGAGTTCAATGAGTTCCCTGGAAGCGTAGCGGCGGCTCTCTCTTTCCAAGGGAATCTCGAGCCTGTCCAGAATCTTCGCGGGGCGGGACGAGAGGACGAGAATCTGGTCTGCCAGATAGAGGGCGTCCTGAATATCGTGCGTCACGAAAATCGCCGTCCTTTTCTCCTCCCTCCAGAGAAGCGAAAACAGATCCATCAACTCGATCCGCAGCTTCAGGTCGACAGAGGAAAAGGCCTCATCGAGGAGAAGAACGTCGGAGGGGTAGGCGAAGGCGCGCGCGAGGGAGAGGCGGCGCTTCATGCCGCCTGAAAGGCGGGAAGGTTTTTCGTCCGCGAAATTCCCAAGGCCAGCGTTCTTGAGAAAGCGTTGGGCTCTTTCGATGGAGCCGGCCTTGTCCTCGAGACCCGAGAGGGCGAAGAGCAGATTGTCCAGGGAGGAAAGCCAAGGCAAAAGCCTGGGTTCCTGGAACGAGTAGGAGAAGCTCGCCGAGGGGAAATCGCCCGTGGAACCTTCGTCCGCTTCGAGAATCCCGGCGATGATGTTGAGGAGCGTGGTTTTGCCGCAGCCCGATGGACCGAGAACGGCGGTCACCGACGAACGTTCGAAGGAAGCGTTGACCCCGTGGAGAACCTCGAGTCGGCCGAAACGTTTTTTTATGCCCTTGAGGTCGTATGATTTCACGCTGAAGCTCCCCCTTCGGTTTCGGCGAAGCGTTTCGCCAGGAGGCCGAGAAGGAATTCGCTGACGCCGCAGAGGAAGACCGTCACCGCAGCCCATGCCAGGACGCTCCCGGTCTCGAGGGAGAGGCGCGCGTCTTGCAGACCGCTGCCGAGGGCGAATGCGGGCTGGCTCAAGACCTCCCCGGCCACGACCACCTTCCAGCACAGCCCCAGGGCGCTCTTGGCGCCGGACAGAAAGTGGCCGCGCGCGGCGGGAAGCCTGAGCCTGAAAAACTGGACGGTCGGCGGGACCTTGAAGACGCTGGCCATCTCCAGGAGTTCTCTGTCTATGGAGACAATTCCCGCGTAAGCGGAGGTGTGAACGATGGGGTAGGCCATCAGGAAAGCCGAAAAAATGGGCACGCCCGTGGAAGGCAGCCAGAACATCGCCACGAGAATGAGGGCAAGGACGGGCGTCGCCCGTATCGTCGTGAGAAGCGGGGCGAGAAAGTCCTTGATCCAGGGACGCAGGCCAGACGCGGCCCCGGTCAGCGCCCCAAGCCCGACCGAGAGGAAGAAGGAGAAGAGAACGCGCTCGAGGGTGCCGAGAATGGCCTGCCAGAAGCTGGTCGTGGAAAAGATCGAGCCGAGCTTGTCCGCGACTTCCAGGGGTCCGGGGAGTATGAGCGATGAGCCAATGGCGGTGGAGAGGATCTGCCATGCGATCAGCGAGACGGCCACACCCAGGGCGCCTGAAGCCAGAGGGCGAGGGAACTTCGCCCTCTCGCCCGGACCGGGGATGGGCAGCTTGGTTCGTCTCATGCTCCGGCCTCCAGGTCAGCGGCTGTAGAAATCGGCGGTCGGCAGTTTACCGCCCACCGAGAGCGGGTCCGAAACGAGAAAAAGGGAAAGGAGCGTCTCTATGCTGGCCCTCGCTTCCGAAGCGTCGATGTAGACATAGGCCGATTTGGGAATCGCCGCTTCGGCGATAGCCGCCTTCATTCCCAGGCCGAGCGTTTCGACGAGCTGCCCGGTGGCGGCTGGATCGGCCAGGGTCTTTTCTATGGACGCCTTGTACGCCTCGGCGATGACCCTCACGAGTTCGGGGCGACTCTCTATAAAGCGCCTCGAAAGGACGAAGAGCGACATGGGATAGCTCTCCAGCCCCGTTCTCTCCGTCCAGAGGGCATCGAGATTCAGGGGCGAAACGATATTCCCGTTGAGCAGAAGCGCCTGCGTGGCGAATGGCTCGGGCAAGACGGCGCAGGATACCTTTCCAGCCGCGAGCTGGGCGGCCACTTCCGGGCTGGCGAGGTTGTAGAGGGGGGTGAAGTCCTTTCCGGCCTTCATGTTTTCCTTTTCGGCCAGGAATCGGAAGAGGTAATCGGGCGTCGCCTTCTGCCCAGCGATGTAGATTTCCTTTCCTTTGAGGTCGGAAAACCGCCGTATGGAGGAATCGTTCGAAAGGAATTTCACCATGCCGTTGCCGACGACGGCTATGGCCCTTATGGGCACCCCCGCGTTGAAAAGCTTGGCGGCCACGTTCACTGGTAGCACGCCGCCCTGAATTTCGCCCGAAACGAGTTTCGCCGTCACGAGATCGGCGCTCGCGGCCGTCACGAACTGCAGGTCGACTCCGGGCGATGAGGGAGGGGCCGCCATCATCCAGGCGCTTCCTATGCCCGATGGCCCTTTCAGGATGGACACAAACACTTTGTCGGCGGCCTGCTGGGCGAAGGTCCCCGCGGCGGAAACGATCATCAGCGTTGTTGCCAACGCGTATGAGACTCTGCGAAACGATGTCATGATTCTCCTCCCGAAGAACAAGCGAGAAGCTCCTGGATGCGAAGCTCGTCGAGATGGATGAAAAGATTCTTTTCAAGAGTGGGGATGACAAGTCCCTTGGGCCCATCTTTCACGCGACGCAAATATTTAGCTTGAGTGTAATACACATTGCCCTCCATGTTCTTGCGCGCCTTGGAATAATAGAGCGCCAGGTTGCCCGCGCCCAGCATGATGTCGAGAGGAAAGCTCTTGGCCCGCTGGGCTTTCACGAATACGTAGGATCCCGAGAAATCGCGGGCGTGAAGCCAGAGATCGGAGCCTCTCACGTGATGTCTGAGGAGTTCGTCGTTCTCCTTGGCCGATCTGCCCACGAGCATGGTCCAGCCCTTGTACTCCAGCCAGACGCATGGATATTTCCGTATCGCCTTCTCGCGCACCGTTCCTGCTTTTTCCAGCGCTTTCGCGATAGCGAAGGGATCGGTTTCTGCCTGCATCCTCGCCAGCCAGGCTTTTGCCTCTTCCTGCTCGCTATTCAGTCTGGCTAGCTCTTTGCCGATTTCTTCCAGGCCCGAGGAAGCCTTGCGAAACTTTTCATAGTACTTCTGCGCGTTCTCCACATTGCTCAGCGAGGGGTCTATCTGTATGGAGACGTCCTTGTCGGAATAGAAATCGTGGGCGATGACGAAAGCGCTGGCGCCTGGGCGGGAATGCTTCGATTTTGGCTGTTCGAGTCCCCCCGCCATGAGAATGTCACCAATCTGTTTGTAACGCTCCGCGTCGCCGTAATCCTTGAGAAGAAGCCTGAGCTCGGTTTCACGCGTTTCCATGAGACGCATGCGTTTTTCGAAACGCTCGTTGGCGCGAAGCAACATATTGTCGAGCGACAGCTCGCCCGCCTTGCTTCCGTAATGGATCGCCACGCGCTCCGAAAAGCTTCCGTCGCCTTCCAGGTTGCGGACGGCGAATTTCGCGTTCTTCCTGGCCATCTCGTCGACGTCGGGAATCTGCAGCGATTCTTCGATGCGGCAGAGTTCGCCCGAACTCTCGCCCTTCTCAGGCTTTCTCAACAAAGCGTCGACGATGAGGTTATTTTCGTCGACGAGGAAAATATTCCCCGCCGCTCCGCTCCACAGGCGGGCGTAGATGGCGTAGCTTCGCGAAGGCGCGCGAGGTATGCCGTTGGAAGTCTTGCCCATGCCCGCCCTTTCGGGCTCCGACAGTTCGGTTTCCTCGTCCACCGGCATGGTGAGGTATATCTTTATGATCCTGTCCGAGGCGAGCTGCTCGACCGACTCGATCCTGCCGCCGCGGACGCGGGACTTCAGGCACTCCATGAAACGCAGGGGCCGCTCGTTCTTGGCGGGTAACTCCGAGAGCGCGTGTATTCTGCATGCGCCCGATGAAACGCTGATGAGAATATCCTGCCTGCCTTCTTCCGTTCCGAAGGTCTCAAGGATAATCGTATCGTAGGATGGCTGCAGAACCTTCTGAATTCTCGTGCCGACCATCCTCAACTCGGACAGCACGAGATCGATTTCCTTGAAATTGAGCGACATTACACATCCTGGCGCGTCCCGCGCGCCCTGCCTTCACCGTCCATGGCAGTGCTTGTATTTCTTGCCCGAACCGCAGGGACAAGGATCGTTGCGGCCCACTTTTTCGCCGCTGCGCATGACGGTGACGTTCTCCGGCGTCGAAGCTTCCGAAATCTGCGAACCCTGGGGCCTCTTGGAGAAGGAGGGCTCGGGACCGCCGGCATGGGCCTCCGACGCGGAGAACTGCCCCGAACTTTCATGGTGAGCCATGGCCACGGGCTCCTTGGCAGGAATCTTGCGCTCTTCTTCCGCCCTGATCTGGACCCTGAGGACTCTCGAGGCGATGTTGCGCCTGATGTCGTCGATGAGGTGCTCGAAGATGTCCGATCCCTCGATCTTGTACTCGAGAAGGGGGTTCTTCTGAGCGTAGGATCGCAGATAGACTGCTTCGCGTAAGCCCTCCATGGTGTCCAGGTGGTCCAGCCACTTGTTGTCGATCTCCTGAAGGTACTGATAGCGGATGAAGTTGTTCAGATTGGCTTCGCCCGCCAGCGCGAGCTTCTGGTCCAGGTCTGCGTGGAGCCGCCTTTCGATGTCGCCGTAGAAGGCGGAGGAGGGCGGATTCTGCGTCGAGGCGACGGAAGCGGACAGTAAGGAGGAAACCTCGGCGGCGGTCATCGTCACGCCGAAGGTGTCGCGGAGAATGAGGGGGAGTTCAGACGCGACGAGTTTATCGCCCGATTTCTGGCGCGCGAGGGCGTCGGAAGTCATGGACGCGAGCATCTCTTCGGCGCTGGAGCGCACTCTGCCGAGGAGTTCCTCATCCTTGAGGATGGTGTTTCTCTGATCGTAGATGAAGCCGCGCTGGTTATTGAGCACATCGTCGTACTCGAGAAGATGTTTTCTTATCTCGAAGTTGCGCTCCTCGACTTTTTTCTGGGCGCTCTCGATGGTTCGGTTGAGAAGGGGATGGTAAATGGGCTCGCCGGGCTTCATGCCCACCTTGCTCATCATGTTCTTGAAGTTTTCCCCACCGAATAGGCGCATGAGGTCATCGTCGAGGGAAATGAAGAAGGCTGAACGGCCCGGGTCGCCCTGACGGCCCGATCGTCCGCGCAGCTGGTTGTCGATTCGCCTCGACTCATGGCGCTCGGTCCCTATGACGCATAGTCCGCCCAGGCTCCGGACCTCTTCGAAATCCTTCTTCCAGGTTTCGTACTCGCCGGCCATGATTCTGGCGAATTCTTCGTCCGTGGCGGCCGTTCCGGCCTTTCTGCGAGCCCTAAACTCCGGGTTGCCCCCCAGCTTTATATCGGTTCCGCGGCCAGCCATGTTCGTCGCTATGGTCACGGAGCCTTTGGCGCCGGCTTCCGCGATGATGAGCGCCTCGCGCGCGTGGTTCTTTGCGTTGAGCACTTCGTGCGGGACGCCGCGGCGGGCCAGAAGCTGTGAAAGTTTCTCGGATTTCTCGATGGAAACGGTGCCCACGAGGATGGGTTGTCCTTTCTTGTGGGCTTTCTCTATTTCCTCGCTGATGGCATCGAATTTTTCGGCTTCGTTGAGGAAAACAAGATCATCCTCGTCGGCGCGCACGAGAGGACGGTTCGAGGGAATGACGACTACGTCGAGACTGTATATTTTATTGAACTCTGGAGCTTCTGTATCGGCGGTTCCGGTCATGCCGCATATTTTATCATACATGCGGAAGTAGTTTTGAAAGGTAATCGTGGCGAGCGTGCGGTTGCGCCTGGCTATCTTTATTCTTTCCTTGGCCTCGATGGCTTCGTGGAGGCCGTCGGAGTAGCGTCTGCCATGGAGGATTCGACCGGTGAACTCGTCGACGATCTGGACGAGACCGTCCTGGACGACGTAGTCGACATCTTTCTGGAAGAGTCTCTGGGCGCGGACGGACTGCGTGAAATAGTGGGCGAACTGGAAATTTCCCTCCTCGAAGAGGCTTCCCTTGATGAGGCCGCGCTTCTGGAGGAGCTCCTCGATATGGTTCAGGCCCTGGCTCGTGAACATGACACGCTTCGATTTCTCGTCGATTCGGTAATCGCCTTCCGACACCTCACCGATTGCCTCGTCGGGATACTCTCCCGTGTCTGGGTTTTTCTTGACCTCGGTGAGGGAGAGGGCCTGGCGGTTCACCTCGTTCACCTTGTAGGTGTCGTCTTCGGCGGGACCTGATATGATAAGGGGCGTTCTCGCCTCGTCGATGAGGATAGAGTCTATTTCGTCGACGATGCAGTAATTGTGTCCGCGCTGGACCCTTGCCTCGGGAGTCCAGGTCATATTGTCGCGAAGATAGTCGAATCCGAACTCGTTGTTCGTCCCGTAGGTTATGTCGCAGGCATAGGCTTTCCGCCTCGCGTCGTTGTCCATGTTGGAGAGGATGCAGCCCACGCTCAAGCCCAGGAACTGGAATATCTTCCCCATCCATTGGCTGTCTCGTTCGGCCAGATAGTCGTTGACCGTGACGATGTGGACGCCCTTGCCGCCGAGCGCGCTGATGTACGCGGCGCTCACCGAGGAAAGCGTTTTTCCTTCGCCGGTCTTCATCTCCACGATCTTGCCCTGATAGAGGACGAGGCTGCCCATCATCTGGACATCGAATGGCCTCTCCCCGAGTATCCTCCGGGCGGCTTCGCGAGCCAAGGCAAAGGCCTCGGGAAGAAGGGCGTCCAGGGATTCGCCTTTTTCGAGGCGCGCCCTGAATGTTTCCGTCTGCGTGGGGAAATCGGTGTCCTTGAGCGTTATCGCCCAGGATTCTTTCGCGTTTATGGTGTGGAGTATTGGAAGCAGGGTCTTAACATCCCTCTCTCGCTTGGATCCGAGGAATGCGGTGAGAAGATTGATTGCCATGGTTGTAAGAATACTTCCGGCCATGAAAAGGGTCAAGGAACCGGGAAGAAGATGTATGCGCGCGACGTTGGATATCGTGGCGTTGACATTCACCGCCCCCGCGGATAAGGATGGATACCGCGATGAAAGAGTCTTCTTCCCGTCCGCCCCGCGCCCCGATCCTTGCTCTGACACAGGAGCTTGCCCTGGCTTTAGTCGGGGTTTTATTTCTGTGCCTGACACTAGTATCATGCGATCCCGCGCGACATATAAAAAGCATCGTCCGCAGCGACCTTTTTTCGATCGGCTATGGACTGTCCGAAAACCAGATAGACATCTCCTCGGGCGGCGAGGGTGGCATCGACATGACGATGCGAGAGGGCATTTTCCACATCCTGGACGGAACGGGAAAGAAAGTGCTAAAGCTTTCCTCCTACGGTGATCTCCTCGCGCTGCTCTATGATCCCGAGCGCTCACCTGAACCCAGAGTCGTCAAGAACGTGGTTCCCAAGGATAAGGAATCGGGCGGCGAAGCCCAGAACGCGCCCGGGCGGTACGCGGCCCCGATCCATTTTATCGCGCCCGGAAAGATCGCCGTGGGAACGGACCAGACGATATATATCGTGGACAGGGTTTCGGATCCCTCTGCCCGCATCTACGATTCCCAGGCCGAATCGTACTGCGACAGGATCGTCAGGCGATTTGGATCGCAGGGCGCGGAACTGACCTATCTCGGTCAGGAAGGCCCCGGAGGTTCGCCGTTTCCGCATATCGTGGCGGTGGACGCCTTTGAGAACGACACGATCGCGGTGGTCTCGGCCACGGAGACCATGGTCCTCATCCATCACTTCAAGAAAAATGGCGATCTGCTTTCCAGCCTGAGACTCAGCCGCTCATCGCTCCCGATGCCCGCCAGTCTTGCGGCATCGGCTGAAAAAAATTCGGGCGTCAGGATTCACGCCAGCCTCGATGGAATTCTGGAGACCGTCTCGAAGGATTCCTTCGATATAATCCTTAAGATCGATTACTACAAGGAATACTTCGATCCAGAGAGCATGGCCATATCGCGCAATGAATTCGCCGGTTCCTGGATTTTTGTGCTGAACGGACTCACGGGAAAGGCTTCCTACAGCCTCTCCATCGTACCTGAGAATCCCGACGCGCCCATTCCGGAACTCATAGGGATGAGCTCCGGGCTCTATTACCTGTTGTCCGACACGCCGACGGACGAAAGCGCGCGGACGACGCAAGGCGTGAATGACGGCGCGAGCAGAATGCTTCAGCTCGTGGATGCCCAGGGAAAGGTTCATCAGCGCTTTAGGCTCGATCTGCCCGAGGGGGCGGAGGAAGTCATGGTATTGAAAGTATCGGCCGCGGGACAGATCTATGCCCTTCTTAAAACCAGGGAGGCAGTTGACGTCGTATGGTGGGACTATCGATGAGAGGAAAGGAAGCCAAGGAGCCGCGCTCACGATGAAATACCGAATCCAACAGCTGAAGATGCGTCTGGATCACGACGAAAAGACCATCGAAAAAGCGATCTGCGCGATCCTGGGAACCGGGATCGAAGGCATAGCCTCGTGGAACATCGCAAAGAAATCCTTCGACGCGCGGGAAAAAGCCTCGATCAGGGTGATCTACTCCGTGGACGTGGAGATGAAAAAGCCCTTGCGGCGCGGTCTTGCAGGGAGGGATGTGCTTCCCCTGGACGACGATGAGCGCTATCGATTCCCGCTCGGCGAGGCTTCCAAGGCGACCGGGGCGCAGCGACGCGAAGTGATCGTGGTGGGCGGCGGCCCCGCTGGCCTTTTCTGCGCCCTCCTTCTCGCCGAGAATGGCTTCAGGCCTATCATCCTCGAGCGCGGAGGCGATGTCGAGTCGCGCATGCGTTCGGTAGGCCTTTTCTGGGATTTTGGCATACTGGACCCGGACTCCAACATGCAATTCGGGGAAGGGGGAGCGGGAACTTTTTCCGATGGCAAGCTCAACACTTCGGTGGGGGACAAGCTTTGTCGCAACAGAAAAGTGATAGAGGAATTCCTGGAAGCCGGAGCCCCGCCCGAGATCGCCTACATCAATAAGCCGCATATCGGAACCGACTACCTCGTAGGCGTCGTCAGGAATATCAGGAAGAAGATCGAGAATCTCGGAGGAGAGGTCCGCTTCCGCTCCAAGGTGACATCCTTCGAGATAAAAGACGGAAAGATCCGAGCCCTTTGGGTGAATGGGCGGGAAAAAATCGAAGCCTCGATGGTCGTGCTGGCCATTGGGCACAGCGCGAGGGACAGCTTCGAGGAACTCTCGCGGAGCTCCGTGCGCATGGAAAGGAAACCCTTCGCGATTGGCCTCAGGATTGAGCATCGCCAGGCGATGATACAGAAAAGCCAGTTTGGGGCTTCGTGGAAAAACCCTCATCTCCCGGCGGCCGACTACAAGCTCACGTATCAGACGACGAAGGGGCGGGGAGTCTACAGTTTCTGCATGTGTCCCGGCGGCTTCGTGGTCAATTCCAGCTCCGAGCAAGGAATGGTAGTCTGCAACGGCATGAGCAACTTCGTGAGGGACGAGAGGAACGCCAATTCGGCCATCGTGGCCGCCGTCAGGACCGAGGATTTCGGAAGCGACGGCCCGCTGGCTGGCATGGAATTCCAGCGGACCTGGGAGAGGGCGGCCTTCTCGGCGGCCAATCCGGACGGGAAGGGGTTCGCCATGCCTGCGCAGACGCTGAAGGATTTTCTCGGCGGCCGCTGCTCCTCCTCTTTTGGCGACATCGCGCCCTGTTCGAAGGGAGCCACGAGCTTCGCCGATCTCAACGCCTGCCTGCCGGCCTTCGTGGCCGAGGCCATCAAGGAAAGCGTGGCGGCCTTCGACAGGAAGATAAAAGGATTCGGCCACCCCGACGCCGTCCTCAGCGGCGTGGAGACGAGGACGTCTTCCCCCATCAGAATCCTGAGAGACGACCGCATGCAGAGCAGCGTGGCGGGGCTTTTCCCCTGCGGGGAAGGCTGCGGTTACGCCGGCGGCATAATGTCCGCGGCCATGGATGGGATCAAGGTGGCTGAAGCAATCGCCGCGGCGACCCTCACCGCTGGAGGCAACAATTCATGAGAATTCTCCTGACCTGCGAACAGTCCAGGAATCTGGACGACGCCACGAGGGCGAGCCTAGCCTTGAGTTCTCTTCAGCTCATGGAAAAGGCTTCGCTAAGGATGTGGGACGCGCTGCGCGCCGTCATCGCCCAGAGGCATGAGCTGCGCGAAAAAGGAAAGGATTTGCGCATAGTCGCCCTCTGCGGCAGGGGAGACAATGGGGGAGACGCGCTCGCCATGCTCCGCCACGCCTATTCGTCGGGATTTTCTAGCCTGGCGGCGATAATTTCTTCTCGGGAGCCGGGAGAAAATTCCCGAAAACAGGCTGAGAGCCTCGAGTCGGCCGGAATATCGCGGGCTAGGTGGCCGGAAGGCCGCGAGACGCTCTCCAAAGCCGATATCGTGCTCGACGGCATAGGCGGAACGGGCATGAAGGGACAGGCCGTCGGCGAAGCGAAATCCATGATCGAGTGCCTGAACGCGCTTAAGCGAGCCGGAAAGACCGATACCGCCGAGCGGGCGGCGGTGACTTTCGATGAGGCGTCCAGAGCTCCTCTCATTGTCTCCATCGACCTGCCCTCCGGCCTTGGCGACGTCTGGAAGAAAGGATTCCCCTGCGTCGCCGCCGACGTCACGCTCTGCCTGGAGCCCGTAAAAGCGGTCTGCTACCTTCCCGACAGCAGGGCGCTCTGCGGGGAGCTCGTGGCCATCCCGGACGTCTTTCCAGAAAAACTCGCGAGCGAACATGCGGAAACCACGCTCATCGAAAGCCAGGATCTCGGCGGGCTCATACCCGCTGTCGGCGGGGAAAGCTACAAAATGAGCAGGGGACGGCTCGCCATCTTCGCGGGATCGATCGGGGCGACGGGGGCCGCCCAGCTCTGCGCGAAGGCCGCGCTGGCATCCGGCGCCGGCTATGTGACCCTTTACGTGGACGAGGCTGTTTATCCGATCATCGCTTCCTCGCTGGAGTCGGTCATCGTCAAGACGCTGCCCGAAAAGCCTGATCTCGGCGCCTGCGACGCCATACTCGCCGGTCCCGGGTGGGGGCGGGGCGCGGAGAGGTCCACGCTGCTCAAGGCGCTGCTTGAATCCGGAATTCCTCTCGTCCTCGACGCCGACGCCATCCGCCTCCTGGCCTCGCGGCCGGAACTCGCCCTTTCCATAAAGACGCCTTACGCCGTGACGCCCCATCAGGGTGAGTTCGTCGCCATGGCCGCGACACTGAACCTTCCTGAGGATTCGGCGCCATGGGAGACCATGCGGAATGTTTGCGAAAACTACAGGGCGCTGGTCATCGTGAAGAGCCACATCACATGGATATTGAGCCCGGGGCAGAAGACGGCGATATGGGAAGGACTGACTCCCGAATTGGGCACGGCGGGGACGGGCGACGTGCTCGCAGGCCTCTTCGTCGGCATTCTGGCCGGGAAAATGGCGAGATTGAAAGCCGCGAGTTTTAAGGCGGATTCGGAGAACTCAGCGGTCTGGAAAGCGCTCGAAGATTCGGCTTCCTGCGCGGTTATCGCCCACGGGCTCGCCGGGAAAAGGCTCGCGCGGCGCAGAGGCTGGTTCGAATCTTCGGATCTTGTCGAGGAATGTTCGCTCGTCCTTCACGACGAAGCCAAAGGAACGCGAAATGCCCTTGACCGCGCCCGCTCCTTCCCGTTAGGGTAGTGGCCATCGGACGGCGAAAACATGATACAGTTCTACTTTTTATCGGTCATCCTCAACCTTCTCTGCGGTTACGCCCTCGCTTTGAGACAACCCGGCCCGACCGAATCGCCCATCGCCCAGGGGGCCCGTCTCATACTCTCGGATCGTGGATTGAGGCTTTCGCTCGCCGTGCTCTCCGTGGCGATAGGCGCGCTCAAGCTTCTGTTCGCCCTGCGGGGCGACATCCCCATAATCGGCGATTTCCTGCCCGCCATCGCCGGAATCGTCGTCGGCGCGGCTCTTCTCATGGAGCTTTCGGACGACGCGCATCTGCCCTTCATGAAAGCGGGCACGATCGGCGCAGGGATCGAGAAAGTGCTCGTTTCCTACAAGGTCGCCATAGGGTATGCTGGAATAATCGCGGGCATCATCCATTTCCTCTTCCCGATGGTGCTGTTTCTCTGAGCCTAAGGAGATCACATGGCGAAGCGATCGATAGCCGGGATTGCCGTGCGGAAAGACAGAATTCTGGTGGCGAAACGGGTGGAGGGCGGGCCGATTGGCCTTCGCTGGGAATTTCCCGGGGGCAAGGTAGAGGAAGATGAAACCGACGAGGAAGCCCTCAAGAGGGAGTTCGACGAGGAACTGGGCATTACGATCGTTCCCTTGCGCCTCCTCGGGACGAGCAGTTTCTTCAGCGCTTCGGGCGAAAGAGAGCTGGCCGCCTGGCTCGTCGATATTCCCCATGAGAGTATCCTGGAATTGAGGGAACACAGCGATATCGCTTGGCTAAGACTCGATGAGCTGTCCGCCATCGATCTGGCTGACAGCGACAGAAGTCTTCTCCCTTTTATCATTCTTCCTTGACGGGATCGAAGAGGGTGAATTCCGGTTTGGCGTTCTCCTCCGGCGAGCTTATGAGCATCTCGACCCTGCCCTGTATTTTATCCAGCTCTTTCTTCAGGCCCTTGGACAGCTTTATGCCTTCCTCGAATACTTTTATGGCTTCTTCGAGCGGAAGATCCTGATCCTTGATCTTTTCCGCCAGTTCTTCCAGCCTTTCCAGGCGGGACTCGAAATCTTTCACGGCTTTACCTCCCTGACCTCTGCGCGGGCCTTGCCCGACGAAAAAATAATCTGAAGCGATTCATCCATGCGAAGCTGCGAGGCGGCTCGGACGATAGCGCCCGAACCGAGCGGCGGAGCCTGGCTCAAGTCCTCTGTCGCGAGCGCGGCCCGGCGCACGATGGAGTAGCCGCGCCTGAGGACGGCCACGGGGCTCGCCAGCTCCATGCTCGTGTCGCAGAGGGCGACGCGATGCTCCCTGTCGCGAAGGAGCGATGTCATGCCGGCGCCCAGATCGTCGCCGGCATCGTCGAGACGGCGGGCGACAGGCATGAAAATGCGCATGAAACGCGCCTCCACGTCTTCAGGCGCGAAGGCGGAGAGGGCCATGCGCGCGTAGTCGATGCGCGAGCGCACCGCGGATTCGAGGGCGCCGCCGAACTGGGCTACCTCCCGCTGCAGGATTTTCCGGCTCTCGGCCACCAGTTCGGCGGCCGCCGACGGAGTAGGCGCGCGCACATCGGCGGCGAAGTCGCTCAAGGCCCAGTCTATCTCGTGGCCGACGGCGCTGATCACGGGAATTGTCGAGGCGGCTATGGCACGGACCACGAGCTCGTCCGAAAACGCGAGGAGATCCTCCGGCGACCCGCCCCCGCGGCCCACGATGAGCACATCGGCCAGCCTCAGACTGTTCGCCTGCCTTATGCGGGCCGCTATGATGCCGGCCGCGTCCTCCCCCTGCACGGGGGCGGGCAGGAGCAGCACATCGGTGCCGGCGTTCCTCCTGCCCAGGACATTGAGGATGTCGCGGAAAGCGGCGCCCGTGGGGCTCGTCACGACGGCCACCCTGGAAGGGAACCTCGGCAGGGCTTTTTTCCTGTCCTGGTCGAATAACCCCTCCGCCGCGAGACGACGCTTTCTCTCTTCCAGCATGGCCAGGATATCGCCCATTCCCGATTTCCGCATAGACTGGACGATGAGCTGGTACTGTCCGCGCGCCGCGTAGACCGAAATCGATCCTCTCGCTATCACTTTCATCCCGTCGCCGAGCTCGAAATCCAGGTCGGCCAGGCGGAATTTGAACATGACCGCCTGGACCATGGCGTCCTTGTCCTTGAGCGAGAAGTAAAGGTGCCCCGAGGAGGAGAGCTTCGAGCCCGAAACTTCGCCCTCCACGGATATCGAGGAGAAGGAGGTCTCGAGGCTGTTTTTTATGAGGACGGTGAGGGCTCCGACGCTGAGGACGGATTTTCCGGCGCGGGCGGCTGGTTTCGCCTCGTCTTCATCCGGGGCGGGGCCGATGTCATCCCAAATCGACGTCATGAATTGCCTTTCCTTTCCGGTTCACGACCGGAATATCGCACGTCCGGTTTATAGCCGGAACATTTCGGTCCGGCTCAAGACCGGAACATCGTCAGCCAGACCGTTCCGGCGGCGATCGAGGCGACCGTCACCGGCAGGCCGACTTTCAGGTAGTCGAAAAAGCCAATCTTGACGCCGGCCTTCTCACCCTGATCCGCCACGATGAGGTTCGCGACGGAACCCAACAGCGTGAGGTTCCCCGCATAGGTGCTGGCCATGGCGAGCATCAGCCACGCGGTGCCCGAGTTCTCGAATCCGCGCGCCACCGGAGAAAGGAGCATCACCGCGGGCACGTTGGAGACGACGTTGGAGGCGAAGGCTATCGCGAGAGCGAAAGCGGCCCCGGGTCTGCTTAGGTAAGGCAGGACCCAGCGCATGAAGCGATCGAAGAGAGGCGTGCCGGCCACGGCGTTCGTCAGTATGAAGAGGCCGGAGAAAAAGACGAGGAGGCTGAAGTCCACCTCGGCGAAGACTCTCTCTGGATGTATCCGCCGGGAGATCATGAGGAAGCCAGCCGAGGCCAGGGCCGCCACGCTCGTCCGCGCGCCGAAGGCCAAGAGGGCGAGGAGGATGGCCGCGGCGATGAGGCTCTTGATCATCAGTCTCTTGTCTACGCTGTCGCGCTTCGACGAGGAACTGGCTTGAAGCCCGCCCGCTGGCGACATCGAGGAAGTCTCGGCCGAGAATTCCTTCTTGAATACGAGGATGGTCGCCAGATAGCAGAAGCCCATCGCGAGAAGGGATGGCGGGGCGAGCCACGCGGCGAATTCGAAAAAGGGAATTCCCGACTGGGAGGTGATGAGCATGTTCTGGGGGTTGCCGATGGCGGTGGCGCAGGATCCGGCGTTCGCCGCCGTGGCGAGGCCTATGAGGTAGGGCTTCCCGTCCCGTCCGGCTCGCCTCGCGACTTCGGCCACGAGGGGAGTGAGCATTATGCAGATCGTGTCGTTGAGGAAAAGCGCCGAAAGCAGGCCCGAAGCCAGGACGACGATGGCGAGGAATACTTTGGGCGATTTGGCGAGGGAGAGGACCTTCGCCCCTGCTAGATAGAAAAATCCCGAAAGCCTCAGGTTCGCCACGAGAATCATCATCGCAAGGAGGAGGGTAATCGTTTCTACGTCTACCGCCTTGAAAGCGGATTCGGCCGTTATTCCCCCCGCCAGGATAAGGAGAATAGCGGCGCTGAGCGCTATGCTCGCCCTGTTCATCGCGAGGCGGGGTAGCCTGCCCGCCGCTATACCCGCGAAGGCAATGGCGATGAGGACGTAGGCGATGATTGGGTAGGAAGCCATGATGGTCGAAGTATAGCATGGGAAAAGCGGGCGTATAAACCTAAGCGGAGGCCCGGCAAGCCTCTATTCGCGCTCCTGTGGCAAAGATCCGGCGTTTCGTGTATCATTGCCGCATGAATCCTCATGAATTGCCCGTTTACCAGCAGAAAGACAAGATCCTCGACGCGCTCAAGGAAAACCAGGTGATCGTCGTGGAGAGCCCCACCGGCTCAGGCAAGACGACACAGCTCCCCATAATACTGAACGAAGCCGGCTACGCCGACCATGGGCTCATAGGGGTGACCCAGCCCAGGCGTATAGCCGTGCTTTCGGTGAGCGACTTCATCGGCCGTCAGCTGGGCGATATAAAGCCGGGTATCGTGGGCTACAAGATGCGTTTCGAGGATGTCACCACCTCCTCGACAAAGATAAAGGTCATGACCGACGGCATTCTTCTCCAGGAAATGAAGCTCGATCCCTATCTCTCCAAGTACGATGTGATAATGGTGGACGAAGCCCACGAGCGCAGCCTCAACATAGACTTCATCCTCGGCCTGCTGAAGAAAGTCCTGGAAATAAGGCCCACGTTCAAGGTTATCGTTTCGTCAGCGACGATCAACGCCGAGGTGTTTTCGCAGTATTTCGGCGAATGCCCCGTGGTCAAGATCGATACGCAGACCTATCCCGTCACCCTCATCTACGACCCCATCGCCGAGCCTCCCATCCAGGCGGAGGAAAGGCCACGCGACTCTTTTTCGCGCGGCAGGGATGGCCGTGACGGCCGCGACGGCGGAAGAAGGGACGGCAGGGGCGGCAGAGACGGCAGGGACGGCTCCGCTGCAAATCCCGGAGGCTCCGGCGCGCCGGCTTCGCCGCTTCGGTACAGCGATGAAGCGCTCTACGACAAGATACTCTCCATCGTCACCCGCTCCCTCGAACAGAGGGAGGAGGGCGAAGCCGGGGACATGCTGATTTTCCTTCCGGGAGAGAAAACGATAAAGGAATGCGCCATGCGCATCGCCGGCATTCCCCTCGCGTCCAAAATACACATCGTTCCCCTCTATGCGCGCCTGGGCAAGGACGAACAAGGGAAGGTCTTCGATCCCGCCCCCGAGGGCAAGACGAAAATCGTTATAGCGACCAATATCGCCGAAACCAGCGTCACCATAGACGGCATCACGGTCGTGATCGATTCGGGCCTCGCCAAGCTCAACTACTACAACCCGCGCACCTTCACCGCCAGCCTCATCGAGACGCCCATATCCAAAGCCTCCTGCAACCAGAGAAAGGGAAGGGCGGGGCGCACGAGACCGGGCATATGCTACCGACTCTATCCTAGGAAGGAATTCGAGAACCGTCCCCTCTTCACGACCGAGGAAATCTACCGGACCGATCTTTCGGAAGTCGTGCTCAGAATGGCCGAGCTCGGAATCTCCGATTTCGAGAGTTTCGACTTCATCTCCAAGCCGCCTAAAAGCGGCATAGCGGGCGCAATAGACATCCTCAACCTTCTCGACTCCCTCTCCGGCGACCAAACCCTTTCCAAGATCGGCGAAATGATGTGCGCCTTCCCCCTCTTGCCCAGACTTTCACGGATGATCGTCGAGTCCATCATGCGCTACCCGGACGTCATCCACGAAACGCTCGTGGCCGCCGCTTTCCTCTCCACGATGAGCCCCTACGTCCTGCCGCCAGGCGAGGAGATGGAGGCCCGGAAGGCTCACCACGCCTTTCGGGACCCCATGGGCGACTTCGTTTCCTACCTTCGCATCTTCGATGCCTTCCAGGCGGCGCCGGACAAGACTCGTTTCTGCGAGAAAAATTACCTGGACGAGCGCACGATGCGCGAAATCGTCCGCATCAGGGAACAGCTCGAGATCATCGTGTCGGAGATGGGCCTCCCCATTCTGCGCGGCGGTTCTCTCTACGACTACCTGTGCGCCGTCTCCCGGGGCTTGATCCAGTTCGTCTGCGCCCGCCAGGAGCGGGGGCTCTTCCGCTCCCTCACCGCCGAAAAGATATCGATCCACCCCGGATCGGTCATGTTTAGGGAAAATCCCGACTTCATAGTGGCGGGGGAAATTGTGAGGACGACGCGCATGTACGCCATGTCCGTCTCCCCGCTTCCCCGCGACATCCTTTCAAAGATATCCCCGATAGTCGCGGAGAGATTGCTCTCTCTCGTCGACAGCCGCAAGGATGAGGCCGTGGATATCGGCAAAAAGGAGCGTTCCAAACGCAGGACGGCCGCCGAGAATGAAGGCAGAAGGGAACCCCGCGATTTCACCGACAAGATCAAGCTCGGGGGACAGGTTTTCGACCTGGAAAAGGTCTCCGGCAAAAAGAAAATGGCCGTCCTCCCCTGGGAAACCTTCAAGCTCGCCAGAGAGAATATCGACAGGGATTCGGGATCGGCCTACAAAGGTCTCCTGGGTTCGATACGTTACAAGAACTTCAGGCTTCTCGAGGGTGAAAAGCTCGAAACGATCATCAGGGTTCAGGATTGGCTCGATCTAGAGGCCGATCTGGGCAGGAACTGGCCCAGAAGCGCCAATTTCGAGATCGCGCGCGAAGAGCCCGGCGCGGCTTTCGAGGCGGCGGTCATGGACAAAGAAGCCCCCGACGCCGCGCCTTTGAAGGACGCGGCGTCCAAAAGTCCCGGGGCGGCGGTCAACTACGGAAACCTTGAAAAGCTTGTCGCCAACCTGGATCACGTGCTCCAGGTCGCCATGCCCAAGGGCAAGGACAAGCGCCTCGGCTTTGTCACCCTCTACACCGATGGCGCGGGCGTATTCTGGTTCAGGGTTTCGAAGGGCTTTCACACCGCGCTGAACGAGAGCATCTCCAGCCTGGAAAACCTGGCCGACGTAGCCGCCGACGAGAAGGTTTCGGCCGAGATGAAGGAAAAAATCGGACTTCTCTACCGGAAATTGAGCGCTTTTTTCGAATGAGCGTCGTCGATCTGCGTCGAATCAATCGTTCTTCGTGAAATACAGCTCGAAGGCGTTCCGGCTGGCCTTCCTGGCTTTGGCCTCGAATTTCGTCTCGGGTCTCCACTCCACCCGGGGGGCGAAAGCCTCGTGCCGGTTGGAGATTCCGGCGCACGAAGACAGCAGCTCGAGGGTGGACTGGCCGTACTCCTCGATGTCGGTCACGAAATAGAGGTAGCCGCCGGCCTTCAGCCGCGAAATCATGAGGTCGACGATGGGGTGGCGCATGAGCCTGCGCTTGTGATGGCGTTTCTTTGGCCAGGGGTCGGGATAGAAGATATGAAGGCCTGCCAGGCTCCCCTCCGGGATCATGGTGGCCAGGACTTCGACCGCGTCGTGCTGGATTATCTTGAGATTGTCCAGCTTGTTTTCGCGGATTTCCATGATGAGCTTGCCGACGCCCGGGCTGTGGACTTCGACGCCTAGGTAGTTGAAGCGCGGGCGGTCGCGCGCGATCTGCCAGGTCGCCTTGCCCATGCCGAAACCGATCTCCATCACGAGAGGCCGGGGCAGGGGAAAGAGCGCCGTAGCCTCCAGGGGCCGGAGGCTGTAAGGCACTATATACTCTGAGCCGAATTCCTCTATGGCCTGTCTCTGCACGTCCGTCATTCGCCCGTTTCGTATGACGAAGGTCTTGATGAGGGCCGACGCGCCGCCTGAGCCTTCGGAGACGCCTACGCCTTCATCGACACCCGCGTCCACCGCGCCTTTTGGGACGCGCGCGTCGCTGGCCTCTATTTTTTCCTCAGAATCCATCATTCCGCCGAACCGCCCAGGAAGGCGACGAGCTCGTCGAAATTGGTGAAGGCGATGGTAGAGCGCTTGGCGAGATCGCGTAGCGGGTATTGGCTTTCGGCGAGGCTGGACTCATCCAGGAGGAGAGCGTAGGGAATGCCCTTCTTTTCCGCGTAGCCGTATTGGGCGAGAAGCTTTTTCGCCTCGGGGAAGACTTCGGACGAAACGCCCCGCGAGCGCAGCTTGGAGGCCAGCGCGTGCAGCTCTTTCGTGAGGGCGTCTCCCTGGTTGGCCAGAAGGACCTTGGGATCGCTCGCGCCCGCCACCGGCTTGCCCATGGCGTCCAAAGCCGCGAGAAGCCTGTCGAGACCGATGGAGGCGCCGACGCCAGGCAGCTGCCTCGTCGTATAGAGGCTGGCGAGCTCGTTGTAGCGTCCGCCGGAACAGATGGAGCCTATCTTGGGCATTCCCGCCAGGAAGGTCTCGAAGACGATGCCGGTATAGTAGTCGAGCCCGCGCGTAATGCTTGGATCGAGGCATATCGAATCGGCGTATCCGGCCGACTGTGCTATTTCGTATACATCAGAAAGTCTATCGCGCGCCGCGATAGCTTCCCTGTCGTCGTCGGCGCAGAAACAGAACATCTTGGAGAGAGTCGCGGCGAAGCCGTCGGCCGGCTCAATGAAGCTGAGAATGTTGGACGCCATCGATTCGCCCACATCGGCGGAGAGCAGGGCGAAGGTGTCGTCTTTCCCTATTTTTTCGAGCTTGTCCACGGTGCGGAGGATGGACACCGACTTGTCGGAGCAGCCGGCGGCGGCGAGGAAGCGGTTGAAGAGGCCCCTGTGGTTGATGCGGATCCGTACGGGGCCGACATCCAGGGCTTTCATCGCGCTGGCGATCACGAGGACTATATCGGCGTCGGCCGAGGCCGAGTCCGTGCCCACGATGTCGAAATCGCACTGCATGAATTCCCTGTAGCGGCCGCGTTGAGTGTTTTCGCCTCGCCACACCTTGGCGATGTGAAAACGGCGGAAGGGAAGGTAGAGCTCCTCGACGTGTTCGGCCATGAATCTGGCGAAGGGGACGGTCAGGTCGAAACGCAGGGCGACATCGCGGCCGCCGTTATCCTGGAAACGGTAGACCTGTTTGTCGGTTTCGCCGCCGCCCTTGCCGAGAAGAATCTCCGAATATTCGAGGGCCGGCGTATCGATCGGCACAAAACCGAAGGATTGGAATGTTTTTTCAAGTTTTTTTACGAGGGAAGATCGGGCGCGCTCGGCGTCCGGAAGATAGTCCCGGAATCCCTTGAGGACTCGCGGCTCAATGATGTCAGACATTTTTCCTCCACTGAAAAATCAGGGCCCAATTATGGGAAATTCTTCGCGCAATTGCAAGTATTGCATAAGAATGGCCGAACATGCTATAAAAATGTTCCCTCTTTATCCAATCCGACCCCTCGGGCCGCGATTGAATCGAGTGCTCTCCGTATGGAGGGTAAGGTCCACAAGGAGGAAAGAATGAGACAATATGAGCTTGTCGTAGTCCTGCCTTCGGAAGAAGAAGCGTTCCGCAAAGGCAAGGAAGCCGTAGCCCTTGACCTGGCCCAGGTCAAGGCAGCAGACATCAAGGAAGAAGATATGGGAGACCGTATTCTGGCCTATCCCATCCGCAAGAAAGATCGCGGACACTACATTCTCTACCGCACCAACCTCGATCCGCAGAGCGTGATTCCCTTGGAAAGATCTTTCAGGCTGAACACCAGCGTACTGAAATATCTTCTGGTAAAAGTCGAAGCGTAAGCATCGGGAGGCCTGTATGCGCGACATAAATGTCGTGGTCCTGGTGGGAAGACTCACGAGGGATTCCGAACTCAAATACACGAAATCGGGAATGCCGATCGCCCGTTTTTCCATAGCGGTCAACCGCTCCAGAAAACAGGGTGAGGAATGGGTCGACGAGACCAGCTTCTTCGAAATCGATTTTTGGGGGAAGGGCGCCGAGGCGGTCAATCGCTACCTGACAAAAGGCCAGCAAGTCGGCGTCGAGGGAGAATTGAGGCAGGATCGCTGGGAACAGGATGGACAGCCGCGCAACAAGGTTGTCATCAACGCCAGCAATGTCCGCCTTCTCGGGAATGCCCCGTCGGGGCAGGGAAGCGGCGGCTATCAGAAACCGCAGCAGAAGGCGGCGCCCTACGAAGGCGGAGCCGAACCGCGCGGCGAGGCAAGCCAGCCGTCGCCCGCCGTCGATACCTTCGACGATGATATTCCTTTCTGATACAAAGCGATAATAGGAGAAATGCAATGTCCGATATGAAAGATGACGTGAGAGGCGGTCGTTCCGACGATCAGGGCGAAGGCCGCAGGGATGATGACCGCTCGGGCGGCCCGCGCAAGGGCAAGGGATTCTTCAAGAAGAAGGTCTGCAAGTTCTGCACGCAGAAAGCCCACATCGACTATAAAGATTCCGACACCCTCAGGCGCTATACGACGGAGCGCGGAAAGATCCTGCCCCGCCGCATCACCGGCACCTGCTCGAAGCACCAGCGCGCTCTCGCCGTCAACATCAAGCGAGCGCGAGCCTTGGCGCTTCTGCCCTACGTCGTGAAATAAGCTCGGAGCATAGATGTGAACGGACGCGCGCAGCTGACCAAGAACAGGGAGTTATTGCTCGACGCCTCGACAGGCCTGCTGTCGGGCTTCATCTATCTCTCCTATGTTCTCTCGTTCGCTTTTCTCATACCGGTGCAGTATGCGTTTGCCGGCAGGGGAAAGAAATCCGGTCTCGTCGCGGCGACTTTCTCTTTTCTCGCCATAGCGGTCGGGCAGATCGCCAGAATGCTTGAAATCAAAGCCGTCGACCCGCTGGTCATCCTCGCGGGCGTCCTGCCTCCTCTCCTGCTTCTTGCCGCCATCTGGTTCGTCAACGCGCGAATTGGAAAGTTGGAAGCGGGCGGTAAAATCCTTATCGCCGCGCTCATCCTCTCCGCCGTTGCCGCGCCCCTCGTGATGAAAGCCACATCCGACAAGAGTTTTTCAGCCTGGTTGATCGAGTACATCGGTTCAGCCATGAAATCCTCAGGTCTGGAGGGCGACGGCGCAGCCTATGCGCGCGCCGCCGTGAATAGCGCCATCGCCGTCATCCAGTCGGCTTTCGCCGCTATGATACTGTGGGTTCTCGCGGGAAGCTGGTGGCTTGGATCCTTTATCGCCGCGCGCTCGGCGGTCCGCCAGAAAAAGGCCGATGAAAGCGTCTTCGCTTCCATAAGCCTCTCGCGGCTGCGCGTTCCCTCCATAGCGCTCTGGCCGACGCTTTTATCCTGGGCGCTGCTCTTCGCCGCGCTCTTGACGAAGCAAACCGGCCTCGTATCCGCTCTGGTCTGGAATATCGCGCTCTGCTCGGCATCTCTCTACGCCATGCAGGGGATCGGAATAATCTCACATCTATCTCGACAGTTCAACGCGACCCGCATTCTGCGCTTGCTCACGCCGCTCGCCATCATGGCGATAGCGCTGAGTTCGACGGCGGGCGCGATCATCATGATTACCTTGCCCGTATTGGGCATCACCGAGGTATGGCTTCCATACCGCAACTTGAAAGGAGCCTTGAAATGAAAATAATCCTGAACCAAGACGTCCCGAACTTAGGCGAGATTGGCGATGTCAAGGATGTTGCGCCCGGCTACGCGAGAAACTACCTTCTTCCCCGCGGTCTGGCTTCCGTGTACAACACAAAGACCGTGGCCCTCTTCGCGAAAAAACAGAGCGAGATCGATGCCATCAAGGAAGCCAAGAGGCTTTCTTCCACTTCCCTGAAGGAGAAGCTGGAAGCCGAGGATATCTGCATCGCGATGCCCGCCGGCGCGAACGGCAAGCTCTACGGCGCCGTCAACAACGCGATGGTGGCCGATGAGCTCCTCAAGAAGGGAATCGAGATCGACCGCAAGAAGATAGAAGTGCCCGGGAGAGCCATCAAGAGCGTCGGCAACTACAAGGTCATCGTCCGCCTCTACGAAAAGGAGGAGGCTGTCCTCAAGCTTTCCATTTCCGGACAGGAGGTGAAGGCCGAAAAGACCGAGGACAGCGACCAGCCCAAGAAGCAGAGAGTGAGAAGGGCGAGAGCCGAAGCGGCCGAACCCGTCACCGACGAGGAACAGGCCGCGGCGTTCGAAGCCGCCATCAACGCCGGACAGATGTAAGCGCTTTTCCACGCTACCGGGGCGCTGGGGCACAAGTCCCGCGCCGCATAAGGCATCCGATACTTCCGGGATTCTTTTTGGATTCCGGGTATTTGGTGCCTTTTTTTTCGTTCCATTTCGTTCTATCGTATAGTTCGCATCCGAAAAGGGGCAGTCGATGACACATGATACTCTGAAAGACAAAATACCGCCCAATAACCAGGAAGCCGAACAGGCTTGCCTGGGTGCCCTACTTCTCGATCCTGAGGCCCTGGGCGTGGTTTTGCGCTACATCAGACCCGACGACTTCTACGTGAGCTCCCACGCCGAAATCTATTCCGCCATCATAGCGCTCCACGAAAAGGGGCAGAAATCCGATCTCATAACGCTCACCGAAGAGATGAAGCAGGCGGGAAGCCTCGACAAGGCCGGCGGCCCCGGCTACATCGCCAATCTCACCTCGATGACGCCCTCGGCCGCCAATGTCGAATACTACGCGCAGATCATCCAGGAGATGTCTACCAGGAGGAACCTCATAAGGCTCTCGGGCCTCGTCTCATCGCGGGCCTACGACGACACGACGGAGACCGGCCCCATCCTCGACGAGATACAGTCCAAGATCTTTGAGATAACCCAGAACCGGCGCACGGCTTCCTACCATTCGATCAAGGACCTGATACCCGAACTCATCACCATCATCGAGAAGCTGAGCAACAATCCCAACGCCTTTACGGGAATTCCCTCGGGGCTCACCGATCTGGACGCGATGACCTCGGGGTTCCAGAACTCGGAGTTCATCGTCATAGGCGCCCGCCCCTCCGTGGGAAAGACCGCTCTTGCCCTCACGATAGCCAGCCATATAGCCATCAACTGCAAGATACCGGCCGCTTTCTTCTCGCTGGAAATGTCGGAGCACGCCCTCATGAACAGGATCATATCCTCCGAAGCCCAGGTGCCGGGAGAGCGTATAAGGACGGGAAGGCTGAGAAGCTCGGACCTGAACGATCTCATGGACGCCGCGGGAAGGATTTACGAGGCCCCGCTCTACATCGTCGATATGCCCAACATGAAGCTGCTCGAGCTGAGGACCATGGCGAGGCGCCTCGTCCTCGAGCGATCGGTCAAGATCATCTTCGTGGATTACATCACGCTGATAACGCATGAAAACGCCGAGCTGCCCCGCTGGGAGCAGATATCGGCGATATCGAGGTCGCTCAAGTCGCTGGCTCGCGAGCTGGACATTCCGATCGTCGCCCTATCGCAGCTGAAGCGCGAGGCCGAGGGGAAGCAGCCCAACCTGTCCGACGTGCGCGAATCGGGATCGATCGAGCAGGACGCCGACCTCATTCTCTTTCTCCACAGGGACAGGGAGATCAACAAGACGGCCGATCAGCGGTCGGAACAGATCGAGACGGAACTCATTGTCGCGAAGCAGCGAAACGGACCTATAGGCAAGGCGAACGTCTGGTTCAAACCCGCCTTCGCCAAGTTTGTCAACATGGAGCGGCACGAACGGTAGATTTGCCTATTTCCCGGCGAAGAACAATAGGTCGCTGAAGGTGGCCAGGAAGAACAGCGCCATTATCATTGCCGCGCCGACGAACTGAAAGCGGTAGACGGTTTTCGTCATGAGGGGCTTTCTCTTCAGTATCTCGACGATGGAGAGCAGTATCTGTCCTCCGTCGAGGGCCGGAATCGGCAGGAGATTCATCAGGAAAAGGCTCACGGAGAGGAAGGCGAGGAAACTGAGAATCGTGGGAATGCCGGATAAACCCGAGGCCTTGATGCTCTCCTTGGCGGTATTCCCCACCATATAGGTGATTCTCGCGGGACCGGACACAGCCTTGAAGATGTTGACGCCGCTGAAGAGCATTCCAATCCCTTTCACCGACATCGCGAAGGTGTCCAGCGTTTCCTTTCCTCCCTTGGCGACAGCATCGAGCGGGGAAGCGGCCCTGTCGGTTCTGGAAAGTCCCTTGAAGCCGATACCCAGATTGGACTGGCCGCCTTCCGCGTAGGAGAGCACCATCCTGGCGGTGAAGGGCTGTCCATCCCGAGCGACGGTCATGGAGACCTTTTCGGGCTTGGAATCCAGCCCCGCCAGGATATCTATGGAATTGCGCACCGGCTTTCCCTGGATTTCCGCGATGACGTCGCCCTTGCGTATGCCCGATATCGAGGCGGCGCCCTGCGGATCCACGTAATCGACAACGGGATCAATCCACGCGTAAATGCCTATCAGCCCCTGACCCGAATCCTTCTCGAGGCGGGGAGTGACGGGAATCGACATGCGCTCGCCGTCACGTTCCACCGTCAAGTTCAAAGCTTTGCCGGGGTTGAGTCCTATCATCTCCTGGAGATCCGAATAGTCGCGGACGGGCGTTCCGTCGATGGACGTGATGACATCGCCCGATTTTAGGCCGGCCTGGTCCGCGGGGCCGCCTCCCGGCGATCCGGAGAGCGTCGATATTTCGCTCGCCAGTATGATTTTATTGGGAGCCGTCTGGATCGTGATCCCCGCGAGAGAGACAATGGAGAAGAGGATAACCGCCAGGATGACGTTCGAGACGGGACCGGCCACGAGGATGAATATCCTTCGCCATGGTGAGGCGCCATAGAAGGATCCCTTCTCGGCGGGTATGGTGGGGAGTTTTCGCTCCATCGCGAGCTTGAAGGCTTCCTCTCCCTTCATTCTGCAGAAACCGCCGAGAGGGAAGGCCGAAATGCGCCACTCCGTCTGATTTTTCATAAAACCGAAGAGTTTGGGACCCCATCCGATGGAGAACACTTCGACCTCGACACCCATGGCGCGGGCCGCCAGAAAGTGGCCGAACTCATGGACGATGACGACGAACGATAAGCCTAAGAGGCCTAGAAGCACTGTCAGCATTGGAACTCCGTACAAGCGAGATGCGCCAGGGAACGCGCCTTGGTGTCAGCCTCAAAGATACTGTCGATATCGGGAACAGGGAAAGCCCAATCGTGGCTCAATGTCGCGTCGACGACCGCCGCTATCCGCGTAAAGCGTATTGTTCCGGCCTCAAAAGCCTCGACCGCGATCTCGTTGGCCGCGTTGTAGGCGATGGTCGCCGCTTCGCCGATCCTGACGGCGTCTCTAGCCAGGGAGAGCATGGGGAAACGTCCCGTATCGGGCGCCTCGAAATGGAGGGTTCTGCCCGCGAGGTCGAGCGATCCGTACGCCGCTTCGGTTTCTTCGGGCCAGTGAAGGGCGATATTGATGGGCAGGCGCATGTCGGGCGATGACAGGTGGGCGTAAAGGGCGCTGTCTTTCGTGCGAACGAGCGCGTGCACGATGCTTTCGGGATGAACGAGCACCTTCACGTTCTCCTCGGGCAAGCCGAAAAGTCGGACCGCCTCGATGAGTTCGAGGCCCTTGTTGGCGAGCGTGGCCGAATCGATGCTGATCTTCCTGCCCATTTTCCAGACGGGATGGCGGGCCGCTTCGTCCGGACCGATGTTTTCCAATTCCGCGGGGGATTTGTCGCGGAAGGGGCCGCCCGACGCGGTGATAGTGAGTTCCCGCACCGAGGCGGAACCGATTCTGGAGATGAGCTGGAAGAGGGCGGCGTGTTCCGAGTCCACGGGGATGATCGACAGGCGGTTTTTATCGGCCAGTTTCCTCAGGTGGCTGTAGCCCATCACCACCGATTCCTTGTTGGCCAGGGCGAGATTCTTGCCTGATGAAAGCGCCTCGATGGAGGCGAGGAGGCCGGCGGCGCCGGCGATGCCATTGACCGCCAAGTCGGCGTTCGAGTTTCTTATGAGGGAAACGATGGCGCCGGCGCCGCGCCAGCCCACGCCGCTGACATCCTCTGAGGCGGCTTCGTCGCCGTCGTCGCCGCTCAGCGCCAGTTTCGCCCCCGGAAACCGCGAGCCCGCTTCTAGAAGCGCTGCGGCGTTCCGGTTGGCGGACAGCCCCACGACGATGAATCGCCCCGGGGTTTTCTTGTTCGCCTCCTCGACGCAATCGATGGTCTGGCGGCCGATAGAGCCCGTGGCGCCGAGAATGAGCACTTTTTTTGGGTTCATGCGACCTCTACGCCAGCGGGGGGAAAAAGCCCAAAAGCGCCGAAATCAGCACGAACAGGGGCGCCGAGAAGAGAAGGCTGTCGAAAGAGTCGAGGACGCCGCCCCTGCCAGGGACGAGAGAGCTGGAATCCTTGACGCCAGCTGAACGCTTCAGCGCGCTTTCCACGAGATCGCCGAGAATGACCGAGCATCCCATGACGACGCCAAGAAAAAGCGGTCTCGCGAGGGGGCCGAATCCACTTTCAGGGAAGAGCGAAAAGGCTATCAGAGCCGCGAGTATGGATCCGCAAAAGCCGCCGATGAAGCCCGCCACGCTTTTCCCGGGGGATACGGCCACGATTCCGCGTTTCCTGCCCAGCGTCACCCCCACCAGCCACGCCAGGCTGTCGTTTCCGAAAGTCATGAACGTGAAGGTCAGGACAGGGGCTAGATATTGGCCGAAACACGAGGTGATGTAGACGAGAAAGGAACCCAGGACTCCGCAGTAGAAGAATACGAAGAGCGACGCGGCGAGGTTCGGGAGAATGGCGGAAAATTCTTCGGCCTTCGCGAAGGAGAAGGGAGCCATGACGGCGAGGCTGCCGAGCACCGATATGGAAAAAAGGATTTCCAGCGGAGAGATGTCGCCCGGAAACAGTCCGGCGAGCGCAGGCGACAGGTACACGATGAGGGTGGACATTGCGGAAAGGATGGTCAGGAAGAGCCTGTTCACCTTCATGTTCTTCGCGGCGAAAAGGGCGGAAGCCTCGCGGACGCAGAGAAACTGGATGACGGCGACGGCGACGGCGAGGAGTATATTCCTCCCAAAGGACGCGTAGTTCACGACAGCCAGGAAGAGAGGAATGCCGAGAAAGAACACGAGCAGCCGCTGAATGGTATTCTTGGTCATCTGGTTCCCCCAAAGCGTCTGTCGCGCGCCGCATAGTCGTCGAGCGAGGCTTTCAGTTCTTCCTCGCCGAAATCGGGCCACAGGCAGCCGGAGAAATAAAGCTCTGAATACGCGGATTGCCACAAAAGAAAATTGGACAGCCGAATCTCGCCGCCCGTACGGATGATGAGGTCGGGATCGGGAATTTCAGGATGGTCGAGGTTTTGGCGGATGTTCTCCATCGAAAAGCGATCCGCGTCGTCGTTCCGCGCCGCGGCGATCTTGCCAACGGCCCTGGCTATCTCGTCCTGGCCGCCGTAATTGATGGCGAGGTTTACCACCATGCCTGGAAAGGAAGCCGTATCCCTGGTCACCGAATCTATCTCGGCCAGGATATCGGCGGCGAGCCCGTTCCTGCAACCGGAATGGACGACCTTGATCTTGTTCTGCCGGTAGAAATCCAACTCCGAGGAGAGATGGTTCTTCACGAGCATCATCAGAAAGCCGACCTCTTCCACGGCGCGTTTCCAGTTCTCGGTGGAAAAAGTGTAGAGCGAAAGATACCGTATGCCCAGTCTTGAGGATGCCGCGACGATCTTCTTCGCGGCGACAAGCCCCTGCCTGTGCCCTTCGGTCCTAGGCAGACCGCGTTTCGCCGCCCAACGGCCGTTTCCGTCCATTATAATGGCGACGTGAGCGGGGAGTGTGGAAATTTTCATACGCGCTTCGGCTGCCCGTCATATGATGAAGAAGTCATTCAGACTTCCATGATTTCTTTTTCTTTTTCCTCGAGCACTTTGGTGATCTGTGCGATGTAGGAATCGGTGAGCTTTTGGAGCTCATCCTCTTCCTTCTTTGTCAGGTCCTCGGGAACGCCGCCAGCCGCGGCTTGTTTCTTGAGCTCTTCGAGCCCGTCGCGCCGTATGTTGCGGACGGCGACTTTCGACTGTTCAGCGGTGGCTTTCGCCTGTTTTACCAGTTCCTTCCTCCTCTGTTCGGTGAGAGGGGGAATGGCGATGCGGATGACCTTTCCGTCGTTGGATGGGTTGAGTCCCAACTCCGATTTGAGGATGGCTTTCTCGATTTCGCTGAAAAGTGTCCGGTCCCAGGGCTGGATGACGATGAGCCTGGCCTCCGGTACCGAGACGGTCGCGACCTGGGAAAGTGGACTTTTCTGGCCATAATAGTCCACCCTGATCTTGTCGAGGAGGGCGGGGGATGCGCGGCCGGTACGGATGCCATTGAATTCATCCCTCAAGGACGAGATCGATTTCTTCATGCGCTCTTCGCAAGTGGCTTTTACCGTTTCCATAGTTCCTCCCCTTCGTTATCAATAAATCGCGGAGCGGCGAATCCGCCGCTCCGCCTCGATCTTACGAGCAGGTTGGCTGCCCTATCAGGCGGCGTCTCCCACTTTGATGTATGAATAACTCACGATGGCGAAATCGGTTCCCGTTTCTTTCTTGACGGCTGCCATGGCGGCCTGAACGCTCATTTTCTCGTCCTTCACGAAAGGCTGGTCCAGAAGGCAGACCTCGGCCATGAGTTTCTTGAGCTTTCCGGCTAGGATGCCTTCGACAACCTTGGCGGGCTTGGACTTGAGCTTTTCGTCCAGCTCGACCTGGGCGGCGAAGACTTCCTGCTGTTCCTTCACCCAGTCGGCGTCGGGCTGGCTCTGGTCGAGGAACATCGGGTTGAAGGCGGCGATATGCAGGGCCACATCGTGGATGAAGGCCTTGACCTTGTCGTCGGCGAAGGCCGCGGCCGATTTCGCCTTAGCCCTCACGACCACGACGAGCTTTCCCTCGCCATGCGTGTAGGTGTGAAGATACTCGCCCTCAGCCGCCTCGAAGTAGCGGACGCGCTTGAGGTTGATATTTTCCTTGATGACGATGGCGATGTCTTTCACCATGTTGTCGAGTTCCGCGTTTACGTCGTTGGCTTTAGCAGCGAAAGCTTTTTCGGCGATCTTGTATCCGTCGGCGATGAAGTCGGCGTTTTTGGCGACAAAATCGGTTTCGCAGACGATTTCCACGAGTCCGACGTCGCCGTTTCTCTCGACGAGGAAGATTTTGCCTTCGTTGGTGGCGCGGTTGGCTCTCTTCTCGAGGCCGGCCATTCCCCATTCGCGGAGAAGTTTTTCAGCGGCCGCAAAGTCGCCTTCGGCTTCCGTGAGCGCTTTCTTGCAGTCCATCATACCTGCCCCGGTCTTTTCCCTGAGGCTCTTGATATCTGACGCTTTAATATCCACGGTCATGCTCCTTATTTCTTCTCGTACAGCTTGTCTTCGTCGATGATGGGCAAGGCGGCTTCGGGTTCGGCTTCCGCCGCGGGAGCCACCGCTTCGGGAACGACGGCGGTCGCGGCGTAGGTGCTGATGTCTACCTCCACCTCGTCGTCTTCTTTCTTCACGGCGTCGGTGTGGACTTCTTCCACTTCCTCGGCGGGCAGGCTTTCGATGATCTTGAGACCCTCGGAGGCGCCGGCTTCGACGACGGCGTTGGCGATGATCTGGGTAAAGAGGCTGATGGAGCGGATGGCGTCATCGTTGCCGGGTATGGGATAGGTGATCCCCTCGGGGTTGCAGTTGGTGTCCACAACGGCGACGATGGGGATGCCTAGACGCTGGGCTTCGGCGACAGCGATGGCTTCCTTGCGGGTATCGACCACGAAGAGGATGCCGGGAAGGTCCTTCATCTCCTTGATGCCGCCAAGGTTCTTCTCCAACTTGATCTTCTCTTTCTGGAGGCTGGCCACTTCTTTCTTGGTCAGGCTCTCGAAAGTGCCGTCCACTTCCATGCGCTCGATTTTCTTGAGGCGCATGATGGATTTCTTGATTGTGGTGAAGTTGGTGAGCATGCCGCCGAGCCATCTATTGTTGACATAGAACTGCTCGCAGCGCTCGGATTCTTTCTGGATCGCGGTCTGGGCCTGCTTCTTCGTTCCGACGAAAAGCACGGTCTTGCCGGAGCTGACGACTTTCTGGACGGCGTCATAGGCGTCCTTGATCGCCTGAATGGTCTTCTGGAGATCGATGATGTGAATCCCGTTGCGTTCCGCGAAGATGAATTTCTTCATCCTGGGATCCCAGCGCTTGACCTGGTGACCGAAATGCACACCGGATTCAAGCAGGTTCTTCATGGTAACTACTGCCAAGAGTTCCTCCCGTGATCAGGCTAACCTGATCCCCTTCTCTGATTCTCGTCCCGGAATGTCGCCATCGCCGGGCGGAAGATTAAGCTAACATCGCTGCCGCGGCGTTAGCCCCGGCACTTAAGGTGCCGTTATGCTGGTACGATCGGAGGCCGGAAATGTAGAGTGCAGCGGGGTGCGGAAATTTCAAGTACAGCTAGAGGCGCCCGGTAGCTCCGAAGTCGTAATCAGCGTTTATTAGAATGCCATAAAGCTCGCGGATTGGCAAGCCCACCACGCAGGACCATGATCCTTTCAGCATCTCGATAAAACAGGAGCCGCGCCCCTGGACGCGATACGCCCCGGCGGCCCCGCGCCATTCGTCCGTGTCCAGGTAGCTTTCGATTTCGAGCGCGCTCATCGGGGCGAATCTGACCGAGGTCGAGGAACAGACCGTATGGCGCGCGCCAGTTTCCGTATCGAGAAGGCAGAGCCCGGAGAACACCGTATGCGTCTTTCCTGCCATATAGGTGAGCATCGCTCTCGCGTCGTCCCTGTCCTCGGGTTTACCGATCGTCTTCCACCTTCCAGAACGGTGGAAAGCGACGAGCGTGTCGGCCGCGAGAAGAAGTCGCGGCCCTTGCCCCGACTCAGCAACCTCTTCCTCCCGCTTTGTGTCGCCCCAGGCCGCGTCGGGATTGGCTTGCATGAGCGCCGCGCCTTCCAGGGCTTTTTTCTCCGCGAGGGCCACGACCCTGTGTTCCGGGATCAGGCGATCGCAGACGCTCTCATCGATATCGGGGTGAATAACGACGAAGGGGACGCAAAGAGAACGCAGTATCTCCTTCCGTCTCGGGGAGGATGATGCCAGCATTATTGTTTCCATACGCAGATTGTGGATAAAAGCGGGGCAGGGGGTCTAGGGGTGGAGGTCTTTTCAGGCAAATCTTCTTGACTATCATCGAGCGCGCGTACTAGTATGAATTGCCCTTGAGAGCGCGCGCTGCCGCTTTCACCACACCTTGTGCCATGGGCGATTAGCTCAGCTGGATAGAGCGTCGGCCTCCGGAGCCGAAGGTCGCGCGTTCGAATCGCGCATCGCTCAAATGTACGGATTGTCCCTTCAGCCGCCTGTATTTTTTGAAAAGAAAATAAAAACTCCTTCCTCAATTTGTGCTTATATGGTATATATCTACTGAGGCCGATCGATGAGCGCAATAGAAACCATGATGCAGAGCGAATATTCGCGCCTATACCGCACGGTGACCAGGCTCAGGGAAGAATGCCTGCAGAGGCCGAAGGGCTCGCTCGCGGTAAAGAAGAGGGGAAAAGGCAGCTATGTCTATCTCGTCAAGCGCGTGGACGGGAAAGTTGTCACCGAATACGTGGGGAAACTGGGCACATGGAAGACGAAGGGCGTGGAGGCCAAAGTTCTGGAGCGACGCCGCTATGAGGCGGAACTCAAGGAAGCGGAAATACAGATATTCAAGCTCAAGAAATTGATGAAAGCGAGCGATGCGTTTTTTGTTGAACCGACGCGATAAGTATTGTAAAATGAATTTATTGTACGTTTTTGACCGCTCGCCGCGGTAGCTGCTGAAAAGAAGGGTTGATGAAAGACATCTTCGCGGTCCACTTGGCCGAATATGAAGCCTCTCCTGTATGCGTAGCCTCCGCGCCGGCGACGGTCAAGCTTCTCGGGGAACATACCGCCAACAGCGATGGCATCGTGCTGGCGGCGGCCATCTCCTATGAGATGAAAGTGGCTATTTCCCAGCGCAAAGATTCTTCCATGCGGTTTTTCGCCTCTGACCTGGGAGAGCGAAAGAGGGCTTCCACGGGCACCCTGAAGTACAAGCGCGAGGATCGCTGGGCCAATCACGTCAAATCCATCTACGACTATTTTTCGAAACTCTACGATTTCCAGGGCAAGGGAATAAACATCACGATCAGCGGCAACGTGCCGCAGGGCCTGGGTCTCGGCATTTCCGCCGCCATAAACATGGCCGCCGCCCTCGCGCTCAAGACGGTTTTCAATCTCACGATAAGGAATGAGGAGCTCGCCGAGCTAGCCTGCAAGGCGCAGTCCCTATTCTTGGAAAAACAGGTGCCGATATACGATTATCTCGCTGGCATAGCGCCGGGAACCCGCTCGCTCTCCATCATCGACCTCAGGATCCCGCGGAGAAGGGCGGTCCAGTTCCTGGACGAAAGCTGGAATCTCGTTCTCACCGATTCCCGCGTGCCTCGCGCCTCGGCCGAAGTCGAGCTCAAGCAGAGGGCCGACGACTGCAAAAAGTGCCTCCAATTCATTTCGCCGCGGGGGGGCAAGACGCTCAGGGACGTGAGGATGTCGGACCTCGACGAACTCATGGGCGTCCTTCCTGAGAGCGTGCGCAGGCGCTGCATCCATGTGGTGGAGGAAACCTCCAGGGTTCTGGAAGCGGAGGAGGCGCTGGCGAAACAAGACGCGCCGGCGTTCGGAAGAATCATGAACAAGTCCCACGCGTCCCTTCGGAATCACTATGAGATATCCTGCCCCGAGATCGATTGGCTCGTGAAGCGATCGCTCGAAATCGAGGGCATTCTCTGTTCGCGCATGACGGGGCCTGGCTTTGGCGGCAGCATCTTTTCCGTCATGAAGCAGGATGCCCTCGAAGAGTATAAAAAGCGTCTCGAGGAATATGAGAGGATTTTCGGTTTCAAAGCCCAGATCTATGAAACCTCGATAAACGGCGGGATGCGGATCGTCAGCTACTGAACGCCTTTCGCGGATTTTCCCTTAAACAATTCGGAGTACTACATGCGGATTCTTTTGACGAATGATGACGGCATCGACGCCGAAGGCCTCGATATTTTGGAAAGCTATCTCAAGGCGGTGACCTCCAAAGAGGGAAGGAAGCACGAAATAACCGTCATCGCCCCGGAAGGCGAGCGTTCCGGCGTCTCCCATGCCATGACCCTGCGGCGCCCCACGAAAGTCAGGAAACTGAAAGAAGGCAGTTATACCTGCTCGGGCACCCCCGCCGATTGCGTCATCGTCGCCGGTCTCAAGGTAATGAACGGACTGCCCGACCTCGTGATATCGGGCATCAACAGGGGGCCCAACCTCGGGACGGACATCATCTACTCGGGGACCTGCGGCGCCGCGCGGCAAGCCGCCCTCGTGGGCGTTCCCGCCATGGCGGTATCCTGCGCCAAGTACCAGTCTCCGCTCGATTATCGCGCCTGCGCGGCCTTCGTCGCCAAGAATCTCGACCTGCTCGTGACCACATGGAAACCCGACAGCTTCATCAACATCAATGGCCCCTCTTCGGACGATGAAAACCTCCTCGCCCGCTGGGCCATCCCCGGCAGGAACCGATATTATGACAATCTGAAGTGCTTCGACGGCGCCGACGGCTACATGTACTGCTTCCTCGCCGAAGGACGGAACGAGAGGGCCTTCGACCTGCAGTCGGATCATCACGCTATCTCGGAAGGCTTCATATCCGTCAGCCTCGTCAATATACATCCTGAGGCCGCGCAGCCCGCCGAATGGAACGGTTCTGTTTTCTCCTGATCCCGTGGAAATAAAGCATCGGCGGCTCTTGACGCAATCGGATGCTTTTATGTATAGTCGCTTTCGTTGCCTGCGCCATCTTAGCTCAGCTGGCAGAGCACGTGACTTGTAATCTCGGGGTCCCCGGTTCGATTCCGGGAGATGGCTCGAGGGTGTTTTGAAAGTGCCCTGTTTTGGGGAGATTCCCGAGTGGTCAAAGGGGGCAGACTGTAAATCTGTTGGCTTACGCCTTCGAAGGTTCAAATCCTTCTCTCCCCAAAACCTCCTCGTTTCGAGGAGGTTTTTTATTATATGAAGAAGCGAATGTCGCCGGAGCCAGGGAGCCACCATGTTTGAAGAAGCCCATCGGCATGGATTGCCGTTTGGATGCACACAATGCTCGTTCTGCTGCGCTGGCTCTCCCGGATATGTCTGGCTCTGCGACAAGGATATAGAAAGCCTTCTCGTGTTCCTCGGAATGGATTTCGAAACCTTCGTGAGGACCTGCTGCAAATATGTCGAGGTGGAAGGCGGACGCGCGCTCAGCCTGGGAGAGAGGGCGGGCTACGCTTGCGTCTTCCTCGATGGCGGAAAATGCTCGGTGTATACCGCCAGGCCCGTTCAATGCAGGACCTATCCATTCTGGGAAGAAATACTCGAATCGGAAGCGACATGGAAAGCCGAGGTCGCCTATTGCCCCGGAATTGGTGCGGGCGGCACTGTTCCGCCCGAAAAGATCGCCGGGGCCATCCTTGAGAGCCGCTCCAATCCACGGCGCTTGTTTCCCAGGAACGGGAGCGAGGAGCAACGATGAGAAAAAGTAAGGCGAGACGACTGAAAACTGTCGGCTTCGTTATCGCCATCGCGACGATTAGCCTCCTCGCGCTCACCTTTTCCGCGCCAAAGCCCGCGACCGCCTTTTCCGCGAAGGTTCTTCGGATCGAAAAGGGATACACGGCGGGAGATGTCGCTTCGCTGCTGCGGGCTGAGGGGCTCATCAGAAATCGCCTGGTCTTCCAGATTTACTTGAGAGTCAGCGGAGCCGACAGAAAATTGAAGGCCGGAACGTATAAAATTGTCCAGGGCACGAGCCTGCCATCCCTCGTCGCGGCACTGACGCAAGGGAAAACCTTGCAGATACAGGTGACGATTCCTGAAGGCTCGACAGCGAGAGCCATAGCCCGTATCCTCGATAAGGCGGGCATCTGCGGCCAGGAAGACTTTCTCGCGGCGGTGGGAAACTCGGCGCTGACCGCCCGGGCGGGCATTCCCGGCGCCACTTTCGAAGGGTTTCTTTTTCCCGATACCTACCTCTTCTCCGAAAACAGCGACGCCGAAATGATCGCGCTCGCCATGGCCCAGACTTTCTTCCGGAAGTTGGGGAAGATTCTTCCCGGCCGGAAACCGGACGACAAGAGGCTCTACGAAGCGGTGATTCTTGCCTCCATCGTTGAGCGGGAATATGGCGTCGAAGAAGAGGCGGGTCTCATCGCTTCGGTGTTCAAGAATCGCCTCGCCATCGACATGGCGCTTCAGTCCTGCGCGACAGTCGTCTACATTATCACCGAAAAGCAGCGCAAGCCTCATCCCAAAGTCGTCCACTACGTGGATCTTGAGATCGACGACCCCTACAACACCTACATCCACCGAGGGCTTCCTCCCGGACCGATCTCCAACCCCGGCGAAACCTCCCTTCGCGCCGTATTCAACAGTCCCGAAAGTGATTATCTTTACTTCAGGCTCATCGAGGACTCCGAGGGCCTGCACAAGTTTTCCAAGACCTTCCAGGAACATACCGGCGAAGCGATTCCGGTCAAAGGATTCTGAAGAGCGATGAGCAGATTACCAGAGACCCTGATCCAGGAAATCCTCGATAAAACGAACTATCTCACCGTTTTTCAGGAGAAGGTTCGGCTTACGAAGAAAGGCGGCAAATGGTGGGGCTTGTGTCCCTTCCACTCGGAAAAAACCCCTTCCTTTTCGGTCGATGCGGAACGTGGTCTCTATTACTGCTTTGGCTGCCAAAAAGGCGGATCCCTCATAGATTTCCTCATGGAGACGGACAAACTCTCCTTTCCGGAGGCGGTGGGGGAGTTGGCCGAACGGGCGCACGTCGCGCTTCCCGTCGATGATTTTATTTCCGACAAGGAAGAGACCGAGCGGAGCCAACTCTATGCGCTCTACGAGAAACTGGCCAACGCCTTCCATTGGCTGCTCCGCGAGCGCGAATCGGGGGCCGAGGCGCTCGGGATACTCCGAAAGCGGAAAATCCCCGACGACCTCATAGACGGCTTCAGGCTTGGGTACGCCCCGGCTGACCCATCCTGGCTCCATCGATTTCTCGTCGGCAAAGGCTTTTCTCCCGAATTTCTCGAAAGGACAGGCCTCTTTTCCGCGCGCAACAAGCGCTATCCCCTCTTTTGCGATCGCATCATGTTCCCGATTGCCGACCAGCGGGGAAGGGTAATCGCTTTTGGGGGAAGGCTGATCCACGGCGATGGACCCAAGTACATCAACAGCCCGGACACACCCATATTCCACAAGCAGGAAAACCTATTCGCCTTCGACAAGGCGATCCAGGCGATAAAGGAAATGAATTCCGCCCTCATCTGCGAAGGCTACATGGACGCCCTGTCGTTTCACGCCGCCGGCATTAAGAACGCCATAGCGCCGCTGGGTACCGCCTTCACGACCAAACAGGCCGCATCGATACGGCGAAGGGCCGAGCGAGTGTTCCTCTGCTTCGATTCGGATGACGCCGGCAAGAAGGCCGCCGAGAGAGCCTGTTCCATCGCTTCGGGCGCCAGCCTCGAAACTAGCGTAGTATTGATGTCAGAAGGAAAAGACGCCTCGGAAATTCTGGAGAAATATGGGGCCGACGCATTGAAAAAGGTTGCGGAATACAGTATAAATAGCGGGGATTTCCTTATCCGCAGGGCTGAAGAGCTCTTCGACTTGGGATCTGTGGACGGCAAATCCAAGGCTTCGGTGTTCTTCTATCCCTATCTCGATGCCCTTGATTCCGAGGTGAAGCGCAATGGCTTCCTCGATATCGTGGGGCGGAGGATGGGCGTGAACGCGAGCGGTCTTTTGGCCGATTACCAGAAGGCCAAGGCCATCGATGGAAATCATGCCGCCCATGCCGGGAAAAGCGTTTCCGTTCCGCGCGGGAACGCGAACGCGGGAGCCAGGACCGCCGATCTTTTTTTCATGACGGCGGTAGTCCTATTCCCCGAAGCTTTTTCCCAGGTGAAAGCATCGATAAGTTCCGACGACCTGGACGACACGCGAGCCAGGGATCTTTTTTACGCTCTCGAGGAAGCATCCATTCGCGATGCAAAGGAGACTACCTCGATTCTCTCCTTAACAAGTGATGACGCCGCGAAACGCTTTGTCCTGGCCGTGGCGGCGTCGGGTGAACTGGATCAGGGACTGGAGACTGTCGTGCGCGACGGCGTCAGATCAGTCCGCGCGCGATCGCTCGAACGGAAAAGAACGCGACTTATCGCGGAAATCGGCCGCATATCGCAAAAAACCGGCGATTCTGCGGTAATGACGGGGGCTTCTTCTGCCGAAATTCAGGAAACCGTGGTTGATCTGTTGAAAAAAAAGATGCAACTTGATGTTGAAATCGCACGTTTGAAAGGTGAAGTCGATGAGTGATGTAGAACTCGACCCCGCCATTACGAAGCTGCTCGAATACGCGAAAGAAAAAAAGTCCATCAGCTTCGATGAACTCTCCGATTTTCTCCCGGAATCAGTTCTCAATTCTGAGAAGATAGACGCCATTCTCGCCCTGCTGGAAGCCAACAACATCCAGCTGGAGGAGGAGGATATCCAGATCGAGGACGAGCAGACGCTCAAGAAAGAGCTGGAGAACAAGCGCCTCGTCAACAATTCCAAGGAATCGGGGAGCGATGATCCCATCCGCCTCTATCTCTACGAGATAGGGAAGGAACACCTGCTGACCGCCGACCAGGAAGTCGAGCTTTCCAAGATGATGGAGGAGGGCGAAGAGATAATCAAAGCCATTCTCCGCAGGTCAGGAATGCTCATCCCCGAGTTTTATCAGCTCACGGTGAAGGCCTTGCGCAAGGAAACAAAAGATTCCACGGGGCAGCGCAAGGAAAACACGGAGAAGATCGCCGAGCGCAGGCGGTTGAACCAGTTCTACCGCGACGTCATCCGCGACAACCTCGCCGACCTCAGGGAATATGTCGACCTTAAGAAGAAGATCCTCGCCAAGGGCGGGGATATCTTCACGGAGGGCGATCTTGTCAAGAAGAGGGAAGTCCTCCTCGAGAAGATCAAAGACACCGAGATCCACCCCGAAGAGATAGGCTCATTCTCCGAGAAGTTCATAAACGCGGCCAAGAAAATCAACAAGTACCGGCGCGAGCAGGACAGGATACAGCGCATCCTTCAGATATCGTCGATGCGCGACATCAGGGTTCTCGGAAGGAACCTGACCATCAAGGAAAAGAGGGATGTCATCGAGGAGCAGCTGGGCCTGCCTTCCGAGGATATCAAGGAAAAAATTCGCCAGCTCCAGGTGACCGAGAAGAAGATCAAGGAGCTGGAAGCAGCCTTCGAAGCCGATTGCGACCAGATCATCTCCATGGCCAGGGACATAAACCGCGGCCGGAAGATGATGAAGAGCGCCAAGGACAGGCTCATAAAGGCCAATCTCAGGCTCGTCGTTTCGATAGCCAAGAAATACACGAACAGGGGCCTTCACTTCTTCGATCTCGTTCAGGAAGGCAATATAGGCCTCATCAAGGCGGTCGAGAAATTCGAATACCGCAAGGGTTACAAATTCTCGACTTACGCCACGTGGTGGATACGCCAGGCCATCACGCGCTCCATATCTGACCAGGCGAGGACGATTCGCGTTCCCGTCCACATGATAGAGCAGATCAACAAGGTGGTCAGGGAATCTCGCCAGCTCATGCAGAAACTGGGCCGTGAACCGACGGACGACGAGATCGCCGAACAGCTGGGCTGGCCCGTTTCGCGCGTCAAGAGCGTGAAAAACGTGGCTCGAGAACCTATATCCCTCGAGACGCCGATCGGCGAGGACGAAGATTCCCTTCTCGGCGATTTTATCGAGGACAAGGAAATCGAGAATCCCTCGATACAGACCGATTACAAGCTTCTTCAGGAACAGATAAAGATGGTTCTCTCGACGCTTCCGCCGCGCGAGCAGGAAGTCCTCCGGATGCGCTTCGGCCTCGACGACGGCTATTCGCTGACCCTCGAGGAAGTCGGTCTCTATTTTAACGTCACAAGGGAACGTATTCGCCAGATCGAGGCGAAGGCGTTGAAGAAACTGCGCCATTTCAAGCGGAGCCAAAAACTTCGCGATTATATGGATCATTGATAGGGGTGTGCTCGCATGACTACGATCGAAATGTTGGAGAAGCTGAAAACATACCAGGAAATTCTCAGCGAGAGAGTGGCCTTGGAGGAGGAGATCGATCTCTTGCCCAAGACTATCGAAGCCCAGAATGAAATGCTGTCGCGCCTCAGGAAATCCTTCGGCGAAAAGGATGAAGCCTTCAGGAAATCGGAAGAAAGGGTTCGCGAACTCCGCCAGGGGCTTCAGGAAGCGGAGATGACTCGCGAGAAATCCGAACAACAGATGGACGGCATCACGACCCAGCGCGAATACGAGGCGATAAACAAGGAAATCCGCGACGCGACGGAGAAGGAACAGACGCTCCGCAAGGATATCCAACAGGAAGAGCGGGCCTTCGCCGAAATCGAGGAAGAACTCCAGAAGACCGAGGGCGGCATCGCCATGCTCGAGCAGGAAATCTCCGAGAAGAGCGCGGCGATCGAAAACGAAAAGGAAAGCAAACAGACGACGATAAAGGACCTCAAGGACAGGGAAGCCGTCATTTCCGAAGGGATAAGCACCGACATCCTTTTCAAGCTCGAGAGAATCATCCGGAACAAAAAGGGCGTAGGCGTCGTGCCCGTCCATGGCGTCGTCTGCACGGGCTGCCACATGATCCTGCCCGCCAACTTCGTCAATGAAATCAGGGATGAGGAAAACACGCGCGTCAACTTCTGTCCCTACTGCTCTCGCATTCTGTTCTACGAGGAAACCGACGAGGTCCCCGAGTTCATAGGCGACATCGAATCGGGATCCCTCGCCGACCTCGCGGATTATTCCGAAGAGGGCGAGGAAGAGTCCGATGCCGATGAAGACGACGACCAGCAGGACAAAGACGACCAGGACAAGGAGTTCCCCGCTTCCAGAAAGTCCGGCGGAAGAAAGAGTTCCTTCCCAAGGGAAGAATTCTCGGAGGAAGCCGACGAATAGACGCGGAAAAGCCTTATCTTTTTCGCGATATGATTGTTGTGTTAGTTAGGAGCGAGCCGCGCTGCCGCGGCGCCGTCGAAAGACGCGCCGAGGAAAGTCCGGGCTCATGCGGGCGCGATGCCGGATAACGTCCGGGGCGCGTAAGGAACCGGCATCGCGAATCGCGGCCCAAAAGCGCGGTCCGTGGGCCAAGGCCTGGCGCGTACAGCTAGTGCCACAGAAAACAAACCGCCAGAAATGGTAAGGGTGAAAAGGTGGGGTAAGAGCCCACCGCGTGTCCGGCAACGGACACGGCACGGCAAACCTCATCGTGAGCAAGGCCGAACAGCGGTGGATGGCCCATCCTTCCGCGCGAAAGCGCGGAAAAACCGCGGGTAGGTCGCTCGACATCGGATGGCGACATCGGATGCAGAGGGATGGCAGCGGCGCGGGATTCCCCGCGCACAGAACCCGGCTTACAGGCTCGCTCTTTTTTATTTTACATTTCGATGATCAAGTCGCTTGTTCGATCTTTCATCATTGAAGATCAATGCACTATAATAGCACGATTCATGCAGCGTGTTCAAAGACAGTCCGGCGGATCTGGGGTTTGCCTTTTATGAAAAACAGCTCGCACCGCTCCTGGTGGTCAAGAAAATTTACGCTCGGTCATGGAAACCGATTGATTCCGGGCGCCATCGTCCTCGGCATCGGCCTCTTTGTCGGCATTTTTTTTTGGGTTTCGGGCGCTGAAAGACGGAAGGCGGCGGACCTGAATGACGCAAAATCATTTTCCAAAACGAAGATTCTGGACAGCTGGAGCGCGAGCGACAAGGTCAGTACGCTGGAAATGACCCGCGCTTCCCTTGAGGCGCTTCCCCTTGATCCTTTCTACTTAAGCTTCAATGGCATCGCGGCGTATTACCTTTCCTCGGACAAGCCCGAAGGCGATGAAAAGCAGAGCCTTCTGGACGAGGCTGTTTTCAGCCTCAGAAAGGCCATCGCTTCGGGTGGCAAGCTGCCCGTGAAGGCACAGGTGGAATATGTGCTGGGCAAAGCGTATTTTCAAAAAGGCTTGCCATGGTACGATCTGGCCGCGAAGTTCCTGGAGGCGTCGAAGGAAGATGGCTATGACGGCAAGGATTCCGAACAGTATCTCGGTTTGAGCTTCGCCGGACTTCAGAATCACGAAATGGCCGTCCGGCACTTCGAGGCGGCGCTCAAGCAGGAATCGAGCGATATATTGATGCTCTCCGCCGCGATAAGCTATAAAGAATTGGGCAACATGGAGAAGACATCAGAATTGCTTTCAAAGGCGGTTTCGTCCGCCTCCGACGCCTTGATCGTTCAGCGCGCGCGCTTTATGCTCGCCGATATGGCCATGGCTGGCGGCGACATCGCCAAGGCCGGCGAATTGTATCAATCGATCGTGGAAACCGATCCCCGCTCGGCTGAAGGATGGTATAGACTGGGTCTCGTGTCCGAGGCCATGAAGGATCCGATCAAGGCCCGCGCCGACTGGCGCAAGGCCACTTCGATCGATCCCAATCACGTTGAAGCTAGGAAGAAGCTTGCCGAACGGCTATAGGGAGGAATGATGGCGGTGAGGAAATTATTTGAATCCTTTTCACAAGATATCGGTATCGATTTGGGGACCTGCAATACCCTCATATATATTCGCGGAAAGGGGATCGTGCTGAACGAACCCTCCGTCGTCGCCGTGGAAAAGGGGACCAGCCGCCTGGTGGCGGTGGGAACCGACGCGAAAGGGATGCTTTCGCGCACGCCGAGGGATATCATCGCCAAGCGGCCCTTGCGCGACGGCGTGATCGCCGACCCCGACCTCACCGAAAAGATGATCAAGTACTTCATCCAGAAGGTCGTGCCAAAGAACTGGTTCTTCAAGCCGAGGATCGTCATCGGCGTCCCCTCCTGCATCACCAAGGTTGAGGAGAATGCCGTCATCGATTCTGCCTACAAGGCCGGAGCCAGAACGGTAAAAGTGATCCCCGAGTCCCTCGCCGCTGCCATCGGCGCCGGCATTCCCATTGTCGAGCCGGCGGGCCACATGATCTGCGATATCGGCGGGGGCACCACCGAGATTTCCGTCATTTCGCTGAAAGGGATGGTGGTGACGAGGGCGATCAGGGTCGGCGGCGACGAGTTCGACGAAGCGATCATGCGACATATCAGGAACGTGCACAATCTCATCATCGGAGACCAGACCGCCGAACATCTCAAAATAGAGATCGGCAACGCGAGCCCCGAGAGAACCATCGAAAAGGTCGAAATCAAGGGAAACGATGCCATCACCGGCCTGCCGAGGCGTTTCGAGGTGGATTCCGTCGAGATCCGCGAGGCTCTCATGCCCTCGATCTCCCTCATCGTCGAGCAGGTCAAGAAAACCTTGAGCGAGACTCCGCCCGAGTTGGCCGCCGATATCGTGGAGCGCGGCATTGTCCTGTCTGGCGGCGGAGCCCTTCTCAAGGGCTTGCCCAAGCTCATCGCCAAGGAAACGGGCGTGCCTGTCATTCTCGCCGAGAAGCCGCTGGAGTGCGTCGCCATTGGGGCGGGCAAGTATTTTGAAACGATGAACAGCAGGGAAGGCTCCGAAAGCGTGTATGAGAGTCTCAATCTTTAGGAGAAAGGCCGATGCCGCAGAAAAAGCGTAGCCGCGGCATATTGGCAACGCAGAGAACTCCCCTTCTTCTCATCGCGGCTTCGCTTCTCATGATTTCCATATCGACGCGAAGCATACTCAACCTTCCGGGGACCGTCGCCTCGGCGGTCACGGGAGGCGTTCAGTATGTCTTTTCCTCGGTAGGGGGCTTCGTCAAGCGCACCATCTTCTCCATAGGCGAACTCGCCGACCTCCGCAACCAGTACGATACCCTCGCCGACAAGCTCAAAGCCTACGAAACGCTGCAGCGAAACTTCGCCGACATGATGTCTGAGAACGCGAGGCTGAAGGAACAGCTGGGATTCGCCCAGAACATGACCACCATCAAGGCCTCGGCGCAGATCATCGCCAAGGACCCGGGGAACATATACTCCAGCTACATCATCGACAAAGGCCTCGTCTCGGGCATCGCGAAGAACATGGCCGTGGCGGCTTTCCAGAATGGCATGCAGGGGCTGGCGGGCAAGATCCTGGACGCCAGGACCAAATCCAGCGTCGTCCTCCCCGTGTTCGACCAGCGTTTTTTCGTCTCGGCGCGGCTCTCCAGAACGCGCAACGAGGGCCTCGTGAATGGTCAGGGCAATCCCGACGACCCTCTCGTGATGCGCTATGTTTCCAAATTGAACGCGGCGGAGATACAGATCGGCGACATGGTGGTGACGAGCGGTCTCGACTCCATTTACCCCAGCGATCTGGCGATAGGAAGGGTGAAGGAAATCCAGCTGCCCGAATACAGCAGCTCGGCCATCATCCTCCTCGAACCTTCGCTGAACTTTTCCAAGCTGGAATACCTTTTCGTGATACAGAAAGCGGAAGGGCCATCGCTCTCCGAACCGGGGGCGAACGCCGCCGCGCCTGAAGTGAAGGCACAACGATGAACGCCGTCGTCGCCTCCACGGTTCTTTCCTCGATATTTCTGGTCATCCAGACGACCTGGATGAAAAACGGCCTTTTCTGGGGCGTCATCCCCGATTTCTGCCTTCTCGTCATCCTCTGGGTGGCCTACAACAACAAGAACGACCAGGGTGTCGTGACAGGATTCATTTCAGGCGTCGTCTGCGATTTGCTCTCCTCGTCGCCGATGGGCTATTTTTCCTTTCTCTACGTCATTCCCGCTTACGCGGCCACCTTCCTGAGGAAGATAGTGGCGATGGACGCCTTTTTCATCCCTGTCCTTCTTGGCTTCGCGGGAACGATTCTAAAAGGGATCGGTAGCCTTTTCCTCCTCGCTGTCTATGGATCCGAAACCATGAGCGCCTACTCTTTTTCCAATTACCATTTCTGGATCGAGGCGGCGCTGAACGGCGCCATCGCGCCCCTGCTCTTTTGGGGCTTAAGCAGGATAAGGCGCTTCCTCATCACCAAAAAGGTCACCGAATGAGAGAGGGCGATTGGTCCGCGGTTTCACGCCGCGAGGGCGCCTGATGGGCGGTTCACAGCAGCGTTGGACCGACAGGACGAGGTTTCTAAAAATACTGATCATCGTCCTCTGCTCGACCTATATCGCCTACCTCTTTAATCTCCAGATTCTGCGTGGCGCCGAATTTAAGGCGCAGGCGCGAAAATACGCCATCCAGGCGGTGAAGATCCCCGCCGCGCGCGGGGAAATCTACGACAGGACGAACGCCGTTCCCCTCGTCACGAATGACGAAGCCTTTTCCGTCGAAATCATTCCAGCGGAGATATCCACCGCGGAGAGAGACCTGATCTTTGCGAGAGTCGCCCAACTCCTCGATATAAAGATCGACGAAATACGAAAAAAGATCCCGGCGAAATACTACCACCTATACCAGCCAATATCGATCACCTCATCCGCGAGCTACGCCACCGTGGCGAAGCTCGCGGAGCACAAGGAAGATTTCCCCGGCGTGTATTGGAACTCGAGACCCATACGGCGCTATCTGGATGTACAATCTCTCGCCCATGTTCTCGGGTATGTCGGCGAAATCGGAAGGGACGAATACAAGATTCTCTTCAATAAGGGATACTCGGCCGATGACATGGTCGGAAAGGCGGGGATCGAGAAGCTCTACGATTCTATCCTGAAAGGCACGGACGGGCACCTCCTGAAGACGGTCGACGTAAAGGGAAGGGACCTCGCCGCCGAACAGACCAAGGTGGAAACGCCCAAGGCGGGCAAAAGACTCGTGCTCACCATCGACCGCTCCATACAGCGACTGGCCGAAAAGGCGCTGGGAAACCGGATGGGCTCGATAATCGTGATGAAGCCGACCACTGGAGAAATTCTGGGGATGGTCTCCTATCCCTGGTACGACCCCAACATTTTTTCTTCCAGCAAGGCAGGCGACGAATACGCAAAGCTCCTCGCCGACCCCAACAACCCCCTGCTCAACAGGGCCATCCAATCATCCTACCCACCCGCGTCGACCTTCAAGACCATCCTGACGACGGCCATCCTCGAAGAGAAGGTCTTCTCGCCGGACGTCAAGATCGTTTGTCGCGGCGTATTGGATTACGGCGGCAGGGATTGGAACTGCTGGGTGCATAGTCCCGGCCACGGCCCCGTTGACCTCAAGGGAGCCCTCGCTCAGTCCTGCGACATCTATTACTGGACCGTTGGAAGGGATAACCTCGGCGTGGAAAAAATCGCTAGCTACGCGGGCGACTTCGGCTACGGAAAACTCACTGGAATCGACCTCCCGGGCGAGACCCAAGGCGTCGTGCCAACCCCAAAATGGAAGGAACAGACCTACAACGAGCGATGGACGTTGGGCGATACCATGAACCTCTCCATCGGGCAGGGCTTCATGCTGGCGACGCCGCTGCAGGTCGCCGACATGATCGCCATGATCGTGAACGATGGCGTCATCTACAAGCCGCATATCCTCAAGGAAATCCGCGACCCGGAGACGGGCGCCATCATTCAGTCGGTCGAACGCGAGCAGATAGCCAGCGCCTCCATCAGCAAGGCGACCTTCGCGAAGGTCCGCGAAGACCTTCGCGGCGTCATAACGGTGGGAGGCTCGGCCAATGTCCCTGTCTCGACGAAGGCGGTAAAGATAGCAGGCAAGACGGGCACCGCCGAGATAGGCCTGAAAGACCGCTGGCATTCGTGGTTCGCTTCCTACGCCCCCTACGACGCCCCTCCTGAGGACCAGATAATAGTCGTGACCATGATAGAAGCCACCAACCCATGGGAATGGTGGGCGCCCTATGCCGCCAATGTCATCTACCAGGGCATTTTCGGCGGACAGGACGCGGAGACGGCTGCCAAGACCGTGGGCCTGAACCTTTTGGGTTCGTTGAAGAGGGGGAGGGCAGAATGAAGCATTTCCAGCTACCCAAGTTCCTTTCGGATATCGATTACTCCCTCCTGGCCATAACGATGGCGCTCATCTGCATCGGCGTTTTCGCTATAGCCTCTGCCGGCATCGACGCGGAAGGTTTCAGGTTTTCGAACGAATACATGAAGCAGATAATCTGGGCGGCCACGGGCGCCCTTTTAGCCCTCATGGCTATCGGTCTCGACATATCTCGGCTGAAGGACTACACCTTTTTCGTCTATGCGGCCCTATGCATCGTGCTGCTGTATACACGCTTCGCCGGGCGCGTCGTCAATGGGGCGCGCTCCTGGATAGGTATCGGCGAATCCGGCATCCAGCCTTCGGAGTTCGCCAAGATTACCACCATCCTTTTTCTCGCACGCTATCTGGACGACTCGGAACAGCAGAGCAGCTTCCGCCGGCTTATCATCAGCGGCTGCATCATAGCGCTGCCCGTACTGCTCATACTTTCGCAGCCCGACTTCGGTTCCGCCCTCGTATTCTTCCCCATCCTCATTGTCATGCTCTACATGGGAAAGATCGATATCCGCTACACGCTCTTCATAGTGCTCACCGTCGCCGTCACGTTCGTCATTCTCATTCTTCCGCTCGCCGGCAAGTATTTTTTCGCGGCCGGAAACCCCATAGACCTATTTTTCCAGAGGACCTTGCTCGTCAAGTTGGTCGTCTACTTTCTGTTCATCGTTCTGGGGCTGGCCTCCTGGGGCTGGCTCGCTTTCAAGAAAAGGTACTACTTCTGGCTGTCCTACATTTTCTCCATACTCGATCTCTCCATCCTCATCTCCTTCGCGGCGCACAAGGTCCTCAAGGAGTACCAGATAATGCGCCTGATGGTCTTCCTCAATCCCGATGTCGACCCCCAGGGCGCCGGATGGAACATCATACAGGCGGTCACCGCCATTGGCTCCGGCGGATTGGTTGGAAAAGGCTATATGCAGGGTACTCAGAGCCACGCGCGCTTCATCCCCCAGCAGAGCACCGACTTCATTTTTTCCATCATAGCTGAGGAGTGGGGTCTCGCAGGTGGAATCGTCCTGATCTGCCTGTTCGGTGCCCTCATGTACCGCATCATCTCTCTGATAGAGACCACGAAAGACCGGTACTCCATGCTCGTCTGCAGCGGTTTCTTCGGAATGTTCTTTTTCCACTTCATGATCAACGTCGGCATGGCCATCGGCATAATGCCCATCACCGGCATCCCTCTCTATTTCATCTCATATGGCGGATCTTCCCTGTGGGCGGCCATGACGGCCGTCGGTTTCCTGCTCGGGATATCCGCCCGAAGGTACAGAATGTGACAGCAGAACGATTCGTCGATCCGATAAAAGACTTCGGTTCGGAACTCTACTCGATAATGAAGCCGGCCCGCTATCTGGGCGGCGAACTGGGTTCCCACCCAGGCATAGAGCCAGGCGACGAGCGCCTAAGAGTAGCCCTCTGCTTCCCCGACCTCTACGAGATAGGAATGTCCAACAACGCGATTCGCATTCTCTACAACGACATGGGCGAGTTGTCGGCTGACATCGTCTGCGAACGCGTTTTCGCGCCAGCCCCCGATTTCGAGGCCCTGCTCAAGCGTCGCGGCATCCCCCTCTACACGCTCGAAAGCGGCATACCGCTGAAAGCCTGCGACATCCTGGGCTTTTCGATCGGCTACGAGCTTCTCGCCACCAACATCCTCACCGTCCTCGACGTGGGCCAGATTCCCATACTCTCGCGTGACCGAGGCGAAGACGATCCCATCGTTATAGCGGGCGGTCCGGCGATCACCAACCCGCATCCCTTCAGCCAATTCCTCGACGCCGTCTATGTAGGCGAGGCGGAAGGCGGATTCCATACCCTGCTCCAAAACCTGACGAATCGTAAAAGGAAGGGCGCCACACGAACGGCGCTGCTCGAATGCCTGCGCGCTTCGAAGTCCATCTGGATGCCGAAAACCGCCTCGAGCGCTTCCAAACCCGCGTCGCGGGCCGTTTTTTCCGATTTTTCGACATCGACCGCTTCCACGGCTTTTCCCATCCCCATAATCCAGACGATACAGAGTCACGGATCCGTGGAAATCATGCGTGGATGCCCCAATGGCTGCAGATTCTGCCACGCGGGATATTACTACAGGCCCCAGCGCGTGAAATCTACGGCGCGTATAGAGGCCGAGGTAAAGGCCCTTGTGGAAGACGGCGGCTACAGGGAAATAACCCTCTCCTCCCTCTCCAGCGGCGATTATCCCGACATCGTGGGGCTCTTTAAGCGGCTCAACGCCGCATGGAAAGATCGCTTCGTGTCATTCCAGCTTCCTAGCCTCAAGGTGGATTCCTTCACCTTGCCGTTGCTGGCCGAGCTTTCGGAAGTACGCAAATCGGGGCTCACCTTCGCCGTGGAAACTCCTATAGAGTCCTGGCAGGCTTCCATCAACAAGACGGTCAGCTTCGATAAAATTGTCGATATTTTAAAAGAAGCCAAGCAATATGGATTCAGATCCGCGAAATTCTATTTCATGATCGGATTGCCGGTTCCAGGAAAGGGCAGGGGTGAAGGGGAGGCGATCGTCGAGTTTCTCCAGAAAATCGCCAAGGTCGAGAGGATCGCCCTCAACGTCAATATTGGAACCTTCGTGCCCAAGCCCCACACTCCCTACGCAAGGGAAGCGCAGATCGGGGAAAAGGAAGCCCTGGAAACCATCTATTATATAAAAGACGCGCTGAGGCCATTTAAATATATCTCGATTACCTACCATTCCCCTTTCACCGCTCTCCTGGAAGGTATCCTGTCCAGGGGCGATGACAGGGTGGGGGAGATCATCCTCTCCGCCTACTCCAAGGGCGCCAGGCTTGACGCGTGGGACGAGCATTTCAGGAAGGATATTTGGAAAGAAGTCTTCGCTGAAACGCTCGAAACAAAGGGCTACGACCCTTCCATCGAGTACATGGTCAGCAAAGCGGCCGGTTCGAGCTTGCCATGGGACGATATAAATCTATTTGTCAGCAAAAGTTACTACGCCACAGAGGGCCAGAAGTCGCTCTTGAGCGAGATGACGGGCGCCTGTTCGGACGACTGCGATCACCCCTGCGGAGCCTGCAACGACTCCTTTCATATAGTATCCAATATCATACAACCAGAACAAACCGTTTCCGGCTCCGAACCAGTTGTCCACGCGACTTCGCCCTCGACGCGAGGATTTATGGTTGGTGAGCCTTTTAAAGCCTCGAGCGAGGATATCCGCCTGGTGGTTTCCTTCAAAAAGGAAGCGAACGCATCGTTCTATCCATTACACTCAATTTCTGGAATATATTCGAGGGCTTTTTTCATACTTGGCTTGCCGATTCGATTCACCGAGGGATTCAATCCGCTTCCTCGCATGGAATTTAGCCAGCCTTTGGCGCTAGGCATAGAATCGGACGACGATATAATGGCCGTCTGGCTGAACTCGAGTCTAGAAATCAAGGATTTGAAGGCTTTCGTCCAAGCCTTCAATAAATGCCTGCCAAAAGGCATCGTCGTCGTCGACGTGCGTATCGGCAAGAGCCGCAGCGAAGGCAAAAACTCGATAGGATCCTTGTATTGGGGATCGCGGTACAAAGCCATCATAGACAGTGCTGATAACTATAGACTACTTGAAAACGCCCTGGTCGAAGCGAATCTCCATGAGGCAAAGCTGGCCGACGCGCCATCGAGAACCATTGCGGTCACGCTGAACGACGCGCACGGCGGTGACAGGAATATCATAAAGCTTTTTTCAAGCGCCCTGGACGCTGAAAAAGTACTGGAACATTGCTCGATACGAAGAGAAAGCAGCCTTGCCTTGCGGGAAGGAAAAATCATCCGGCTATTCGAGGCGCTGTAAGGCTTTCCGCAGAAAAAGGCAGCAAGTAAGCGGTTTGAGAATTGTGGCTTGAGTCGTTTTCGTCGCTGAACGAATATTAGGATAGATAACAGTAGACAGAATATACATTATACGAAGTTACTTTGATTTAGCGAGGCGTATAAGAAAGGTAGCTGTCGATTATAACCGGATCGCTGTACACAGTTTCGAAAGTCTCCGGATCGCTTCCGAAGGCGACTGTATAAAATGCAAAATATATAGCCGCAGGAGCGTCGCTTCCCTCATAATCATCGTCTCCGCTCTCGTAGTTGCTTGAAGTGAAAAAGGATCCACGGGTTGAAAAGTCGGAAGTGATACTTCTTGCTAGATAACTTAGAATACTGTTGTCCCCATCGTTCAAGGACCACTCCGCGCCGTCATTCAGATTTACATAGAAAACTGCAGAATCCGATGGATTCGAGATAGATATAACGGGCGACTCATTGCTTGAGACGGACCTCAATCTCACAAAGTCCAAAGAGCTTGTCGCATAGGTCATGAAGCTATCGGGATATCCCTCATAATTGCTGGCCATAGAGACAAGACTATCAATGTCGGATTGTGCCGCAGTTGAGGAATCGTAAACGCGATAATAAATCTCATATCCTTTGAATGATTGATCTGAACCTTCGGAAGAATCGTAATTAGAAATATTATGCTCCAAGGCAAGCTGGCTTTCCGAGCTTTTAAAAAAGTCGCTTGGAGAATATAGGTATAAGTAGGTGGGCAGACCGCAACCTGAGTTAATAAGAACCAAGAAACAAATAATAACGCTATATAGAATTTTTTTTTTCATCTTGTCGTCCTTCCTCGCGGGTCATACTATAAAAAAGCAGGATCGAGCCTCGCGCGACGCGACGACGAACCTGCTTTTTTCTATATAAACCCAATAGAGGGCGAATCGTTACTTATCGTAACCCTGGGCCTTGAGATAAACAACCCTGTCCTTTGCGAGCTTGGCCCAATCGGTGTCCGGGAAATCGGAGAGAATCTTGTTGTAGCTTTCGAGGGCCGCTTTCCAGTCGGATTTTGCTTCGTTCAGGCGCGCGACGGAGAAATAGGCGTGCGAGAGGTTGGGCGTATCTTCTTTGTACTGGGCGATGATTTTGCTGTAGTACTCGAGGGCGACATCGGCCTTCCCCTGCTCTTCCGCGGCCACGGCGGCGCTTTCCAGCGCCAGGGGAGCGAGATAGGTTTTCGGGAGTATCTTTGAGGCTTCGAGGCTGGCCGTTTCGGCGTTTGCCCAATCTTTCTTCACCGCGTAGAGGCTGCTCTTGGTGAACAGGGCCTGCTGCGCCGCGAAGGATTTCGGCCATTTCTTCGCCACGTCGTCGATATCGGCCATGATTCCGCTTTCAAGTTCGGTTTTCTTGGCTTCTTCGGATTCGTCGTTCCAGGCGGCGATTTTGGTTCGCACTTCTTCCATGGCGCGCGATGAGTTCTCGGCGTGGGAATTGGATACTATGGAATAGACGCCGACGATCAAGAGAATACCTGCGAGGGCGCCGGCTATGGACAGGAAAATCACTCGTTTCTTGCTGACAAAATCCGAGAGTTTCTGGATGAAATCTTTTTTCTCTTCTTCGTTATCCGGCCTTATGATTTTTGCCTTGGTTTCCACAGCTCACTCCTTAGGTTGTGCAATATTAAGCTCTTTTATCAATCTTGATAAGTAGGTACGTTGGATATTCATGGCCTTGGCTGTAGCCGTCTGGTTCCAACCCTGCAGCTCCAGGGCTTTTCTGATGAAGTGCGCCTTGAAGACGTTCATGGCGTCCTTGAGGTCCTTGCCGGTAAAGTCGTCAACGTCTTCGCTCTTTCCACCCAACATGAGATCGCCCGCCGTGATGACATGGTGCCGCGTCATCACGGCGGCCCGCTCGACCGCGTTCTCGAGCTCGCGGACGTTGCCCGGCCAGGCGTAGGAGAGCATGCATTCCATGGCGGAGTCGGAAAAGCCGCTGATCTGCTTGTTCGTTTCCCTGGCGGCCTGTTTGAGGAAATGCGAGGCGAGTGCCGGAATGTCCTCTTTCCGTTCGCGCAGCGGAGGCACGTAGAGTGGGAGAACATTGAGGCGGTAATAAAGGTCCGAGCGGAATTCCTGCTTGCTCACCATGGCCTCGAGATCACGGTTCGTCGCCGCGACGATGCGGACGTCGACGGTCTTTGTTTCGGATGAGCCCACTTTCTCAAAACTTTTCTGTTGGAGAACGCGAAGAAGTTTGGACTGGAGGCGAAGCGGCATTTCCGCGATCTCGTCGAGGAATATGGTTCCGCCGTCGGCTATTTCAAAACGCCCCTTCCTGTCCTGGTACGCGTCGGTGAAGGCGCCCTTCACGTGGCCAAAGAGTTCGCTTTCGAGGAGGGTTTCGGGCAGGGCCGCGCAGTTCACGCGCACGAAGGGCTTATCTGCCCGCTTCGACGCGCGGTGCAGCCTTTCGGCGAAGAGTTCCTTCCCTACCCCACTTTCGCCGAGTATCAGGACCGAGGCGTCGCTGGGCGCTATTCTGTCGATAAGGTCAATTTTCTCGGCCATGGAGGATGAGGCGAAGATGAGATTGTGCCAGCCGGAGTTCGCGATGGCCTTCTCGCTCAGGTATGAGAGCTCAATGGAGGTTTTTTCGAGGAACCTAGCGTTCTCCACGGCTATCGCCGCCTGCGTCGCGAAGAGTTCGAGCCAGTAGAGGTCTTCTTCGAGAAAGTACCGGCCCTTGGTTTTGTTGATCACTTCGATGACGCCCACGAGGGCGCCCTTCACTTTCATGGGCACGGCGAGGATGGATTTTGTGGGAAAATCGACCGCTTTGGAAATGGATGGCGAAAACCTTGAATCGCCGGCGGGATCGTTGACGATGAGCGATTGGCCGTGCTGGACAACCCAACCGATGATCCCTTCCTTGGGATCCTGGAGTTTTCCGGTTATCTCGGCTTTTCGCGGACCGATGGCGATCTCGAAGCGGAGTTTATTCGCGACGGGATCATATAAAACGAGGCTCGCCGCTTCCGCGCCGACGAGCCTCGCCGATGACTCTATAATCTGCGACATAAGAACGTTTCCATCGGAATAATTCGAGTTGATCAGCGCGCAAACTTCAATGAGCAACTCGAACTTCGCTTGGTCTATCGTCCCCACCATCGCCTTTGTCTTTTCTCAACCTACCGCGCCGCGGTAGATCAAGAGGTTTTCTTCGTGTTATCGCGCTCTTTGAGCAAATCGCCGATGGTATATCCGGCATCGTTATCTTCGCTCTGCATGAACTTGGAAATTTCCTCTCGCTGCTGGCGCTGAACCAGATCGCGGATGGAAAGGCCGAGTTTCTGCCTTTCGGGATTCAAGTCGACAACGACGGCCTTAACGGCCATGCCAACGGTGAAGGTCTTGAGAGCGTCGTCCCATGAAACGTCCCTATCGGAGCTGAGATCCTGTTTCTTGACGAGGCCGTCTATATCGCCCTGGACTTTGACGAACACGCCAAAATCGGTGACGTTGGAGACCGTGCCCTCGACGATGGAACCTACCCTGAACGCCCTCGCGAACGATCGCCAGGGGTCTTCGGAGAGCTGCTTCACGCCGAGACGGACATTCCGTTCTTCGGGATTGCTCTCGATGACCACCACTTCGATCTCTTCGCCTTCGTGGAGAACGGATGCGGGATTCTTGACCCTGGAGGTCCAGGACAGATCGTCCACGTGGAGGAATCCGTCGATGCCCTCTTCCAGCTCGACGAAGGCGCCGGCGTTGGTCACTTTCACGATTTTGCGGGTGAGGCGCATTCCGACGGGGTAATGGTCGTTGATACTGTCCCAGGGATTGACCTGAACCTGCTTGAGTCCGAGAGAGACCTTGCCCGCCTGGATGTCGTAGCCCAGGACCATGCAATCGACGAGGTCGCCGGGCTTGAGCATGTCTTCGGGCTTGTGAACCTTCTTGACCCAGGAGAATTCGGAGATGTGAGCCAGACCCTCGATGCCCTCTTCCAGTTCGATGAAGGCGCCGTAGTCCGTGAGCTTGGTCACCTTGCCTTTGACGATATCGTTGACGTGATACTTTTCCTCGAAGGTGAACCAGGGATCCTGGCTGAAGTGCTTCAGGGAAAGGTTGATGCGCTTTTCCTCCGGTTCGAGACGGATGACCTTGAGTTCGATTTCCTGGCCCTTGCGGACATAGTCCTTGGGGCGGGTCACGTGACCCCAGCTCATGTCGTTGATGTGGAGAAGACCGTCGAAGCCGCCAAGGTCGATGAAAGCCCCAAAGCTGGTGAAGCTCTTCACGACGCCCTTGACCGTGTCGCCAATCTGCACGTTCTGGAAGAATGCCTCGCGGCGCTTATCGATGTCTTCCTCGAGCCACTTTCTGCGGTTGAGGATTATGTTGATCTTTTTCTCGGAATAGAGGCGCTCGAGATAGAACTTGCTCTTGAGACCGACGAAACCTTCGCCGCTCTCGACTCTCTGGATATCGGCCTTGGAAGAAGGCAGGAATCCCTTGAGCCCATGTCCGAGGTCGGCTTCGAAACCGCCCTTCACTTCTTTCTCGATCGTTCCATCGACGGGCTGATGTTCCTTGAAGGCGTTCGCCACGGCTTTCCAGAAGACTTTTTCTTCCGCGCGCTTCTTGGAGACAATCACCTCGCCCGAATGGGTTTCTTTTTTGACAAGGATGACTTTGACGTCGTCGCCGACCTTGGGGACTTCATCGCCGAATTCGATAACGGGGATTTTGCCTTCGGATTTGTATCCAACGTCGACGAACACGAAGTCGCCTGCTATCTGCACGACTTTGCCGTCTATTAAATCTCCCTCCTCCAGCCCCTCGAAACTTTTGAGGTACTGCTCCTGCAATTGTGTCTGGAATTCGTCGCGGGCGGGAGCGGCGGCGTCCATTTCCACTTCCTTATTCTCCATGTGCTTCCCTTAAGTGTAGAATTTTACTGTTCACTCTCTCATAAACTTGCTCTATGGTCAAGCCGGATGTATCCAAATAGAGGGCGTCGGGGGCGATTTTTAAGGCTCCGACTTTCTTATTCATGTCTATCGTATCCCTCATCCTGATATTCTCGAGTATGGCTTCATAGGTCATGCTGGAGCTGCCCTGATCGAAACGCCTTCTGGCCCTCTCCTCCACCGACGCGTCTATATAGAATTTGGCTTCGGCTTCTGGGAAAACCTCGGTCGTCATGTCGCGCCCTTCCACGACGCTGTCGCGGTTGGCGGCCAGTCTTCGCACGATAGCGTTGACGATGTTCCGAATCTCAGGGATCACCGAAACCTGCGAAACGATGGCGTCCACCGCCGAACCGCGCAGCTCGGCGACGACTTTCACGCCGTCGAGGATTATGGATCCGTCGGGGTCGCAGTCGATGCGGATCGAGGAGGCGCAGCCGAGGAGCGCCTCCTTGTCCTCGAACCCTATGCCGCGCCGTATGGAGGCGAGGGAAATCGCCCTGTAGATGTTGCCCGAGTTGATGTAGGTGAAACCCAGCCTGGAGGAAAGAAGCTTGGCTATCGTCGACTTGCCGCAGCCGGCGGGTCCATCCATGGCCACTATCATTTTTTTGGATCCCTTCTTCGGGATTGTTCCGAAAACGCGCGCAAGGCCGCTACTTCCTCGGGCGATAGCTCGCGGTGCGCTCCTTCGGCTAGGTCGCCCAACGCTATCGGCCCGATCCTCACTCTTTTCAGCTTGAGGGCGCGCAGGCCGAAATGCTCGAGCACTCGACGGATTTCCCTGTTCTTGCCCTCGATGAGGATGGTCCTCATCTTTCTTTCGGAGAGGACATGGACGGATTCCGCTTTATACAGAATATCATCCACGAGAACGCCGGCCTCGAACTCCTGGGCGAAGGTCTCGGGGATGTCCAAATCGGTCTCAACCTCGTATTCCTTGTCGATGAGACCGCTTGGATGCACCATAAGGGCGGTCAGGTCGCCATCGTTCGTGAAGAGGAGAAGGCCCGAAGACCACTGGTCGAGACGTCCGACATTGTAGACGCGCTCCTCCACCGAGGAGCCTAGGAGGGAGGAGGCCACCGGCCTGCCCATCTCGTCCGACATGGAGGTGACGAAGCCCACCGGCTTGTTGAGCGCTATGTATCTCAAGGTGGTCTGTCGCCTGACGATCCGTCCGTCCAGGCGCACTTCATCGCCCGCGACGGCGCTGTCGCCGAGCTTGGCGACGGCCCCGTTGACCGACACCCTGCCCTCCACGAGCAGTTTTTCGCAGGCGCGGCGGGAACCAAGTCCGCAGGAAGCGAGATAAGCCTGAAGGCGGATTTTTTCGCGCGGTGTAGAATTCATCCCTGTTCACCCTCTGTTTTTTCGAAGCGGTTTCTTTCGATTTCGCTGAGCTTGGGCAGGTCCGCTATGGAGCCCAGCTTGAAGTACTTGAGGAATTCCTGGGTTGTGCCGTAGAGCATCGGCTTGCCGGGCACCTCTTTCTTGCCCACTTCCTGTATGAATTCGCGCGAAAGAAGGAAGCGGATCATGCCGTCGGCTGACACGCCGCGGATCGCCTCAACCTCAGCCCTCGTGATGGGCTGGGAGTAGGCGATGATCGAGAGGGTTTCCATGGCGGCCCGCGACAGTTTCGCCTCGTTTTTCTTGCCGTAGTGGTCCTTCAGGTACTCCCAGAGTTCGACCTTTGGGGCCAGTATCCAGCCGCCGCCCGAGCGGATGGGCGCGAATCCGTGCACGGGGGATTCGTATTCCGCCTGGATCCGCTGCAGGGCGTTCAGCACGTCTTCTTCCGACAAGCCCGAAACCCGCGAAAGGTAAGCTTCGCTCACCGGTTCGCTTTCGAGAAAGAGTATGGCCCCGATTATGGACGCATCGTTTTCAGGAGTCTTTTCCATTGAGAACCTCGTTCGCGTAGGGGAAAATGAGAATATCGCCAAAGAGTCTATGCTGCTTGATGCGGATGAACTTGTTTTTGACCGCTTCCAGCATGGCCAGGAAGGCGCAGGCCAGGTCCAGGGCCGATCTAGGCCTCGTGATGAGTTCCACGAAGGAGAAACTGCCCTTTCGGTCAAGCAGTTCCCTCATCAGCGCCACTTTTTCGTTGATGGACACTTCCTCGTAGAGATCGATGATCCGCTCCGAGTTGAAATTCTGGACCAGGGAAGAGAAGGTGCGCAGGAGGTCCCAGACATCGATATCCTGCCAGAGCGTCTCGTCCTCATCGTCGGGAAACGGCAGCGTCCTCTGCATGCAAGAGCGCTCCAGCGTCCACTCTACCTCCATTTCGCGCTGCTCCATGAGTCCCGAGAGCTTTTTGTACTTCTGGTACTCGATCAGCTTTTCGATGAGCCCCTGGCGGGGGTCGTCGATATCCTCGTCGTCGAGCGAGCTCGAGGGAATGAGCATTCGGGATTTTATGAGGAGGAGCGTCGCGGCCAGGTTGTAGAACTCGGAAAGCTCATCGAGATCGACGCCCTCCTCGCTCCTCAGGCATTCCAGATACTGTTCGGTTATGGAAGCGATATGGATATCGTAGATGTTCATATCGTTGCGCTTTATCAGAAAAAGAAGCAGGTCCAGGGGGCCTTCGAAATCCTTGAGCCTGAAATTTCTTCGGGGCGAGGCGCTTTCGACGTACGAGGCTGGGGTGGCTATGGCGGTGTCGCTGTCAGGATTGTTGTTCATCACGGATACGCTGCATCATATATGCGGTCGACCGCCGGGTAAATACCCTGGGGAGGAAGCTCGGCGAGGAAATCCCGAAACGCCCTGCCGCTTACGGGGTCTAAGAGCCCCGGGTCCAGCTCCAAGAGAGGGAGGAGCACGAACTTTCTCTCTCTCATGCCGGGGTGGGGAACGACGAGATCGTCGTCGGCAATGATCCTTTCCCCGAAAAGCAATATGTCGATATCCATTGTTCTCGCGCCCTTGGGCACGACGGCCGAGCGGTCCCTGCCGAGTTCCCGCTCGATGCGCTGAATGGCTTTCAGGACGTCGTGGGGTTCGAGTTCAGTCATGCCCGAGAAAACCGCGTTGAGAAAGTCGGGCTGGTCCTCGACGTATCGGGCCTTGGACCGCCACAACCCCGACAGACGGCCGCCTGAGACGACTTTCCCGAGAAGGGAAACCGCTCTTCCGATGAGGGCTTCGCTATTTCCGAGGTTGGAGCCGACGCCGAACCATACTGTTTCCATGGGCCTCTTCAGAAGAGATCGTCGGCGCTGATGACGCTCGCGCCGTCGACTTCCGTCCTGCTCTTCGCGCTATCGGCCTTGGTCTTCGCTTCCTCGGGAGAGAGCGGCGAGGCCACCGCGATGCCGTTTTGGGCGGCTGTCGCCTTTTCGAACATTTTCGCGCGGACATCCTTTTCGATCGCCATAGCCATATCGGGATTCTGCTCGAGGTAGGTCTTGGCGTTTTCCCTGCCCTGCCCGATCTTCTCGTCGCCCCTGGTGTACCATGCGCCTTTCTTGTCGATCACAGAGTACTTGACCGCGGCGTCGAGGAGGGACGCCGACCAAGATATTCCCTTGCCAAATATGATTTCCAGCTCTGCCCGCCTGAAGGGCGGGGCTACTTTGTTCTTCACTACCTTGACTCGCACCTTGTTTCCGACGGCGTCTTCGTCGCCGTGCTCGATAGTCTCTATTTTTCGCACTTCGAGCCTGACTGAGGCGTAGAACTTCAGGGCGTTTCCGCCCGTCGTCGTCTCGGGATTGCCGAACATGATGCCGATTTTCATGCGAATCTGGTTGATGAAGATGAGAATGGTCTTGCTTTTCGAGAGGCTCCCCGCGAGTTTTCGCAGCGCCTGGCTCATGAGCCTCGCCTGGAGGCCCATATGGGCGTCGCCCATCTCGCCTTCGATCTCAGCCTGGGGCGTGAGGGCCGCCACGGAGTCTATGACGATGACATCCACGGCGCCCGAGCGGATGAGGGATTCGGCGATGTCGAGGGCCTGTTCGCCGTTGTCGGGCTGGGAAACCCAGAGCTCATCTATGTCGACGCCCAAATTGCGCGCGTAGACGGGATCGAGGGCGTGCTCGGCGTCGATGAAGGCGGCTATGCCTCCCCTCTTTTGTGCTTCGGCGATGGCGTGAAGGGCGAGCGTGGTTTTTCCCGAAGATTCTGGTCCGTAGATCTCCACGATCCTGCCTCGGGGGTATCCGCCGATGCCGAGAGCCTCGTCGAGAAGGATGGAGCCCGAAGGAATGGCTTCGATACCCTGCGCGCTCGAGTGGGCCCCGAGCTTCATGAGGGAACCCTGGCCGAACTGTTTCTCTATCTGAAGCCGCGCGGCTTCGAGGGCTTTCTGTTTTTCGGCATTCTCATGCGGCTTGGAGGCGCCGCCATTTCCGGCTTCCATGCCGAGAGAGGCTGCCTGTTCAGCGGCCACATCGGCCGCACGTACGCTTGGTTTTCTTCCCATAATTTCCTCCACACCTCTCATTACAGTTAAAATCATACCATACACATCAAAAAAATGATAGAAAAAGACCTTAGCTTTTTCGAATAAGCTCCTGGACGGAAATCCTGGACGCCTTCCTCGCGGGAATAAGGGAGGCCACGGCGCTGAGCGCGACGCCGAGGGCGGCGATGAGCGCGATCTGACCCATATCGATGGTGACGGGGATCTTTTCCAGATAGTATTCCGGATCCAGAAGCCTCAGGGCCACCGCCGGCTGGCCCCTCACGAAGGCCAGCGCCTGATCGAGAAGGTTGGCGATCCATTCGACGCCCGACACGAGGTAATTCACGTTCAGCGAAAGGAAGAGACCCAAGAGCGTACCGAGAAGCGTCCCTAGGCTGCCAGTGATGAGCCCGGCACCCACGAAAATGCGCCTGACCGCGGAATCCGTCGCTCCCATGCTGCGAAGCACGGCTATGTCCATCGAGTGCTCGACCACGAAGGTGGAGAGCGAGGAACCGAGATTCACCGCGGCCACGATGAGCGCTATGCCCATGATGAAGAGAAGCATGGATTTCGTGGTGCCAAAGGACTTGTAGAGGCTCCTTTCGATTTCGGGCCATGTCCGCGCCAGATAGGGATCGAACCAGTCGGGATAGATCGGGGTCAGCGCGTCGATGACCGATTTCTTGACGGCCCCCAGACCGTTCGAGTAAGGTTCGGTCACCTTTACCCCGAAAAACGAGTACGCGGAGGGATAGGTCAGCAGGCGATCGCCTGCCTCGGGGCTTATGAATGCCCAAAGCGCGTCCAGGTCGCGGTAGCCGGCGCTCACGATTCCGGCCACTTTGAAGAAGGACAGTTTCGGGGAGTAACCGGAGAGATCGGCGCCGCCTTCCGCCGCCGCCCCGCCCTCTTGGCTCGGCGTGATGATGGTGACGGAATCGCCTAATTTCACGCGCAGGACGGAAGCCAGCGAAGACCCCAGAATTATCTCCCTTTTCCCTTCGGGGAGGGCTTTCCCCTCGATCACGCGCAAAAACCGGACGACGCCCGGATCGACGAAGAATTCCGGATCCACCGAGCGTATCATGACGGCGTTGCTGGCCTTGGCCGATACCGCCACCCCGCTTCCATTCCTTTCGATGTAAGCAGCCTTCACGCCAGGCAGGGCGCGCATCGCCTCGCGACCGCGCTCCGCCTCGCCCCTGCCTATCCTGTCAGGCGCCGAGACCTGCAGATGGTAGGTCTTGGTCTCCATGTAGCGATTGGTTATCCCCTCGATCATGCCATCGGACACGATGAGGACGAGGATAAGCGGCACGAGGCTTATGCCGATGCCCAGGATCGCGCCGGCCATGCCACCCGTCGATCCGCGCAGCTCGTCCCTTCCGCGCTCCTGCCCGCCCTTCCGCCGCGCCTCGAGGGCATCCCGGCTTCGCCTCCTTCCAAGGAGGGAGCGCGCGGCGATGAAAAATGAAGGTCCGCCGATCATAGGCTCTGGAGCCTCCCCTCGGAAAGGATAAATCTCCTGTCGGCGGCTTGCGCTAGCCCCGGATCGTGAGTGGCGAGAATGACGGTCGCGCCGGAAATGCCCGGCAGGCCGAACATGAGTTCCTGGATCGCCTGGGCATTGTCCGCGTCGAGGTTGCCCGTGGGCTCGTCGGCCAGTATGACGGAAGGCGCGTTGATGAGGGCGCGCGCTATGGCCGTGCGCTGCCTCTCCCCGCCCGACAGTTCAGAGGGAAAATGATCCTTCCTGTCGGCCATTCCCACCTTCTCGAGAAGGGATTCGGCCCTCGCCCAGGCTTCCTTTCGCGGAACCCCGTTCATGTAGGCGGGGAGCGCCACGTTTTCAAGGGCGCTGAAGTCCTTGAGGAGATAGTGAAACTGAAAAACGAAGCCCACGAGGCCGCTTCTGTACTTGGGAAGCTCCTTCTCCGAGAGGGAATGCAGGGCATAGCCCCCCACCGTCACCTCGCCAGAATCGAAACCTTCCAGCCCCCCGATGATCGAAAGCAGGGTGCTCTTCCCCGATCCCGAAGACCCCATTATGGAACAGGAACTCCCTGGCTCGAGCTCCAGGTCGACGCCCTTCAGCACATGGAGGGTTTCGGCCTGGCTTTCGAAATTCTTGACGAGGTTCCTGCAACGTACGATGCTGTCACTCATTCCTGAACACCTCTGAGGGCTTGGCTTCCGAAACCTTGCGCGCCGCGATGAGGGCGGCCATGCCCGTGGAAGCTATCGCCGTCAACGCGATGAAGATGATCTCGGCCGTCGTGATGGAAACCGGAATCGCGTCGATATAAAAATATGATGGGGAGAAAAGCCTGAAATCGCTATTCGACGCCGAAAGCCCAAGCGCGCCGAGCAGCGAGGAGAAGAAACGCAGGACACTGGCGGCCAGTTCGAGTATCCGGTTGATATTAGCGCTGAGGACGAGGCCGAGGGCCGTTCCCGCGAACGCCCCGATCAGGCCTATCGAGAGGCCGTTGACGATGAATATCCAGCGGATATCGCTATCGGTGGCCCCGCAAGCCTTGAGGACGGCTATGTCGGACATTTTCGAGGCGATGACGCGGCGCATGGCGTGGAAAATGTTGATGCCGACGACGACGAAAATGAGGCTGATGAGGAGCATCATCATGGATTTTTCGGTGCGCAAGGCGCCAAAAAAACTCCTGTTGTAATCGCGCCAGGAGAGGACGGAGCCCGATCCCTCGGGAAGAAGGCCCCGGATTGTCGCGGCCATCCGATAATCCGCGTAGCGGTTATCCAGCTTTATTCCCAGGACAGGCGTCACCATCGCGTATGCCCTGGAGAGAGCGCTCGACTCCTCGAGAGGCACGAAGCCCATCGAGGAGTCGAATTCATAGTAGCCAGAGCTGAAGACGGACCCGACGGGAATCGACTTCCGCACCGGCACGACACCCTCGTCGTCGCTCTGTGTCATGCCGAAGAGCTCAATCGGTGTCCCCTCGTCGGCGCCGAGCAGAGCCGCCGCTTCCTTGCCGAGGACGATGCTACCCTTTTGAGGCAGTCTTTCGCGGGAGGAAAGCCCGAGGGCGCGCGCGAGCGATGGATCGTCGCGTTCCGCGCCCTCGGGGAAGGCCCTCAGGCTCAAGGTGAGCGCCTGCCCCGAAGGACCGAGCGCGAGGACGTGCGTCTCCTTGAAAGCGACGACCGATTTCACGCCGGGAATGGCCCTCAGGGCAGAAAGGTCGCCTGAGGCGAAGGACTCGGGCAGCTCGACGCGAAGGTGGAAGCTGGATATTTCGAGAATCGAATCAATATAGCCCTGCTGGAGCCCGCCCATGACGCCGAGAACGACGATGAGGGCTGTCACGCCGGCGGCTATGCCGGTCCCGGCGAGCAGCGCCCTGCTCAGGGACATTCTCCGCCTGCCGGAGAAACCCCATCGGTATGCCGCGAAAAGCAGCGATCGCTGTGTCACTTCGTCACAGACCTATGAATTCGTCGAGGAAGCGTTCTGGATCGAAGGGGGCGAAATCCCCGTACCCTTCGCCCGTTCCCACGAAGAGCGTGGCCAGGTTGAACTGTTTGGCCAGGCTCAACACCATCCCGCCCTTGGCCGTGGAGTCGTGCTTGCTGAGGATGACGCCGTCCACGGCGACGGCCTCGTTGAAGGTTTCGGCCTGGCGCATGCCGTTCTGCCCGGTGGTCGAATCGAGGACGAGAATTTTACTGTAGTTAGCGCCGGGCGCGCGCTGCGAGATGATCCGGTCCATCTTTTCCAGCTCCTTGAGGAGGTCCTGACGTGTGTGCATGCGGCCCGCGGTGTCGGCTATGACGAGGCCGGCGCGCCCGGCGCCCGCCGCCTCTATGCTATCCCAGAGCACCGCCGCCGCGTCGGCGCCCTGATGCTGGGCCACCACCCTCACTCCGGCGCGCTCCCCATGGATTTTCAGCTGGTTGACGGCGGCGGCTCTGAACGTGTCACCCGCCGCGAGAATGATATTCTCTACGCCCTTGTTCTTCGCCCAGACAGCTAGCTTGGCGCAGGATGTCGTCTTGCCGACGCCATTGACCCCTAAAAGGAGAACAACGTTCAGGCGGGTCGGGTCGATGTCGAAGGTTTTCTTGAGCGCGTAGGGCCTGAGGATTTCCTTGAGCGCCTTCCTGGCCGATTCGAGATCCCCAATTCTCTCCTTTTTGCAGGTTTCCCTGAGGCGATCCACTATCTCGAACGCGAAGGCAGCCCCAATGTCCCCTTCGACGAGGAGATCGGCCAGATCCTCGAATACCTCGTCGTCCAGAAGCGTCTTTTTGAAAAAAGCCCTTATCTTGTCGGCAAAACCCATATTTTCTCCATCAGTGGAATCTATCGCGAAGCATGTAAAACATCTATAAGTTTTATCGCGCTGTCAATGATGAAACCAGCGCTGAGAGAGATCGAGACCGCCGCTGCCGCGCCCGACGCGTACAAGGCGGTATCGCTCGCCGCGCCGCGCGAGTACGCTTCATAGAACGAATAGAACGTGCCGACGGCGATCGCCGCTATCGGCAGGCTCATAACGAAACGCCCCAGCGAGGAGCTGAATTTCTTCTCCGCCGCCAGGAAGCCTGTCTCTTCTTTCCATTTTAACCGGTCGGCTGCGTCGATGATGGACTCTTCGGGCGTCGAGGCTGGCGCCGTCGCCGAGGGCCTCATCTCCAGGACCACCGAACGGTAGGAGCCAGGCGCAATAGCCGCGATCGCGAGAGAACCGTCTTCGTAGCCCTTCTGCTTGATGGCGATGGAATAGCCGCCTTTTCCGTAGACAAAGACCCGCGCCCCATCCACGGCGATGTCGCCCTCGGGAATCTCTCCCTCGACGGTGAAAGTCGCGCCCGCGGCGGGCCTCGCGATGATATCCACGCAACCGAGGTCCCTGTTGGCGACCCATCGCAAGATCGCCGGCAGTGTTTCACCGCCAATGTTTTCGAGGCTCGCGATCGATCCCTTGTACAGGACCGAGCCGAGCGGTTTTTCCGTGTCTTTTTCAAAGAAAAAAATCCCGCATTCCAGGGTTTCGCCCTGAAACGAGTAGAAGCCGACAAGCAGCCCGTTCAAGCCCGCGAAGGCTTCCTTTCCTTTCTCGGCGTCGGCGAACGGGGACCCCGTGGCTCGCTTCTGCAGCGATGCGGGGATCAATCTTGGCTTTTGCGAGGCTTGGGGCGCCTTTTCCGATGACGCGGCCTTGTCGCCCGCCGAAGCGGGAGCATCCCGTGATGGAGAGGTCTTTGGCGTGTCGGCCACCGCCGTTTCCGCGGACAAGCGATGAGGGAGAGGATCCAGCGCCGAAAAAAGCAACGAGGGAAGCGTCACGGAGAGAGCCCCTCCCTCCGAGGTCGAGGCTAGCCCGGAGGCTTTTTCAAGAGAAAACTCCGGGGAAGCCGTTTCCGCGAGAACCTCGGGCGACACCTTATAGAAGGTGGTCAGGCCCAGAATCCATGGAGAATCGGCGCCAGTCGATGTCGAGGCTGTCTCGCCTAGGGCCTGAGCCTGGATGCTTTGCGCGCAGAGACCGAACAGCAGGCAGAGCGCGCCCGTCGCCCTCAACCTCAACCGACTAGACTTCCTCATCATCTTCTTCGGAGAGCGGCACGCCGCCCTTCCACTTCCAGCGCAGGTAGGTTTCGATGAAGGGGTCGAGACCGCCGTCCATCACCTCGTGGACATTTCCGACAAAGAACTTGGTCCTGTGGTCCTTCACCATCGTGTAAGGCTGGAAGACATAGGAGCGTATCTGTGACCCCCAGGCGATTTCTTTCTTGTCGCTCTGGAATTTCTGGTTTTCCTTTTCCTTTTCGAGCCTGTAGTATTCATAGAGCCTGGATCTGAGCACGCTGAAGGCCACATCCTTGTTCTTGTACTGGCTTCGCTCATTCTGGCAGGTTACGACGATGCCCGTGGCGAGATGCGTTATCCTGACGGCCGAGTCGGTTTTATTGACCTTCTGCCCGCCGGCGCCACCCGAACGATAGGTGTCGATACGGATATCCTCCGGCTTGATATCGATGGTGATGGAGTCATCGAGGACGGGCAACACGTACACGGACGAGAAGGAGGTGTGCCGCCTGGCGTTGGCGTCGAAGGGAGATATCCTCACGAGCCGATGGACGCCGCTTTCCCCTCTCAGGAGCCCGTAGGCGTAGGGGCCGCTGATCTGTATCGTCGCGGATTTGATGCCGCCTTCGGCCTCGAGAACGTCGATGACCTCCATCTTGAAATTCCTCCTCTCGGCCCATCGCGTGTAGGCTCTGAGAAGCATGCTCGCCCAATCGCAGGCTTCCGTCCCGCCAGATCCGGCGTGAATGGCGACATAGGCGTCCGACGCGTCGGCTTCGCCGGAAAGAAGTTCCAGAATGACGGCGGCGTCGAAGCGCTTTCTGATATCGTCGAGCGTGTTCTGGAGATCCTTTTCAAGATCGCGCTGGCTCTCCTCGAGCGCCAGTTCATAGAACTCCCGCAACGACTCCACATCGGACGTGAGGGCTCTCCACGTAGTCACCCTGTCTTTTATCTGCTTGATCTGCGCGAATATTCTCCCCGCCCGGCCGGAATCGTTCCAGAAATTGGGCTCGGCGGTGAGTTTCTCCTTTTCCCTTACCGTATTTTCAAGGGCGTCGGCGTCAAAGACGCCCCCATATATCGCGTATTTCAGCCTGAAGTTCTGAAATCGGTTTGGCCATCTCTTCTAACATAAAAACTCCTTAAAATATTCATTCGCGCATCTATTCGCTGTATTCCGACAAGAACGAGCGACTGTCATAAAAAACATACTACTTAAAGCACGGAGAAGCAATATTGTGTGCTTTGCGCCCACTTTTTCCCTGGTTCGGCGTAGCAGGATGGGTAGTCCGGCCTGTTGGGCGTATCTGGATAATACTGTGTTTCCAGGCAGAACGCCGACTGTCTTTCGTAGACCGACCCGCCCTTCCCCATTATGCCATTGAGGTGGTTCCCTGTATAGAACTGCACGGCGGGAGACGTCGTTGTCACGGTGAGCTTCCGCCCCTTGGCTTTTTCGGTCGCGACCGCGAAAGGCTCGCCTGATGGCAGCGAATCTATGACGAAACAGTGATCGTACCCCAGAAGCGCCGGACCGAGGTCGGCGCCGATACGTTTGCCTTTTCTGAAGTCGAAGGCCGTCCCCGACACGTCCGTTGGTTTCCCGGGAAGGGGGATCAGCGCGGCGTCGACCGGCAGGTAGTGGCTGCACCTGAGCATGAGCTCATGCTCCGCTATCGTGCCCGCCCCTTCGCCCGAAAGATTGAAGTACGCGTGGTTGGTGAGGTTTACCGGGGTCCTGCGGTCCGACTCCGCTTCGTAGGATATGCCCAGCTCCCCCTGAGCGTTCAGCGTGACCGTCACGGATACGCAAAGATTGCCCGGATATCCTTCTTCGCCGTCGGCGCTATCGAGCGAAAAACGAAGGGCGGGTTCGCCCCCGATTGTGGCTATATCCGCGCGCCATAGCCGCCTGCCGAACCCCCTCCTGCCTCCGTGCAAGTGGTTCGCGCCGTTGTTGGCATGCAGGCCGTAGTCCTTTCCGTCGAGCGAAAACTTCGCCCCGGCTATGCGATTGGCGAAGCGGCCCACCGTCGCCCCAAAGTGGGGATGGACGGCGGCGTAAGGCGTAAAACTTGAGAAACCAAGGACGACATCGTCTTTCCTTCCCCTCGAGTCAGGCATCACGAGACTCAGCCATGAAGCCCCGTAATCGCTCCAGCATGCTCTGTACTCGCCGGATTCCAGCGCGTAGAGGGACACATCCTCGCCCGTGGAAAGCGTTCCGAACTGCTTCTTTGTCAATGACATGGCCGCGTATCTCCCTTATCAGCGGGCATTGGCTGCCTCGCTGGTCCTAACCTGCTCGTTGAGATGATCCCGTCAGACTCTGTAATAGAGCGCAAGCGCCCATTCGACGAACCGGTTCGGGAGGATGCGCTTTAAAAGCGGCACGGCCCTCTGAAAAGCCTGTCCGAAGGTGTAGCGCGCGCGCGGGTTCGGGTTTTCCAGGATCTTCCTGATGAGAGGGCCGATCTTTTCCGGCGGGTAGCCCTTTTCCTCATCCGCCCAGGCGATTTTCATGACCCTCTCGAATGAATCTTCGTAGTCCCTCGTCACCGTGGAATCCTTTCGGCAATCCTGGTGGCGGATATCGCTTGGCTGGACAAGGGATACGCGGATGCCGAACTGGCGCACTTCGGCGCGCAGGGATTCCGTCATGCCTTCGAGCGCGTACTTGGAACCGGAATAGGCGCCCTGGAAAGGCAGGCCGACGGTCCCGCCCACAGAGCTGAGGTTGATGATGTGCCCCTCCCTCTGGCGGCGCATTGCCGGCAGGACTTCCCTGCACACCTGTATCGCCCCGAGACAATTCGTCCTCCAGCAGCTCTCGATGTCGCCTATCGAAACGCACTCGATGGGGCCCACGACATGGAGACCCGCGTTGTTGACGAGGCCGTCCAGTCGGCCTTCCTTCCCCACGACGAGGCCGATAGCGCGCGCTATCGAGGCCTGGTCGGTGATATCCATCCTTATCATGCGGATTTCGCCACGGTCCTCTATTCCGTCGCCCGCCGACCGGCTCGTGCCGTAGACCCTGTATCCGCCGGCGGCGAGGTAGGCCGCGCAAGCCGCCCCCAAGCCTCCCGAAGCCCCGGTCACGATGACGACCTTGGAAGAAGACATTGACTACCTCCTGCCGATAAAGGCGTCGGCTATGATGCGGGCTATCTGCTCCGCGTCCCAGCGCTCGGTGTCGATGACGAGGTTGGCGCCGGAAATATCGTCCGTATCGATTCCATAGGTCTCCAAGTAGCGCCTGTGGTCGCGAATGTCCCTCTGGGCGGTGAATTCGGCGATCTCTTCCCTGCTGCCACCCTCCCGCGCGTAAATCCTGTCCACACGCACGTTAGGGCTGGCCTTCAGGTACACTCTCAAGGCGGCGTTGGGCAGAAGCCACATCGCCAGCCGAGATCCGATGACGCAGTCCTGTTTCTGCGCGATTTCCACCTGCCTCGAATCGAGAAGTCTGTCCCAGGAAGAATCCTCTTCGGCGAGGGCCAGAATTTCGGCCAGGCTTTTGCCTTGCTCTTCAGACAGCTTCCTGAAGGTATAGTTGATGAATTCGCGCCCCAGCATTCCGGCCACGAGTTTCGACACTGTCGTGTTGCCGCAGCCTGATTTGCCCGAAACCGCGATGATGGAAACAGGTTTTGCGCTCATTCCACGTTCCTCAGTTGTTCCCTGATGTTCTCAAGGGCGTCTTTCATCTCCACGACAGCGTGCGCTACGGGTACGAGCATGTTCTTGGAGCCTATCGTGTTCGTTTCCCTGTTCATTTCCTGGCAGAGGAAGTCCAGTTTTTTCGCGGGGGCTTCCTCGAGGCCTATGTTCCTGAAGGCTTCGATATGGGCGTCCAGCCTAGAGACTTCCTCGTTTACGCTGAACCGCACGAGCTGTACGACTATCTCCTGAAGGAGGCGCTGTTCGTCGTAGCCCTTGGGCAGAAGTTCCTGGAACCTCGACTGAAGCTGCTGCTTTATGGTGCCCTCTATCTCGGCCACGTTCTCGCGGACGATGGCGAGGCCTTCCACGAAGCGTCGCAGTTCGGAGAGGATGTTCGCTTCCGTGGCCGCGCCCTCTCTTTTTCTGGAGACTTCGAACTCGTCCAGAACAAGGCCAATCTCATCCGCGATCGACTGCCAGAGCGTTTCGCCGTCGAGGCTCTTCTCGTAGGAGAGCACTCCCTCAAAGGAGGCTATGAGGCTCAAGGATGGCTTTTCATCCAGTCCGCAAGCGGCGCCGACGAGAGAAATCGCGTCGTAGGCCGCTTTGGCGGCGGCGATGTCGGGACGAATGGATACGGGAATGTCGATTTTCCTCAGCCTGAGGCCGAATTCGACCTTGCCCCTATTGAGACGTTCCCCTATCATCCGCTGGACCTCCGGTTCGAATGACGACACCTGAGGGGGCAGGGAGATGGAGATGTCCAGATATCGATTGTTGTAGGATTTGAGCTGGATGCTTCCCGCGATGCCGTCCCTCTCGAAATCCTTCTGCGCGAAGCCGGTCATGCTTTTAAGCATCGCTGTTTTCCTTTTTCCTCAGCTGTTCGAGCACCGTCCTTCCCAATTTCCAGTTGTCGCCCGCTCCCATGGTGATGAAAAGATCGTTCCCGTGAAGAAGGGACCGAAGTTCCCGCGCGGCGTCCTGGTGCTTGTCCTCATACAGGATGAAGGGCCGGTCGAAGCCTCTTTCCCCGCCGCCTGGGGCTCTGTCGCCGGATACGTCGACGAGGTCTGGCCTGCGAGCCCTCACCTTGTCGAAGAGATTCCTGCCGCTCACCCCTTCCACGGGTTTTTCGCGCGCGGAAGCGTAGATATCGTGAAGGACGACGCAGTCGGCCTCGTCGAGGCTTTCGGCGAATTCGTCCATCAGCGCGATGGTGCGCGAATACGTGTGGGACATGAAATCGACGACGAGGCGCCTCGACGGCCAAAAGGCCTTGATGCCCGCGATGGTCGCCTTAAGGGCCGTAGGATGGTGCGCGTAATCGTCCAGGACGAGGACACCCCCGGCTTCGCCCACAATTTCGCTCCTTCTTCTCGAGCCCCGAAACTCTCCCAGCGCGGCCCCGGCCGCGGCCCACTGCGCGTCGGTCCAGTCGCCTCCGCCCTGCGAGTCCATCACGATATCGTGGACGAGGGCGAGCGCTCCCACCGCGTCCAGAACCAGATGCCTTCCGGGCACATGGAGCTCGAAGCTTCTTCCCCGAGCTTCGATGGCGAAGGCCGTCCTTCCCTCGGCGGTTTCGCAGGAGCGTATCCTCCAGGGTCCTTCGGCCGAAAAACCGTAGGGCGCTTGGCGCAGGTCCTCCCTTCTCGATCGCGTGAAGGCCGCCACCGCCGCCGCCCCTTTGTCGTCGGCGCAATACACGAGGAGACCGCCTGGCGGAAGGGACAAGACATAGTCGCGAAAAGCCCGCTCGATGTCCGCGTAGGTGGGATAGAAATCCTGGTGGTCGCTCTCGACGCTGGTGAGCAGAATCCGGCGGGGCGAAAAGTGCATGAAGTGACGCTTATACTCATCGGTTTCGGCGACGAAATAGCGATCGCCGCGGATCAGCGTGCATCGGTCGCCGAAGGAGGACACGGCTGAGCCGGTGAGCACCGTCGCGGGGCTTTTTAGCGCGGCGAGCATGCTCCCCGCCATGGCTGTCGTCGTCGTCTTGCCGTGGACACCGGAAATCCCGGACGAATCGCTCAACCTGGAAAGCGCGCCTAGGGCCTGGGCAAAGGTGAACATGGGCAGTCTTCTTCTCGCGGCCTCGGCCATCTCCGGATTGGAGACCGGGTTGTAGGCGTCGGAGTAGACCACCAGGTCCAGATCATCGCCTATATGGTCAGCGTCGAAGGACTCCTTCACCTCCATATGAATGGAACGAAGAATCGCGTCGGTGTAAAAGGTGTCGGGAACATCGCTTCCCGAGAGGACGGCGCCTTTGGCGGCGAGTATTTCGGCGAGGGCGGCCATGCCTGTACCCTTCGCGCCTATGAAATGTATGTGTTTCCCCGAAAGCTCATCCGGAAATCGCTGTTCTGGCATAGCCTATTGTAGGAGAAAACCATGCGAATGGGCAAGCTGGCGAAGGCCACGGATTTATAGATGAAGCGAGAGCGAGAAGGTGGCGTTGGAGTCCGCCGGCATGTTCACGTCCCAGCCAAAAAGCATCCGGGTTCCCTGATAGAATGCCTCGCCCCTGCCCTGCGAAGCTTCGGGGTTCATGTGGCCATCGTGGAGGCGGAGCATCTGGGGAGTCTCCAGTCTGTCAATGCTATGTTCCATCCGCATCTGGAAAGGCTTGTCGGATCTGACTTCCAAAATCTCCTTTCCCTGGAGCATCTGGAAAACGATAGCCTCGGCGGTAAAGGAAGAGGTTTTAGTCGGCAGGGGGATTTTTTCTTTTTCCCTGCCTTCCAAGGAGAAGAGTTCCACCTCATCCAAGCTTGCCGCAGGCTGAATGTTCAGTTCGGAAGCGTAGCGGAGCGAAATCTGGTGTTGGGAACGGTTGATCAGCTCGACGTCGACGCTTATGCAGTATTTCTGAAAGAAATAGGCTTTTCTGATAGCGAGAGGATAGAGACTAGTCCCCGACTTGAGGGCGAATTCTCTGACGAAAACGACCTTGAAAGGGCTTTTTTCCTTCTCGACCGTCGCGTAGGGTTGCGATCCAAGATTGAGCAGCTCCTCGTCGTAGGCGCCGAAGCCGAAAATCCTGTCCACGAAACTGCTCAGCGAGCGAAGCGGATCGGCGCTGTAGGCGCAGCAGTAATTCTGCTTGTTCCTGAAGGAGTCGAGTTCGAATACGGAGGCGCCCCTTTCGTGTATGTAGCAGTTCATGTCCGCGGCCTGGTAGAGGGTTTCCCTGTCCCCATCGCAGTCGATATCGTCCAGGATGACGCCGGGGCTGAAGCTTCCATGGACGCGCGTCGCTTTTTCCGCCTCGATGAGGGCTCTATAGGCGCTGAGCCTGACCTCAGGCCTTCGGACGCCACCCACGCCGCCTTCCCAGTACGCGTCGCCGTTCTGGGCTTTCCATAGATCTTCCTGGGCGCTTTTTTTCCTCGCCTTGTCGCCGCGCAAAAGCGTCATGAGCGAGTGGACATGGTACATTTTATCGTAGAGATGTTTGCTGGATGTATTCTGGAGGATGAGCTGCTTCGCCAGCGATGGCGCGCAATGGCGGAAGGATTCTCCCGGCTTTTCCTCAAAGCCGCGGCTTAGGCGCTTGGAGGCGCAGGACGACAGATAGAAAAGTCTCGCGTTCTTCAGGGTGCGGGCATAGTTCTGCGCTGATACCGTTTCGATGAAGAGGCAATTCTTCTGAAACCAGGCGAATGATTTCTCGAACATGACATCGGGGGACTCGAGTCCGGAGGATTCCCACATTCCCGGCACGGAATGCCCGTCGACCATCATCGTGTAGAGCCGGCAGTCCGGATGCTCCAGCATGAGGCGCTCGAGGGCCGATTCAAAGGGAATGGGCGTGCCGAAGCTCTCGTCGAGATCGAAAACGGGGAAAACATAGAGGAGCTTCCGCTGTTCCTCGGTCACCAGGGGATCATAGCGTCCCCCCTCGATGAACCCCGCGTCGGCGAGAATGTTGGCAGGCAGGAACGAATAGCCCAGCCCGGAATTCCTGAATATTAGGGGGAGGCTGGCGTCCCAGGAGTACTCGTATAGCCATCCGCCCGATGGTCGTTTGCCGAAAGTCTTTCGCAGGTAGGTGGTCAGCATCTCGATCTGGCCGACCTTGTCCGAAGGCTGAAGAATGGGGAAGAGCGGGCTGAAGTAACCGCCGCCCAGAAGCTCTATTTGCTTCCTGCCGGCCATTTCCTCGAGGAGGAGAATGAACTCGGGGTGGTTTTCCTCTATCCACTGGAGAACGACTCCCGAATAGTAGAGGACGGCTGAAATATTCTGGAATTTATAGAGGCTCGAAAGAAAGGGACGCCACGAACGCTGGTAGGTAAGTTCAAAGACCTTTCCCGAAGCGCCGTCCGGCATGGTGTTATATGTCCCAAGTATTACTTTCGTGCCTTGCATGTACTCTATACCTTCGATGTGATCCGCATGCGGGTTTCATGCCCACAGCTCGCCAATCTTGATCGGATGAGCGAGAAGGCATGAAACCCCTCACTTCATTCGCTGCCTTGTAGAATCGAGGTCCCTCGCGGTTTTCGCGAGGGACCTCGATTTTCGGATTCTATACTACAACAAAGACTCTCGAAAAGGGCATTCGTCGCGAATTCATTTTTTATATGAATGGTCACTTTTCTCAGGTTGCCATACGTAACGCAACAATCATAAGATTGTATGACAACCCCTGTATCGCGAAAATTAATATTTATAGCCTGCAGAAAGCGAAGGCGATGCAGAGGCCGAGAGCCGAGCCGACCATCACCTCGGGCCACGTGTGACCGTGCACTTCCTTTACGGACTCGTACTTGACGCCGATTCGCAGCGATAGATCGTTGCCGAGCCGATTGAGGGCCTTGGACTGCAGTCCGGCCGATCGCCGCACGCCCAGCGCGTCGCGTATGACGATCAGGGAAAGAAACAGCGATACGATGAAGAGATTGGAGAACCCCTCGGTGAGCGCCACCGCGGTGCTGATGGAAACCGCGACCGCCGAATGGCTGGATGGCATGCCGCCCGTCCTCCAGAAAAAGATGAGCATGGCTTCGTGGAGCGCTTCCCTTCGCGCTTTTACCAGGGAGATGACGGCCTTGATGAACTGCGCGATGAGGAGGCTAAAAAAAGCCGAGAGGAAAATGGGGTTTGAAAAGAGGGTCTGAAGGTCGGCTGCATTGGTAATCATCGCTCAGGAAGTTTCACGCTCCGAGTAGCTAATGTCAAGCCTCGTTCGCCTCGCGCGGGCGATCTTCATTGACCGGGGCAGGCTTGGTCTATAGTATGAACCCATGAATTCCGGAATCAGGTTGCCGCTCGGGAAAAACGATGAGGGCCGAAGGCTCGATAAAATCCTGCGGATCGCCCTTGAAAACATGCCGCTGTCGGCCATCCACAAGGCGCTCCGAAAGGGCGACATACGCGTCAACGGCGCTCGTCAATCGCCCGAATACCGCTGCCGCGAAGGCGACATTCTCGAATTCAGCCATGTCATCCAGGTTCCAATCGACGTGATCGCCCAGAGCCTGGATTCCTCTCGTACGGAAAATCAGGATCCGCCTCCCACTATTCCTATGACGGAAGTCCCGATAAAAAAATTCCCCATCCTGCTTGAGGCGGCTGACCTGCTCTTCCTCGACAAACCCATGGGCACTTTGGTCCACGATGGCGGCGACAGTCTCGACGTCGCGGTGAGGGCTTATCTAGCCGGAAAGCTGGGGGCTTCCTTGGCCTTCACCCCCGGGCCGCTCCACAGGCTGGACAGGAACACTTCGGGAATCATCACGTTCTCAAAAAGCCTGGATGGAGCGAGGCTCTTCAGCCGTGAACTGCGCGCGGGGGCAATCCGAAAAACCTATGTGGCCCTTCTGGAAGGACGCGTGGACAGCCGGCAAATCTGGAATGACAGAATGTCGCGCGTCTCTTCGCTTCGCAAGAGTTTTATAAACCCAGGCGATTCGGGAGGTTTCGGCGCCTTGTCAGCCGGCGATCCCGGCGCGGCGCTACCTGGCAATCGGGGCAAGGCTCCAGCCTGCGCCTCCGAGGATGAAGCGCAGGAAGCCATCACCGACATCCTCCCCCTCGCCTCCAGCGGCGACATAACCCTCGCCGCGCTGAGGCTCCTGACGGGAAGGACGCATCAAATAAGGACGCAGTCCGCGTTTCATGGCCACCCCCTCCTCGGGGATTCCAAATACGGCGGAAGGAGAAGCGAAGAAGCCTATTACCTCCACGCCTGGGAGCTATCCTTTGAAAACCAGCTTTTCCCCGATGTCCCCAAGGAGCTTTTCGCCCCCCTTCCCTCCTGTTTTATAAAAAAAACGCGGTCTTGTTTGTCTGTCGATGAAAAAGAAGTATACTCTTTGTTGCGTCAATCCCGATTCTAGGAGGGTACATTCATGCCCGATCCGGTATTCAAGCCCAAGATGCCAAAAATCAATCTCAAGGGCCCCGCCATTATCATCGCTATCGCGGCGGTAGCGGCGATCATCTTCCTGTCCACGAGCTTCATCATCGTCGACCAGACGGAGAACGCCGTCATCACGACGCTAGGCAAGTATTCGAAGACACTAGGGGCAGGTCTCCACTACAAATTGCCTTTCGGGCTCCAGAAAGCCTACATCGTCAAGACGAAGGTCATCCAGACGGAAACCTTCGGATTCAGGACGATCAAGAGCGGAGTAGTCACCCAATATTCAGAGGAAAAATTCCCTGACGAATCGACGATGCTTACGGGTGATCTCAATATCGTCGACGTTGAGTGGATCATTCAGTACAAGATTATCGATCCGCAGGCCTGGCTTTTCAATGTTTCCGACAAGCAGAAGACCATAAGGGATATCTCTCAGTCGGTCATCAATCGTCTCGTCGGCGACAGACTCATATTGGGCGTCATCGGACCGGACCGGCAGGCTATCCAGGACAAGGCCGTCGTGATGATGAATGAGATTTTCACGAAATATAATCTCGGAATCGATGTAACGCAGGTACAGCTCCAGAACATAGTGCCTCCGGCCGGCGTACAGGACGCCTTCGAGGACGTCAACAAGTCCATACAGGACATGAACCGTCTCATCAACGAGGGCAAGGAAGCCTATAACGCGGAAATCCCCAAGGCCAAGGGCCAGGCTGACCAGATCCTAGAAATCGCGCAGGGCTATTCAACCGAACGCGTCAACATGGCGAAGGGCGATGTCGCCCGCTTCGTCTCCGTCCTGGACGAGTACCGCAAGTCACCCGATGTGACGAGAAAGCGTCTTTACTACGAGATGATGAATGAGGTCTTCGCGGGCAGCACGGAAGTGGAACTGATCGATAAGTCCTTCAAGAATCTTGTCCCTCTTAAGATCCTCGATGCTCCCAAGGAGGCGGCCAAATGAAAAAGACATTGATATTCGCTGCCGCGCTGGCCATCATCGTCGCCGGCGTCATCATAATCGGTCCCTTTTTCGTCCTGAATGAAGGCGAACAGGCCGTGGTCGTCCGTTTCGGGAAAATCATGAAGACACACAACGAGGCCGGCCTCAAGTTCCGCAGCCCCTTTGTCGACAACGTCATCAAGTTCCCGAAGAAGCTCCTCTCATGGGACGGGGACAAACAGCGCATACCGACCAAGGAAAACCAGTTTATCTGGGTGGACACCACCGCGCGCTGGAGAATAGTCGACCCGGTGAAATTCTATGAATCGGTGAGCAGCCTCGAGAACGCTTACGGACGCCTCGACGATGTCATCGACTCTGCCGTCCGCACGGTGATTTCCTCAAACTATCTGCGGGAAGCCGTACGAAGCACCGACGAGCTCATGAATTCCAGCAATATCGAGACCTTCCAGACGGGAGAATCCGTGGGCTCCACATCGCTCGAGGAGCTGACGATTTCCGAAACCCAGTTCGAGAAGATTGAGAAGGGCCGAGAAAAGCTGTCGGAGGAAATGATCAAGATCGTCGCTTCCATAGCTCCCGAGTACGGCATCGAGGTTCTGGACATCGTTCCAAGGCAGATAAAGTATTCCGAGGAACTAACCGATTCGGTCTATCAACGAATGATCAAGGAGCGAAGCCAGATAGCCCAGGCCTTCCGTTCCTACGGCGAGGGCAAGAAAGCGGAATGGCTCGGAAAGCTGGAAAACGAGAAACGTTCAATACTTTCTTCCGCCTATCAGAAATCCGAAACCCTCAAGGGAAAAGCCGACGCCGAGGCGACGAGGATCTTCGCCGAATCATTCGGCAGGGATCCTTCCTTCTTCGAATTCTGGAAGGCGATGGAGTCGTACAAGGCCACCGTGCCTGGCCTCAAGAAGACACTCTCCACCGATATGGACTATTTCAAATATCTCTACAGCCCTTCGGGACGCTAGGTTGACAAACCGAAAGCCGGTATGAAGACATCGGCCTATTTCGGGAATTTTATTTGAGCAGGAAGGCCCTGACGGATGATGTTCCGCCGGGGCCTTCCCCTATTTCCAGTATGGAATAAAAGCCGCCGCTGCAGGGTCCCGGGTTGACGACGAGCGTCCCATCCTCGAGCGAAACGCAGCGCGATTCATGGATATGGCCGCATACCCACACATCCGGACAGAATTCCACCATCGATTTCGCGAATTCCCTGCATCCAACGTGCGTCTCTCCCCGGCGGTCGGCATTGGTGCCATAGGGCGGTGTGTGGGTGAGCGTGATGACCGGTTTCGCGCGGTCGCGAGCGCTAAAGGGGGAAAGCTTGGCGACGAGAGCTTCGCCCAACTCGCGTTCCGTCCGCTCAAAACTCGTGAGGCCAGCCCTCCGCAGGCCTCCGCCCACACCCACCAGGGAGGCGAAAGGCAGCTCACGGCCGCGGCCTTCGATTTCGAGGTCTTCCGTCATGAAAAACTCCCTCACCGCCGCGGGGTCGCAGTTTCCGGCCACGAGGGAGACGGAAAGCCGCCTCCCGCCGGAAGACAGGGCCCCGATCACTGTCCTCGCGCTTTTCACATCCCCGAAATTGGTGATGTCTCCGGCGATGAGAACGTATTCGATGTCGGGATGCCTGGCTATTATGGCCGCCGCCACGTCGCCCCGGCCATGTATATCCGAAAGCAGAAGAAGCTTCTTCACTCTTGCCACCTTCACTATATGTAGCTTCAGGAAGCGCTTCCGTCAATGATGAAGATGGATTCGCCCAGGTCATGTTCGGGAAAATGGGAGCAATTCCCTTCTTTACCCCTTGAAATTCATGGCGTTTGCGGGGAGTATTCTTATTGTGATATCAGTAACAGAACTAGCCCTCGGCTTCGGAGAACGAAGCCTCTTCAAGGATGTAAACCTAAAATTCACCGCGGGCAACTGCTATGGCGTGATCGGCGCCAATGGATCGGGCAAGACCACCTTTCTCCGCATACTTTCCGGTGAAATTCAGCACGACAGAGGCGAAATCTCCATATCCTCCGGATCCCGCATGGCGACGCTCAAGCAGGACCATTTCGCCTTCGATGAATCCCGCGTCATCGATACGGTGATCATGGGGTACGAGAAACTTCACGCCATCGCGAGGGAGCGCGACGTCATCTACGCCAAGGACGATTTCACCGAGGCGGACGGCATACGCGCGAGCGAGCTGGAGGCCGAATTCGCCGAAATGGGCGGATGGGAAGCCGAAGCCCAGGCGGCCGTCCTCCTCGCGGGGTTAGGCGTTCCGGAAAGCCTCCACGACAAGCTCATGAAGGAAGTGGACGAAACCTTCAAGGTTCGTGTCCTTCTCGCTCAGGCGCTGTTCGGCAACCCCGACATCCTCCTGCTCGATGAACCGACCAACGGCCTCGATCTCGATTCAATCACATGGCTCGAAGAGTTCATCATCGAATCGCCGAACATCGTGATCGTCGTATCGCACGACAGGCACTTCCTGAACTCGGTATGCACCCACGTCTGCGACATAGACTTCGGCCATATCAGGATGTATTCGGGCAACTACGATTTCTGGTACAAGATGAACGCGATTCTCGTCCAGCAACAAAAGGACCTGAAACGCCGCCGCGAGGACAAGGTGAAGGACCTGAAGGAATTCATCCAGCGCTTCGCCTCCAACGCCTCCAAATCCAAACAGGCGACGTCGCGGAAGAAGATCCTCGAGAAACTGGAACTCGCCGACATCGTGCCTTCGTCGCGCCGTTTCCCCTACGTGAGCTTCAAGCCCAACCGCGACATAGGCAACAATGTCCTCAGGATAGTCGGCGTATCCATCGAAGCCGACGGGACCGAGGTTCTCAAAGACTTCTCACTCAACGTCAACCGGACGGACAAAATAGCCTTCGTCGGCCATCAGCACATCGCCAAATCCTCCCTCTTCGCCGCTCTCGGCGGGGAGCTGGAACTTTCGGCGGGCGATCTCTACTGGGGCCAGACCGTCGAGAAGGCCTATTTCCCCAAGGATGCCGCGCCCCTCTTCGCGTCCGACGCGAGCATCGTCGAGTGGCTTAAATCCGCCACTTCCTCCGACGACGACACCTACATCAGATCCTTCCTCGGCCGAATGCTTTTTTCGGGCGACGACGCGCTCAAGCCCGTCAAGGTGCTCTCGGGCGGCGAGCGCGTGCGCTGCATGCTCTCGCGCATGATGCTTTCGGGGGCCAATTTCCTCATCATGGACGAGCCTACGAACCACCTCGACCTCGAGGCCATAACCTCTCTCAACGACGGGCTGATCGAATTTCCCGGCGTCCTCTTCTTCGCGAGCCACGACCACGAGTTCGTGACGTCCATCGCCAACCGCGTCATCGAGATATGTCCGGGCGGCATCATCGACCGATACATGAGTTTCGACGATTATCTGGGCGATGCCCAGGTGAAGCAGCTCCGCGACGAGTATTATCATGGCCACGTGGGAGCGGAGATATGATCCCCTAGTCCCCAGGTACTATATAGGTGCACAACGCGGCGCCGTAAAGCGCCGCTCAAGCATAATGGAGGAAAACGTATGAAACGAATCTTCGCTTTGCTTCTCATCGCGGGCATGATTTTCGGCGTCGCCGTTTCCGTCGCGGCACAGCCTACGAGCCGCCTTCTCACCGACGCGACCGGCATCGACGACAGGTCCTTCAACCAGGCGGCCTGGCGCGGCATCCTCGATTTCTATGGGGATTCCTGGAACAAGACCACCAAGCGCGGCAAATTCTACGACGTCGTGACAGCGCAGACACAGGACATGTACATCCCGAACCTGATGCAGGCTTCCGACGAAAAGTACGATCTCATCATCGTCACGGGCTTCACCTTCGCCGACGCGCTCACCGAAGTGGCGGGCAAGTACCCCAACCAGAAATACCTCATCGTGGACGTGGACTGGATCGGCAAGCCGAACGTCATGGAAGCCACCTATTCCGAGCATGAAGGCTCCTACCTCGTCGGCGTGGCCGCGGCCCTCAAGGCCAAGAAAGACAAGATCGCCGCGCCGAAGTTCGGTTTCATCGGCGGCGTCCCCGGACCGGTCATCACCAAGTTCGAGATGGGCTGGGTGCAGGGCATCAAGTCCGTATATCCCAACGCCGAGCTCGTCGACTATTACGCGAACGACTGGGGCAAGCCCGAGCTCGCCAAGGCTCAGGCCAAGAACTGGTATGATTCCGGCGTATACGCCATCTTCTCGGCCGCCGGCGGCACCGGAAACGGCACCATCGCCCAGGCCAAGGAATACCGCTCGCAGGGCAAGAACGTCTGGGCTATCGGCGTCGATTCCGACCAGTACGAGGATGGCATCTACGCGACCGGCAAGTCGGCGGTGCTCACCTCGATGATCAAGAGAGTCGAAAACTCGACGAAGTATGCCCTCAACCAGGTCAAGAACAAGACCTTCAAGGGTCAGGTCGTCATATTCGACACCAAGATCGACGGCGTAGGCTTCTCGGCCAGCAACGCCGAACTCGGCGCCGATATCGTCAAGCAGGTCAACGCGGCCAAAGACAAGATCATCAAGGGTCAGATCAAGGTCGTTCCGACCTATGCCGCGGCCAAGGCCGCGGGCCTCGCGCCGGCTAACCTCCAGGCATCCGATAACTAATTTCGCCTTCGCTTTCCTGAACGCGGGGCCGTGTCGGGCTAAAAATGCCGGCGCGGCCCTGTTTTTCAACGCAACAAACCAGATTGGCGCGTGCGGCCGCCATGGGCTGGAACGGCGAGAAATGGCCCGTATAGCCCCGAGGGCGGTAAGTCACGCGGTCAGGAGACTGCTGGATGGACTCATACGCGATCGAGATGGTGGGGATTACAAAGATTTTCCCCGGTATCATCGCCAACGACAAGGTCACGTTTCGCGTGCGGGACAACGAAATCCACGCGATACTCGGCGAGAACGGCGCCGGCAAATCGACGCTGATGTCGATTCTTTTCGGCCTCTATGAGCCCGATTCGGGCACTATTGCCATTAGGGGCAAGGAAGTCAGGATCAAGGATCCGAACCACGCCACATCGCTCGGCATCGGGATGGTCCACCAGCATTTCAAGCTCGTGCACAACTATACGGTCACCGAAAACATCATTCTCGGCGACGAGCCGAGGGATCGCTTTGGCAATATAGACATCCAGTCGGCACGAAAACGCGTGGCCGAGCTCTCCAAGCTTTATGGTCTCGACGTCGATCCGGACTCGACCATCGAAAGCATCACCGTCGGGATGCAGCAGCGCGTGGAAATCCTCAAGATACTTTACAGAAAGGCCGACATCCTCATTTTCGACGAACCGACGGCTGTACTGCGGCCCCAGGAAATCGACGAACTCATGCAGATTTTCGAGCGCCTCAAATCGGAAGGCAAGACGATCATCCTCATCACCCATAAGCTCAAGGAGATTAAGCAGGCGGCTTCCCGCTGCACGGTGCTCAGGCGGGGCAAGATGGTCGGCACGGTGGAAGTGGATTCGACCTCCGAGGCTCAGATGGCCGCGATGATGGTGGGACGCGAAGTCCTGTTCACCACCGAAAAATCGAAGGCCATTCCCGGAGAAACGGTCCTGCGCATCGAGCACCTCTTTGTCAGGAATTCGCGCGGTCTGGAGACCATAAGGGACCTCTCCCTCGAAGTCCGCCACGGCGAAGTCGTGGGCATCGCGGGCGTCGACGGCAACGGCCAGGCCGAGCTGGTAGAGGCCATCACTGGCTTGAGGCCGCTGGAAAAAGGCAGGGTTCTCCTCAATGGAAAAGATATTTCCCGCGCCTCGATACACAGCAGGATAGAGTCCGGCATCGGCTACGTGCCCGAAGACAGGCAGAAGGAAGGACTCGTCCTGGATTTCCGGTTGGACGAGAATCTCATCCTGAAAACCTATGGCTCCCCAGCCTATTGCGGAAGGTTCGGCGTCCTCGACCGCAAGGCGATCGAGGAGAATGCCCGAAAACTCATTAAGGCTTTCGACATCAGGACCGGCGAAGGAGCGGCGACCAAGGTCCGCTCCATGTCGGGAGGGAACCAGCAGAAGGCCGTCATCGCCAGGGAGATAGAACTCTCCCCCGATCTCCTCGTCATCTCCCAACCGACGCGCGGCCTCGATGTGGGCGCCATCGAAAACATCCATTCGCGAATAATCGCGGAGAGGGACAAAGGGCGCGCCGTTCTCCTTGTCTCCTTCGAACTGGAGGAAATCATGAACCTCTGCGACAGGATCGCTGCCATCTCCAAGGGTGAGATCGTCGGCATCGTGGACGGGGAATCGGCCGATGAAAGGGAAATCGGCGCCATGATGGCCGGGATAGCGCAGAAGGCCGCTGGAGAGACAGCATGAATCAGAGACAAAACCCGCATAAGGGTGGAATGGAAAGACTGTTTTCCAGCCCGAAAGTGATTTCCATTTCGGTCGTCCTCCTCGGATTCCTCTGCGGGACTCTTCTCATACTCGTCGTAGGCAAGAACCCCGCTGGCATGTACTCCGCCCTGCTGCAGACCTTGACAGGATTCGACATCACGCGCGGCACCTGGAATGCCCGCTACATAGGCGAATGGCTCACCGCGAGCATCCCCCTCATCCTCTGCGGTCTTTCCATGGGATTCGCGGCCCGGGCTGGGCTCTTCAACATTGGAGCCGAGGGGCAATATATCGTTGGCCTGACCGTCGCCCAGTTTGTCGCCCTTTTCTTTCCGCCGGTCCCTGTGCTCCACTGGATGGTCGCCGTGGCCGCCGCCGGACTCGCCGGAGCGCTCTGGGGCGGCATCGTGGGCTGGCTCAAGGCAAAATTCGCGGTATCAGAAGTCGTCGCCACGATCATGCTCAACTATATCGCCTTTTTCTTCTCCCGCTGGACAAGCATGCTGATTCCTGGGGCCAACACCTACAAGACGCCCAATTTTCCGGCCACCGCGCGCCTCACGAGTCCGCTCTTTGAACAGTTGACCAATGGATCGAGGCTCAGTCTCGGCCTCTGGGTCGCCCTGCTCTCCTGTATCATTTACTGGTTCGTCATTGAGAAAACCAAGCTGGGATTCGAACTGAGGGCCACGGGACTCAACAGGGACGCGGCCCGTTACGCCGGCATCAAGGTGACGCGCAGCATCACGACATCGATGCTGATGGCTGGCATGTTCGCCGGTTTCGCGGGCGCCGTCGTCGCTCTGGGCTCTTTCGGCTATGGGCGCGTTTTGGGCGGCTACGATAATTACGGATTCAACGGCATCGCCGTGGCCCTCATCGGGAACAACAACGCCGGAGGCACGCTTTTCGCGGGGTTGCTCTTTGGAATGCTCGCTTCGGCCCAACCACTCATGCAGTCCCGGCAGATACCCAAAGAAATAACCCTCATCATTTCCGGCCTCGTGGTTGTTCTCATATCCATGCGCGCCGGGGTGAGGCTCCTGCTCGACTGGAAGGCCAAGAAAAACGCGAAAGCGCAGAAGGAAGCCGCCGATGAATAGTCTCATTGCCATGATTCCCTCGATCCTCATGATCGTCTCGCCAATCCTCATCACCGCGGTGGGTGGGATGATCTGCGAACGCTCGGGCGTCGTGAACATAGCCCTGGAAGGCCTCATGGGCGTCGGCGCCTTCGCCGCCGCCACGATCCATTATTTTCTGGAGCCTTCCACTCCCTACTCGATATGGATAGCCCTAGCCCTGGGCGCCGTCGCGGGCGTACTCACTTCGCTGATCCACGCCTTCGCCTCCATAACGCTCAACGCCGACCAGACGGTATCCGGTACGGGCATAAACCTCCTCGTCACGGGGGGGACGACCTTCCTGGCTCAGATCATCTTCAGGATGGAGCGAACTTCGCCGTTCAGGCTGGGCATGATGCCTGGAATCTGGGGAATCTACCCTACGGCATGGATAGCGCTCGCCGTCGTCATCATCGCCTGGTTCGTTCTATACAAGCGGCCTTTCGGAATGCGCCTGCGATCCTGCGGCGAACACCCCCAGGCGGCTGCCTCGGCGGGCATCGACGTCAGGAAGACACGCTATATAGCCGTCATGGTATCGGGAGCCCTAGGCGGCCTGGCCGGCGGTTGCCTCGTTCTCACGCAGACGATCCAATACACGGTCAACACGATCAACGGAGCAGGATTCATAGCCCTGGCCGCTGTATCCTTTGGAAGGTGGCTTCCCAAGGGCATAGCCGCCTCATCGCTACTCTTCGGCACGGCGACGGCGCTCTCCATTTACATGGTCAACATTCAGAGCCTCCGTTTCCTGCCCCCCGAATTTTTCAGCGTCATGCCCTATATCATCACACTCGTGACGCTCATGGTCTTCTCGGGCAAGGAGTATGCCCCCAGGGCATCGGGCCAGCCCTTTGAGAGAAGCGGCAGCTGAACTGATTACATTCCGCCGGCGGGGGCCTTTCACGCCCAACGCCGGGGATAGCAAGGAGTATATATGCATTCATCGCGATTTCATGAGAGGAAACTTGAACACTTTTCCTCCGGCACGCCGCACAATTCCGCCAAGAAAGGCGATTTCGCGCCTATAGTGCTCATGCCCGGAGACCCCCTGCGAGCCCAATACATAGCGGAAACACGGCTGAAGAACGCCAGAAAAGTGACGGGAGTTCGGAACATGCTCGGTTTCACCGGCACCTGGGAAGGCAAGGACGTCACCGTCATGAGCTCCGGCATGGGCGCCCCTTCCATGGGCATCTACTCCTTCGAGCTCTTCGCCTTCTACGGCGTCGAGAGCATCGTCAGGATAGGCACCTGCGGCGGCATGACGGCCGACATCGACGTCGGCGACATCGTCATCGCCATGACGGCCTCCACCGATTCGAACTACGCGCACCAGTACGGCCTGAAAGGCTCCTTCTCGCCCTGCGCCAGCTATTCACTGCTCGAAAAAGCCGTGGCGTCGGCGCGAAAACGCGGCATCAAGCATTGGGTTGGCGGCATATTCTCCTCGGACGTTTTCTCGCTTTACAGCGCGCTGGACGATGAGGAGGGCTGGAAGAAATGGGCTTCGATGGGCTGCGCCGCCACCGACATGGAGTGTTTCGCCCTCTACTGCAACGCCGCCTACCTCAAGAAAAAGGCGCTGACCATCCTGACCTGTTCCGATTCCAATATTTCGCGGAAGGAAATGACGCCCGATGAGAGGCAAACCTCCCTCAATTCCATGTTCGACGTGGCGCTGGACCTGGTTTGAGTCAGCCGCCTATGGAGTTTTCCTTGGATACGGTGAAGGCGGAGCGTTTTCTCGAGTCCATGAGGAAGCGCTTCGCCTGCAAGCGCTTCAGGAAGGATTTCCCGCTCTCCTTCGACGCGATCGAGTTCCTGCTGGAATGCGGGAGGCTTTCACCTTCCTCTTTCGGCCTCGAACCCTGGCGCTTCGTCGTCGCCGCAAATCCCGAGACGATCAAGGCCCTGGGGGACGCGTGCTTTTCCCAGGACGCCGTCTATACCAGTCCCTGCGTCATCGTCATTCTCGCGCGCAAGGATGCCGCATACTCCCTCGATTCGGCGTTTCTAAGGCAAAGGGCGGAACGCTTCCCTGGAGGCTATCCTGTCTTCGAGGCCGACTATAAGGGCTATCACGAGTTCCTCCTGAAGGAAAACCGGATCCTCTACTGGGCGCGCGCCCAGACATACATCGCCTGCGCCAACATGATGACGGGCGCCGCGTCTCTCGATCTCGATTCATGTCCTCTGGAAGGCTTCGACGAAGCCGGGGTTCTGTCGGCTCTTGATAAGAGCGAAAAAGACTGGACTGTGGGCATTGTGGTCGCTTTTGGCCGCCGCGACGAGGATATTCGCCCAAAGATACGAGAAAAGCTCTCGAACATGTATGAAATTGTATAACTAAAAAATACTATTGCCGCATGGAAGGAGTTCGATATGATCAAAAACCAATGGTACGTCGTTCTCGCTTCGCGCCAAGTGGGAAAGACTCCTATCGGCGTGACGCGCCTGGGCGAAAAGCTCGTCTTCTTCCGTTCCTCAAAAGGTGAGGCGGTCTGCCTCGCGGATAAATGCGCTCACCGCGGCGTGGCGCTCTCCATCGGCGCGGCCTGCGACGACGATACGCTCATGTGCCCCTTCCACGGGCTTCGCTACGACGCCTCAGGCAAATGCACCTTGATCCCCGCCAATGGCAGGGCAGCGGCCGTTCCGCCCAATTTCAAGGTACGAAGCTATCCCACCCATGAGGACCATGGCTTCATCTGGATATGGTGGGGCGAAGGCCGGCCCTCTCCCTTATTTCCGGAGTTCTTTGACGACATCCCCCCGAACGCCAAATATTCTACCGTCATCGATCCCTGGGACGCGCATTACTCCCGCGTGATCGAGAACCAGATTGACTGTGTCCATCTTCCCTTCGTCCACCACAACACCATAGGCCGCGGCAACAAGACCGTCGTCAACGGTCCCGGCTTCGAATGGGCGAGCCCCGACAAGTTCTTCATGTATGTTTACAACGAGGTAGATTCAGGCCAGAAGCCCAAAACGCCGACGCAGGTTCCTGTACCGAACCCAAACGGTTTCAAACTCGAATTCATCTACCCCAATCTCTGGGAAAACCGGATCGCCGACAAGGTGAGGGTGTTGGGCGCTTTCGTCCCCGTGGACGGCGAACATACCCTGCTCTATCTGCGGTTTTACCAGTCCTTTGTCCTCATTCCCTTATTAGGCGCCTTGATAGCGAAGGCCGCGATGCCCTTCAATCTTCTCGTCGCCCACCAGGACAGAACGGTGGTGCGGACGCAAGTGCCCAAAACATCGGGGCTTGGCATAGGGGAGAATCTATTCCAGGGCGACAAGCCTATCATGGAATATCGTAAACGAAGAAAGGAACTGCAGAAAAAGGCGGAAGAATAAGCAGCGCGCGTCCCTAGCCTTAGCGCCTATTCCATCACCACCCTGCAGACGCGTTTTTTTCCGGCTCGCAGGAACAGGGCGCCCTCCGCCAGATTCTTCGTTGAGAATACCGCCGACTCGTCGGCGACTTTCACGCCGTTCACCGAAGCGCCGCCCTGCTGGACGAGGCGTCTAGCCTCGCTCTTGGACGAGACTAGCTTCGCTTCGAGGAAAAGATCCAGAACGCCGATTCCCTCGTCGAGCCTCGCCGCAGCCATGGCGATGGAAGGGATTTCCCCCACGTCGCCCAGACCGGCGCCACCGAAGGCCGCCCTGGCCGCCTGGAGGGCCTTATCGGCCTCTTCCTTGCCATGGATGATCGCGGTGACTTCCCAGGCGAGCTTTTCCTTGGCCTTGTTGATCTCGGCGTCGGCGCCCTTAGCCAGCCGCCCGCATTCTTCGACGGAAAGGAAGGTGAACATCAGGAGAAAGCGCTCCACGTCCACGTCGGCGACATTTCTCCAGTACTGGAAAAACTCGTAGGGGCTCGTCATCGTAGGGTCGAGGAAAAGGGCGCCTTTTTCCGTCTTGCCCATTTTCTTGCCGTCGCTCGTCGTGACGAGGGGGAACGTGAGGCCGTAGCACTCCGCCCCCTCCACGCGCCTGATGAGTTCGATGCCCGCGACGATATTGCCCCACTGATCATCCCCGCCTATTTGGAGCCTGCACCCGTGGCGCTTGTAGAGCTGGAGGAAATCGTAGCTCTGTAGAAGCTGGTAGTTGAATTCTATGAACGAGAGGCCTGTCTCCATCCTCATCTTGTACGCCTCGAAGGACAGCATGCGGTTGACGGAGAAATGCCTGCCTATATCCCTTAGAAAATCGATGTAGTTGAGGTCGGCCAGCCAGTTCTTGTTGTTGTCCGACATGAGCGTCGTGCCGTCGAACTTTAGGAACCGGTCCAGTTGCCTGAGGAATCTCTTCGTGTTGGCGTCGATCTCCTCGTAGCTGATGATCTGTCGCATCGTCGTCTTGCCCGAAGGATCGCCGATGCGGGCCGTTCCTCCGCCCATGAGGACGATGGCGTTGTTGCCGGCTTCGTGGAGGTGTCTGATCGCGAAATACGGCACCATATGCCCGATATGCAGCGAGGGTCCTGTGGGATCGCAGCCTTCATACAGAGTGACGGGGGCTTCGTCCATGAGTTTGGACAATCCTTCGATGTCGGTGCACTGTTGGATAAAACCTCGTTCCCTCAATATTTCTAGCGCTCTATTCATGAGATCTCCTTGCCTTGAGAGGCAGTATACCGATAATGGCGCATTATTCTCAATATCTGCAGCACATATTTTCCGCACAACGCAAATACTATTTTATTTTTCCGGAGGTATGTGCTATTATTGCCATATAGAACCGCGCTGCAATGCGCGCGAAGCCCTCTGGCGACGCGCCATTTACCGGTTCGGACCCAGAGCTTCCTTCAAGGAGATGAACCATGGCGACGAATGGAACAGCGATGACCAAAGCCCAGTTAGTGACCGCGCTTTCCGAAAAGACCGGCATGACCAAAAAAGATGTGAAGGGCTTTCTCGAGGCTCTATCCGAAGTGGCTTACAAAGAAGTGAAAAAAAACAAGAAGTTTACGCTTCCGGGCTTTGGGATCCTGAAGCTCGCAAAGCGCAAGGCTCGCACCGGCAGAAACCCCGCCACTGGCGAAACGATCAAGATCCCCGCCAAGACAGCGGTGAAGTTCACTGTTTCGAAAGCCTGCAAGGAAGGCGTGCTCGGCAAATAAGCCGCGGCTTCCCCGTATCGATGCCGCGGCTTCCCCGTATCGATGCCGCGGCTCTCTTTTTTCTTAGGCGCTAAACTCCACCTTCCATCGGCGCTGGATGCCGGTTATTTTGTTTTTATCCCCGTCGATATGTTTTCTCCGACATATGTCCGCAGGTGGACGATCTGGTGTCAGCGATAATTTCGGATAGTATCGATATCGCGATTTCCTCGGGCGTTTCGGCGTCGATATCGAGTCCGATAGGTGCCCTGACCTTGGCCAGAAGGGTTGGTTCCACGCCCTCCCTCCCCAGCTTCTCCATCAGAAGAGACACCTTTCCGCGCGATCCCAACATACCCAAGTATTTCCATGGCCTGCCGATCATCGCGCGCAGGGCTCTCTCGTCGTCGGAATGGGTGGCGATGACGATGAGCGCCTCCGGATCCGCCGGCAGCTTGTTCAGACTTTCGACGAGATCCCCGTCGCAGTACAGCGCTTCGGCCATGGGAAAACGCTCGCCGGTGACCATCGACGGGCGCTCATCGACCACTGCCACGCCGAAACCGGCGAAATCCGCCAGCTTCGCGAGGGCGAGTCCGACGTGGCCAGCCCCGATGATGACGAGCCGGGGCCTACCCACGACCACGTCTATGAAGACCTCCATGCTGCCTCCGCAGAGCATTCCGACGGAGTCTTTCCCGGAGCAGGTGTCGAGATCGTAGCGGGCGGTTCTGGATTCGCCCGATTTCAGGCATTCGGCGGCATCGGCGATGACCTTCGACTCGACGATGCCGCCGCCTATCGTTCCCAGCGTCGTCCCATCGCCGCGCATGAGCATACGGGCTTTCGAACGCGGCGTCGATCCGCTCGAGGAAACGATACCGGCCAACGCGAAACGAAGCCCAAAGCGGGATAGTCTCGCCGCCTCCGCGAAGATATCGGCATCGTCGCTCATGCTTATACCCTCTTGTAGGCCTTGATCCTGGCTCTGATGTAGGCGGACAGCCCGGAGGCGGCGACGCGCTCCTGCTGCATCGTGTCGCGGTCGCGCACGGTGACGGTGCCGTCTTCCTTCGTCTGGTAATCGATGGTGACGCAGAAAGGCGTTCCCACCTCATCCTGACGCCTGTAGCGGCGGCCAATGGCGCCGCCCTGATCGTAGTCGGTCGCGAAGTCTTCCTTGAGCTCGGCGCGAATATCCTTCGCGAGCTCGGCCAGGCCATCCTTCTTCATGAGGGGGAGGACGGCGACGGTGATGGGGGCGAGTGTGGGATGGAAATGGAGGACGGTGCGCCAGTCGTCGTCGGTGCCCTTGTCTGCCACCTTCTGTTCTTCATAGGCGTCGCAGAGGACCATGAGGAGCTGCCTCGTGAGGCCAGCGCTCGTCTCGATAATGAAAGGGATGTAGCGCGCGTTGCCGTCGTCTTGGTCGATGTACTGGAGATCTTTACCCGAGAATTCCTGGTGGCGGTTGAGGTCGAAGTTCGTCCTGTTGTGGACGCCCTCGAGCTCCTTGAAGCCCATGGGGAACTCGTATTCGATGTCGTAGGCGTCCTTGGCGTAGTGGGCGAGTTCGTCCGGGCCGTGGCGGTGCCAGCGCAGCTTGTCCATGCGCACGCCGAGCTTGGCGTAGTAAGCCCAGCGCTGTTCGCGCCAGTAGTCGAAGAACTTCTCGTCCTCGCCGGGCTTCACGAAATACTGCATCTCCATCTGCTCGAACTCGCAGGTGCGGAAGATGAAGTTCTTGGTGACGATCTCGTTGCGGAAGGCCTTGCCGATCTGGGCGATGCCGAAGGGAATCTTCATGCGGTTGGACTGGACTATGTTCTTGTAGTTGACATAGATGCCCTGGGCCGTCTCGGGACGGAGGTAGATGAGGCCGGATCCGTCGTCCACGGGGCCTATATTCGTCTTGAACATGAGGTTGAACTTGCGGGTGTCGGTGAGCTCGCCGCCGCACTCGGGGCATATTTTCTTTGCCAGCTTCTCCGGGTCTATCAGGTCCGCGCGAAAACGCTGCTTGCACTTCTTGCAGTCGACGAGGGGATCGGTGAAGTTCTCGACATGGCCGGAGGCTTCCCACACGCGGGGATGCATGAGGATGGCGGCGTCGAGGCCGACGATGTCGTCGTGGAGCTGCGTCATCTCCTTCCACCAGAACCGCGCGATGCGGTTCTTCAGTTCGACGCCCATGGGACCGTAGTCCCAGGCTCCGGCCTGTCCGCCGTAGATTTCCGACGACTGGAAGACGAAGCCGCGCCGCTTGGCCAGGGAGACGATCTTCTCCATGCTGATGCTGTTGTCCATGAAATAACTCCTGTACGCCGATTCCTGGAGCTGTGCTCACGAAATCGGCGCGCGAAACGTATTTCGTTTCGCGAGCCCTGCTTTCGCACCGCCGACGGTTACGGCGGCGCGCCTTGACGGGGCTTGGTCGGCGAGCTGGCCCTAAAAGCTCCCCGATGTCCCGAAGGTGCGCCAATGGGAGAGCCGCGGGCCCGCTCATTAGCGTTGCGTGATTATAGGCTAACTCAATAGCTCGGGGCTAGCCTGTGGTCTGGCCCCATAGCGAGCGTCTTCTTACGCGAATGCCTTGAATACCGGACACGAGAGTCCGCTTGGAGATAAGGCTTTTCGACAAAAAAGGGGGCCATCCAGTGGATGCCCCCCTTCCCCATTATCGGGAATCAGAATTCTTTCCCGCGGCGTCCGCGCCTTGGCGAGACGCGCGAATCGCCGATGTTAGGGATTCACCGTGGTCTTGTAGACCTGCTGACCGTCCTTCATCTCGATGATGACGACAGACTTCATCGGGTTGCGGAACTCGTCATAGGTGATCTGGCCGCCGACGCAGGCGAGGTTGGTCGTCTTGAGGGCGTCGCGGATAGCTTCGTTCTTCGTCGAACCGGCGCGCTTGATGGCGTCGAGCATGATGTTCATGCCGTCGTAGGCGAGAACGGCGAGGGCGTCGGGCGCCGCGCCGTACTTGGCGCTGTATTTCTGGACGATGGCCTGGACTTCGGGACGGGTGTCGTCCTTGGAATAATGATTGGTGAAGTAACCGCCATTGACGGCGTCGCCGCCGATCTTCACGAGCTCGGAGGAATCCCATCCGTCGACGCCCAGGAGGGTGCCTTTAAAGCCGAGTTCGCGGGCCTGCTTGGCGATGAGGCCTACATCGCTGTAGTAGGCGGGGATATAGAGGCATTCGGGATTCGTCTGGACGATCTTGGTCAGCTGCGCCTTGAAGTCGGTTACGCCGGAAGCGTAGCCTTCGCTCGCCACGATCGCTCCGCCCAGCGCCGTGAAGGACTGGGTGAAGGTTTCGGCGAGACCTTTCGAATAGTCATTGCCGAGGTCGAAAATGATGCCGACGTTCTTGATGCCGAGATCTTCGCTGGCGAACTTCGCGCCTACCTTGCCCTGGAAGGGATCGATGAAGCAGCTGCGGTAGATGTAGTCCCCGATGAGGGTGACTTTCTCGTTGGTCGCCGTGGGCGTGAGCATCGGAATCTTGGCGGCCTGCGCTATAGGCGCGCCCGCTACGGCGACTCTCGACGTGATGCCGCCGACGATGGCGACCACTTTATCCTGCTCGATCACCTTCGTGAACACGGAGGCGCCTTCCGCGGGATCGCCCTTGTCATCCTCGACGACGAGCTTGACCTGCTTTCCCAGCACTCCGCCAGCCGCGTTCCACTCTTCAACCGCGAGTTCCATGCCGTTCTTGGTGGACTGACCATAGGTCGCGGCCTCACCGGTGAGCGGGTTGATGGAAGCGATTTTGATCTCTTTTGCTTTCTGACCACCGCAGGATATCATCGCGAAAGCGGCCAAAACCGCCATCGCCGATACCATCACCTTCGTAAAACGCGTTCTCATGCTTCCTCCTGAAACAGAATACCCTTGTCTCGCCGCCCGCAGAAAAAGCGGACGGATTATTTATATGGGGTCGGGCTGCCTTACGGCGCTCAACTTCCCTTTTTCTCGATTTTTGCCCAGCTGTCCCTGAGCGTGACGGTCCTATTGAAAAGGGGTTCCCCTGGTTTCGAATCGGTATCGGCGCAGAAATACCCGAGCCGCTCGAACTGCACGGTCCGCCCGGGCTGGATTCCCGCCAGAGCGGGCTCGCCGAAGGCTCCTGACACGGTTTCGAGAGAGTTCGGGGATAGATTGTCCAGGAAGGATCCTCCCGCGGGCAAATCCATGGGTCTTTCGGCGACGAAAAGATTGTCGTAGAGCCTCGCTTCGAGGGGAACGGCGCCGTCGGCGGAAACCCAATGAATCGTTCCCTTTACCTTGCGGTTGTCGGGAGCGTCTCCGCCCTTTGTGGCCGGATCGTAGCTGCAGCGCACGCGTACGACATCGCCCGTGGCCTGGTCCTTGTCGAATCCGGTACAGGTCACGATGTAGCCGTAGCGGAGGCGCACTTGGTTGCCAGGAAAGAGCCTGAAATATTTGGGAGGCGGAATTTCCTTGAAATCGTCTTTTTCGATATAGAGTTTGCCCGAGAACGGGAGCGTTCTTTTGCCCGCTTCGGGGTCTTCGGGATTGTTCACCGCTTCGAGCATCTCGATTTTACCTTCGGGCCAGTTGTCGATCACCAGTTCCAGGGGACGTAGGACCGCCATGAAGCGCGGCGCCTTTTTGTTGAGATCTTCGCGCACGCAATGCTCCAGGAGCTGTATATCCACCATGGAGTCGGTCTTGGCTATGCCGATGCGGCCGAGAAAATCCCTGATGGCTTCCGGGGTATAGCCTCGGCGGCGCAATCCCGCTATGGTCGGCATTCTCGGATCGTCCCATCCGGATACTCTCTTCTCGCGGACGAGCTGGATGAGGAGGCGCTTGGAGAGAACGGTGTGGGTGATGTTGAGACGCGCGAATTCTATCTGGCGGGAAGGAAATACGCCGCAATTGCTGACGAACCAATCGTAGAGCGGCCTGTGTATCTCGTATTCCAGGGAACAGAGCGAATGGGTGACACCCTCGATGGCATCGGAGAGCGGGTGCTGGAAGTCGTACATCGGATAGATGCACCATTTCGTTCCCGTCCGATAGTGCGGTTCGCGCCGTATCCTGTACATCGGGGGATCGCGCATGAGGAGATTGGGATGAGCCATGTCTATTTTGGCTCTCAGGGTTTTCGCCCCGTCGGCGAACTCCCCGGCTCTCATCCTCGCGAAGAGATCGAGATTCTCCTCCACCGATCTATCCCTGAAAGGACTATTCTTCCCGGGAGGCGTATAGGTGATATTGTTCTTGTCGGGGACGTTCGTTCCCCTGTATTCCTTGATCTGTTCCGCGTCGAGGTCATCGACGTAGGCCAAGCCCTTGCGGATGAGGAGACAGGCTAGATCGTAGAGTTTTTCGTAGTAGTCCGAAGCGAAGAAAAGACGGTCTCCCCAATCGTAGCCGAGCCAGCTCACGTCTCGCTTGATGGCTTCGACATAGGAGAGGTCTTCTTTTTCGGGGTTGGTGTCGTCAAAGCGGAGATTGCATTTCCCGCCGAAACTCTGGGCGGTGCCGAAATCCACATAGATGGCTTTCGCGTGGCCGATGTGCAGCCAGCCATTGGGTTCGGGGGGGAATCGTGTATGGACTTCCCTGGTCTTTCCGTCGGCGATGTCTTTGGCCACCGCCTCATGGATGAAATCGGCGAAACCTTCTTCTTTTTTATCCTCGTCGCTCATAAGGACTCCTTGCCGCGCTTCAGGGGCGCGGTGGCGTTACTATGCCGCGCAACGAGGCGGACGGTCAAGGCGGAGGAGCGGGGATTGGTCGCTAAACCTTCACTTTAGAGACTGAATTGCCACTTCAGGAATGAAAAAGATTGTTGCCCGCGAAAAACGGATCGCTCGTAGCGTTCAAACCCAATCGGCGCAAGCCTACTTCGTCTCCCGTGGCCGGTATGTGCGTAAGGTGCAGCTCGCAGCCGGACAGGGCCTTGAGGGCTTCCATGGCAGCCTGGGCCGAAGGGTTCATGGCCGCGCTGACGGAGAGGGCGATAAGGGCCTCGTCCAGGCTCAGGGATACCGATTTTCGCCCCAGAACATCCCGCTTCAGGCTCGCGATGCTCGCCGTGACGACAGGCGGGAGCAGGTGTATCTTGGAGGGAATTCCGGCCAGGTGCTTCGCGGCGTTGAGAACGACGGCGCTGGACGCGTGGAGGAAGGGCGAGTTCTTTCCGGTGACGATGGAGCCGTCGGGGAGTCCCAAGGCGGCTCCGACGCATATGCCCTGATTCCCCTTCCCTTCTTTCAGGGCTTTCTCGGCGGCCGCCCTGGCCTGAGCCACGACCTTCCTATCCTCCGGCTTAATGCCCAGCTCATCCATGATGGCCTGAACGCGAAGGAAAAGGGGCTTTTCGGAGATTCCCAGGGCGTACTCGCAGCTGTGCCGGAAATAGCGTCGTATTATTTCCTGGCATGCCGCCTCCCTCACCGCCTGATCGTCGACGATTCCCGAAGCGATGCGGTTCACGCCCATCTCCGTCGGGGAGCGGTATCCCGCGGTCCCGTCCGAAACCTTGTCGAGGATATGGCGGAGCACGGGGAAGACTTCCACGTCGCGGTTGTAGTTGATGGAGGTTTCGCCGGTGGCTTCCAGATGGAAGGGATCGACGCAGTTGAAATCCCCGAGATCCACCGTGGCTGCCTCGTAGGCGATGTTGAGGGGGTGCTTCAGCGGCATGTTCCATACGGGGAAGGTCTCGAACTTGGCGTAGCTCGCCTTCCTGCCATCGACATGGTCTTTGTAGACGAGGGACAGGGCCGTGGCGAGCTTGCCCGATCCCGGCCCCGGCCCCGTGACGACGACGATGGGTTTGGTGGTCGGAATATAGTCGTTGGCGCCGTAGCCTTCCGGGCTCACGATGCATTCGACATCGTTGGGATAGCCTTTCGTCGGCTTATGCTTGAATACCTTCACGCCCCTGCGTTCCAGAAGGGAACCGAACTGTTCGGCGGCGGGCTGGCCTTCGAAGCGGGTTATCACGACGGCCGCGACCGATACGCCCCAATCCGCCAGCTGGTCGAGAATCTGCAGCGCGCTCGCGTCGTAGGTGATGCCGAAATCGCCGCGCATCCGCTTTCTCTCTATATCGCCGGCGTAGATGCACAGGATGACTTCGGCCTTGTCCTTGAGCATGGAAAGAAGCTTGATCTTCACATTGGGGTCGTAGCCGGGAAGAACCCTGGCCGCGTGCCAGTCCCAGAGGAGTTTCCCCCCAAATTCCAGGTAAAGTTTTTCGGTTCCAACCGCCCTGGCGCTTATGAATGCCGCCTGCTCCGCGAGATATTTTTCATTGTCGAATGCTTGAACATGCACGATTTCAGACCTTCTGTGCGCCAAGATAGGCGATTGCCGCTTCTATTCGCGCGGCGGATTCCTCCGCTCCGAGGAGCTGGATGGATTCGAAAAGGGGTGGACTCACCCTGGATCCGGTGATCGCCACGCGGAGCGGCATGAGCATATTCCCGAGCTTGGCGTTGATTTCGACCGACCGGGCCTTGAAGCGCTCTTCGGCGGCGGGGATGTCGCCGAAATCGACGCCGCGGACGAGGGCCAGATTCTCTTGAAGCATGGCCACTGCCGCGCCTACATCGAGTTTTTTGGGAATGAATTCCTCGACGGCGGGCAAGGCCGGTCTGCCGTACAGGTAGGCCATCATGGCCGGCGCTTCCGAGAGGAGCTTGAGCCTCTCCTTCACGAGCGGCATGGCCTTCACCTCGAAGGCCTCCGCTTTCTCGTCCTCGGCGGCGCTGAGCCCGGCCTTGCGGAACCCGGCTTCGACGAGGAATGGCCTTATGGCGGCGGCCAGTTCGGCGTCGGTCTTCATCCTGATATACTGTCCGTTGAACCACTCGAGCTTCTGGTAATCGAAGATGGCGGGAGCCTTGTTCAGCTTCTCCAGCTTGAAAAGCCTCTCCATGTCGCCGAGGCTGAAGAGGTCGCGCCCTTCCTCGAAGGAGCAGCCCAAGTGGGCGATGTAATTGATCAGCGCCTCGGGGAGGTAGCCGGCCTTCCTGAACTCGTTGACGGCGGTGGCTCCATGGCGCTTCGAAAGCTTGTGGCCGTCTTGGCCGAGCACCATGGGAAGGTGGCAGAGCTCGGGCATCTCCCAGCCGAAGGCGTCGTACATGATCCTGTGCAGCGGAGCGGAAGGAATCCACTCCTGGGCCCTCATCACCTGGGTAATATTCATCAAATGATCGTCCACCACGTTGGCGAGATGATAGGTTGGGAAGCCGTCGGACTTGAGAAGGACCGGATCGGGGCTGATGTCCTCGTTTTTCCACTCGATGGAGCCCAGGAGCCTGTCATGGAAGACGGTGGTCCCTTCCATGGGTATCTTGAGGCGAATCACGTAATTCTTGCCTTCGGAGAGATTTTTTTCGACCTCGGCTTTATCGAGGTTCCTGCAGTGCCTGTCGTAGCCCTGGTCTCCCGTCTTGGCCTGCGCTTGATCTTCCCTGAGCTTGCTAAGCCTCTCCTCGTCGCAGAAGCAATAATATGCCTTGTCCATGGCGACGAGCTTTTCGGCATACTCCCTGTAGAGGGGGAAGCGCTCCGACTGAACGTAGGGACCCGCGGGGCCGCCGACATCAGGGCCCTCGTCCCAGTAGAATCCAAGCCATTTGAAGGTATCGTAAAGGTTCCTAACGTATTCGTCCGAATAGCGAGTTCTGTCCGTATCCTCGAGCCTGAGGATAAAGGTTCCGCCGCTCGAACGGGCGAAAAGATAGTTGATCAGGGCCGTGCGAACTCCGCCAATATGCTGGTTTCCCGTGGGGGAAGGCGCATACCTCACTCTTGTGCTCATCGGCAGCTCCTTGTCTTTAAACGACTCGCGAGTATAGCTCCCGTCCTTTCAAGGGTCAAGGAAGGGTCGAGAAGAAAACCGCTTTCAAGCCTGAAAACCGGCGGCCAGCCGCAGAAAAGCATAGATCGCGGCGAGGGGGAGCAAGCTGAATATAGACAGGGCAAACCAGGCGAGGAGCCTGAGGATTTTTACTTGCAAAAGTCCAAAAAGGCCGTACATAATGTCCAGGCAGAATCTTGCCACCGTCGACACGAAAAACCCGAGGGCTCCGCCGTAGAGACATTCGAAAACGACGCGGCTGACGGCTTCGTCGAGCTTCAACGCCTTCGTGGAAGCGAGAAGCGCGAGGCAGAGCGTCATGAAGGCCGCAGAAGCGATAGTCGTCCACGCGAAGACGCGGCGGATGACCATGATTCGAGCCCCGACCTTGTCATCGTTCGTCAATGTTCCAGATAGCTCCATGCCCGCAAGGGTACCATATGGCGCGAAAAATTTGTAGGAGGGGTCGATGGAATACTTCTTCAATTTCAACAAGATGGGCTACCTCAAGGGGAAGAAGCGGCATGGATGCACTCTTTGCCAGATCCGCGACGGATCGGAGGAGGTCGAGCGCCTTATTGTATACGAAAACGCACATCTTATAGTGTCCATAAACCTCTATCCTTACAACCCCGGACATCTCATCATCTTTCCGAAACGCCATCTCACCGACATTCGGGACATGAATGAGGAAGAAAAAATAGAAATGGACAAGATCGTCGATCGTTGCCTGGACATTCTGGATGAGGTGTACGGTCCGGCAGGATACAATATCGGCTACAATCTGGGATTGGCGGCCGGCGGCAGCATCGAACATCTGCATCTGCACATTATTCCACGATATAAAAATGAGATAGGCATCGCCGAGCTGATAGGCGGGAAGAAAGTCCTCGTCCAGAATCCTCTCGAAAGCTACGGCCTACTCAAGGCCGCGTTTGCAGCCGCCGGGGAGGATGATGAGAAGGGAGGAGGTTCCCGCTGAAATCGCTATCCGCTCTCCCTCGCTTTCGTTGCTTATGCCGAAATATCCTCTTTCCCATCGAAGATGCTTGAGAGGCCATTTCAACCCCAGGGAAGACATGCCGCGGCTGCCCTCGCCTCTTGAGGGAAACACGGAAACCGTGGATTTTGGATATACTTCGAAGATCGCCGATTCTCCTGTTTCCAGAAAATAGGCGGATTCATGAAGCGTATGCCATTCACGGGGCGGAAGGCTGCGCGAAAAAAGGCTGGCCACCGCGAGAAGGTGATCGAGCCTTCCGCCTCCCCCTCCCGCCACGATGAGATAGTCGGCGCCTTTTGCCCTCGCGGCCGCGAGGGCGATTTCGGTATCGGTATCGTCCTTTTCGACGGGATACCGGACAATCTTGTCGGGGGGAATCGAGGCGAGTCCCGATCGGTCCTCGAGGCTGTCGAAATCGCCCACGACGAGATCGGGCTCGATTTCCGCGCGTATCGCCGCGTCGAGACCTGAATCGGCCGCGATGACGATGTCCGCCTCGCCGGCCAATTCCCTGAGAAATTCCCGTGTCGGGCATTCCCCGCCCGTTATGATAAGCGCTTTCATCGAATCCAGATTCGTATCAAGCCGGTTCTTTGTCAATGACGCAGGGAGAGGCGCTCGGTGGACAATCGGCGACACCCTGGTATAGACTTTCGCGATGCGGTCGACCTACATCGTGAAGTTGGTTTCTCAATGATGATACCTCATTTTCGCATTCCGAGGGAAATTCGCCTCATCGCCGAAAAAGTGGATGGTTCGGGGAAAAAAGCCTATATCGTGGGCGGCGCCCTGCGCGATCATTTCATGAAACGCCCGGTGAGCAACGATTTCGATATGGCCACCGACGCGTCGCCGCAGGAAATAATTTCACTTTTTCCCCGCGTAATTCCCACGGGAATAAAGCATGGGACGGTGACGGTGCTGATGGGCCGCTACTCCGTGGAGATAACGACCTTCAGGGTGGAGGGCGGCTACGCGGATGGGCGCCGGCCAGACTCGGTGGAGTTTGTGGCCGATATCGAGGAAGACCTTTCGAGGCGCGATTTCACGATGAACGCGATGGCTCTCGACCTGCTCTCGGGCGAACTCCACGATCCCTTCCTTGGCCGGGAAGACATCGGCAGACGCCTGATACGCAGCGTGGGGGACCCCGTCCTCCGCTTCGCCGAGGACGGCCTCAGGCCGCTGCGCGCCATCCGCTTCGCCGCCCAGCTCGGCTTTTCCATCGACGCGGCGACATTTGGGGCTATTTCTTCCACCATAGGAACGTTCAGGCAGGTTTCCAGGGAAAGAGTGCGCGACGAACTGCAGAAGATACTCCTGAGCCCTTCCCCGTCGACGGGCCTGCGGCTTCTGGAATCCTCCGGCCTTCTGGCCGAAATCCTGCCCGAACTCCTCCCCTCAAGGGGCTGCCAGCAGAAGGGAATGCACGCCTTCGACGTGTTGGACCATCTCTATCTGTCGGCGGACGCCGCGCGAAAGGATCTCGTCATAAGGCTGGCGGCGCTCTTCCACGACGCGGGAAAACCGGCGGCTTCGGCCTTTGGACCGGATGGCATTCCCTCCTTCTACGACCACGAGAAGATATCGGCCAGCATGGCTGCCGCGGCGATGCGGCGGCTGAAATTCCCGAACGAGACGGCGGATCTCGTCCTCCATCTCGTAAAAAACCACATGTTCAATTATACGGAAGACTGGAGCGACGCGGCCGTTAGGCGTTTTATAGCCCGCGTCGGCGTCGGCTCCATCGAAGATCTCTTCGATCTCAGGATGGCTGACACGGCCGCGACGCGAGGGACGCCCCCCGACCCTCGCCCCCTCGACGCGTTCAGGGCGCGCATCGCCGGAATCCTCAGTCAGGAATCCGCCTTCAGCGTCAAGGACCTGAAGCTGAACGGCAACGACCTCGCGCGGATCGGGATACCCAAAGGTCCAGCCATGGGCAAAATCCTCGGCGAGCTGCTGGAAACGGTTCTGGACGACCCCACCCAGAACGATAGGGAGACTTTGCTTCGCATCGCCGCGTCCATAAAAAGCCGCTTCGGGGTGAGTTGAGGCCCGCGAAGGGACCTTGCGCATCGCTGAAGGTGGCTTATGGAGACGGCGAGAGGTTTGTGATAGCGGCAAGGCGTTTGGCGACGAGGGCCGAGCCGCCTTTGAGCGTGGCGTAGACATCTTCGGCGACGACCTGCTCGGCTTCTTTCTTTGTCTTCCCTGGACAAGGCCCGTATTTCTTTTTTCCGAGCCTGCAGGCTACCCAGAATAGTCTGTCGTGCTCGGGTCCCTCGGTCTTTTCGAGAGAATAGCGGGGCAGTTCCTTGAGGTATTTTTGCGCGTATTCCTGGACGACGGTCTTGTAATCCTTACTCTGTCCGCCGATGGACTCCTGTATGGATGGTTCCAGGAGGGCGGAAACGAAACGCTGCGCGGCGTCATAGCCCTGATCGAGGAATACGGCCCCGATGACGGCTTCCAGCGCGTCGGCCAATAGGGCCTTCTTTGCCCGTCCACCCGAGTTTTCCTCTCCATTGCCAAGCTGGAGCGCCTCGGGGATGCCGATCTTCACGGCGATCGGCGCCAGCGACTGTTCCGACACGACGACGCTCTTGATCCTTGCGAGCTCGCCTTCCGGTCTTCCCTTCAGCTTAAAATAGAGGAGCGAGGCCACCACTTGCCCGAGAACGGAGTCGCCAAGGAACTCCAGCCGCTCGTTGTGGGTGAGACCGTCGATATGGTTTGTCTCATTGAGGAAAGACCTATGCGTCAAGGATGAATCGAGGACGGAAATTTCATTGAAAGAGAGGCCCAATCGTCTCTGAAAATCCAGGAGAAAAATCTGGCGCGGAGAAAAACCCTGCGCGATCATCTGCGCGACCGCCACATGAAATCTATCCGCGCCAGGACGAAATGGTCGTTATTTGACCTGGGTCTTGATGAATTCGTAGGCGTCGCGAACGGTCTCGAATTCGTTCGCTTTTTCGTCGGGTATCTGGATTCCGAGTTCCTCTTCGATCCCATACACGAGTTCGTAGGTATCGAGAGAATCGGCGCCTAGATCTTGGCGAAAGCTGGCGTCGAGCGTGATCTTGCTCTCTTCGACTTCCAGCTTGTCCGCTATAATCTTCTTGACCTTCTCAAAAAGCTCGTCCATCGTTGTGCTCCTTATTTGGATTCTGGGGCGATGATCTGCTTACCCCGGTAAAAGCCGCACTTCGGGCAGACTTGGTGGAGGAGAACAGGGTTGCCACAGTTTCCGCACTGTACGATCGTAGGAGCGGTCAGCTTCATGTTCACGGAACGACGTCTCCGCGTTCTCGCCTTAGAAGTCCTAAATTTAGGTACAGCCATGATATAACCTCATTTGCGCTAAGTTTCGCCCAGTACAACTGGGGACAATATACAAATTTACAAATTTTGTCAAGAGCAGAGCCCTTTTCAAGCGCACACCAATTTACCTCAAATTTCAATCTTGTAGAAGTGGTCCAAACCGTTTTTCAAGTTCTTTTTGCACTAGATTTGGCACAATGCCGCGAGGAAGCCTTTTCCAGACAAGGAGTTCGCGCACGGCGCTCGAACTGACATCCACGAACTCGGGATGGGCGAAGAGAAAAAGAGTCTCGAGGTTGTCTTCGAGGCGCCGGTTGAACGTCGCCATCGTCTGTTCGTAGGGAACTTCGCTCATGTTCCGGATGCTTCTCAGAAGAACGCCGCAGTGATTTTTCCTGGCGTATTCGGAGATGAGCCCGTCAAAGGAATCCACGATCGCGTTGGCAAGGTTCGCGCCCTCGGCGAGTCTGCGCAGCATGTCGATGCGCTCGTCCAGGGTAAAAAGAGGCTGTTTCTGGAAGTTGCGCGCCACGACGATCCTCAGTTCGGAGAACATAGGCGCCGCCCTGACGATGATGTCGAGGTGTCCCGAGGTCGGCGGGTCGAAGGTGCCGGCGAAGACTGCTTTCATGGCTAGGACTGTACAGTCCCGCAATGCGCGGGTCAATACTTTTGTTTGCCGCCCATTTCTGTCATAATCGCCGATATGATCCTTCTGCCTATTTTTTCAGCCCTTCTCTGCGCGATATCCCTCCCGAACGAACTGTTTCTCACGGGGTTCTGGCCCACGGGCTTCATCGCGCTGGCTCCCCTGTACATCGCCCTTCTGCGGGCACGAAGCCCGCGGCGCGCCGCCTTGTCGGGCGCCATTTTTGGCGCCCTGAGCCATGGGCTCACCTCGTACTGGCTTTTCTTCTACAAGGATTTTGCCTTTTGGACCCTCGGATCGACAACACTGGCCTATGCGGTCGTCTACGCCGCCATCGCCATGTACGGCAGTTTCCTTTTACGCTCCGAATTCCGCGCCTATCGCCCTTTCCTGTTCGCGATTGGATGGGCGGCCTTCGAATATCTGAAGTCCAGCGGCTTCCTAGGCTATCCTTGGGGTCTGATCCCCTACTCGCTCAGCTCCGTCCCCCTCCTTCTTCAGACGGCCGACACGACAGGCCTGTACGGGCTTTCCTTCCTCCTCGCCCTCTCCTCGGCGATCGCCGCGGAGCTCCTGACCAAGGAAAGGCTGCCGCGACGCCCCTTCGTGGCAGGCAAGCCCGTCGCGCCTGGCCCGCCTGCCGTGACGTCCCCGCCCGAGGCCTTGAGCTGGTTCAGCCGCTTGAGCCATTTGGGCAGCTCGGGTCGATTCGACCGACCTGAGGAGTCGGGCGGGGAAGCGGATTTCACGGCGAGGGCGGCCGCATTCCTCGCCTTCTCGTTCTTCATCGTCCTGGTGTATGGCCTCGTGTCCTTCGCGCGCCCGATACCTCAAAAAACCACCCTGCGGGCGACCCTCGTGCAGCAGAACACCGATCCCTGGCTTTCCGGGGAAATGCCCGTGCTGCAGTCCAACATCGAACTCGCGAGGCAGGCGTACGAGACGAACAAAGCGGTGGGCGGCCAACCCGTGGACCTCGTCGTGTTCAGCGAGACGAGCTTCCAGAGACCCTTTGCCGAATACCGACGATGGTTCGCGCTGAACCCCAAACCCGACCCCCTCCTCCCCTTCCTCGCCGAGAGCGGATCCCAGCTCCTCACGGGGGCGCCTATCGTTCTGGACTGGGACAAGTATTTATTGACGAATTCGGTCATTCTTCTCTCTTCCCAGGGCGCGCTTCTCGATTCCTACGCTAAGATCCACCCGGTGCCCTTCGCCGAAGCGATACCGCTCTGGGAGTACGAGTGGTTCAGGAAGTTCATGCAGAATGTCGTGGGGCTGGAGAGCGGCTGGGTGATGGGCGACAGAGTCACGATATTTTCCATGACGCCCAAGGCTTCCAATGGGATGAAGGTCAATTTCGGCACCCCCATCTGCTTCGAGGACGCCTTCGCCGATCTCTGCCGCCAATATTTTCTGAAGGGCGCCGATCTCCTCATAAACCTGACGAACGATTCTTGGTCCAGGACGCAGAGCGCCCAGATTCAGCACTGGGCGATCGCGAGGATCCGGGCCATCGAGAATAGAAGAACCCTGGTGCGAAGCACCAACTCTGGCGTTTCCTGCGTCGTGGACGCCTGGGGCAACAGCCTCTACGAGATGCCCCAGTTCGAGGCGAGGGCCATAACGGTGGACATACCCATATACGCCCCTCCCGAACCCACCCTGTACACCACCTACGGCGACTGGTTCGCGAAACTCTGCACGTTACTTTTAGCGCTCGGCGGCGTTCTCAATTGTATCAGATTTCGCAAGAGAATCGCTTGCGCCGGCGATAGATATGACTTTTACTAAGGATATCCACCGTTGAGGACAAGGAGGAGGCCATGAGCATTTCCGAATTCCTGGATACATCACCCTTCTTCGATATCGTCAGATATGGTAAGCATGAGGCGCTCGACGCGGTCGCCTTCATCGGATCCCTGCGAAAACACCCCTACGATCCCGAAAAATGCCTCCTCCTCACGGCCGAACAGGAGAAGCTCCACTGGCTCGAGGAAGGAGTCGTCCTGGAATTCAGGATCGGCGATGTGCTCGCTGCCGACGAACTGGCTTCGCCGGTCAGCGAACAGGGCGCCGTCAGGCCCCTCGTCCGGCTCTGGATAAAGCGCGGGGCGATAGCGCTCCGCTACGACCCCTTCGAGGTGGGCGATAAATTCCTTGGTCCGCGCGATTCCCTCGCCCTAAGAAAAAAGCTCGCGCAGGTTTTTCATACGCGCTCCGAAAATCATTGACCCTATCGATGAGCGCAAAAAAGAGCGCGCAGAGGCGGTCCTTGCGCGATGCCGAGTATTTCTCCCTCCTCGGTGACGGCCGTGTACAGTGCAGACTCTGCCCGCACGCCTGCGTCCTGAGAGACGAGGAAAGCGGCGAATGCCATACGAGGATGAACGAAGGCGGCGTTATGCGCCTTCCCTTCTATGGGCTCATATCGTCCATCGCGCTCGACCCAATCGAAAAAAAGCCATTGCGTCGCTTTCTCCCCGGGACAAAGACCTTTTCCGTCGGCTTCTGGCACTGCACCATGCGTTGTCCTTTCTGCCAGAACTGGGAAATCGCCCAGCCCACCGCCATCGAGGGAAGATTCATCGGCCCTGAAACCCTGATCGATATGGCCCTCGAATCGGGCTTGCCGTCCATAAGCTTCACCTATTCGGAACCCTGTCTTCATATAGAGTATGTCAAAACCTGTATGGCGCTCGCGCGTCGGCGAGGCCTGAAGACAGTCCTCGTGACGAACGGCAACCTCCTCGAGTCGCCGGCCAGGGACATCCTCAGCCTCACCGACGCGACGAATATCGACTTAAAAAGCTATTCGGCCGCAACCTACCACGAAAAACTCGGTGGCGAGCTCGAGACTGTCAAGAAATTCATACAAATTGCTCATTCCTCCTGCCACGCCGAGATCACCTCGCTCCTCGTCCCGGGAATACTGGACGATCCGGAACAGATAGAAGGCATCGCCGCCTTTCTCGGCGCCATATCCAGGGATATTCCCCTTCATATAACGCCGTATCACCCGGCGTACCGCTGGAGCCTTCCGCCTCTTTCGGGCCAGGAAATGGAGAGAATCGCCGCGCCAGCCTTCAAACACCTCGACTTTGTGTATACGGCGGCGCCCTTCTATTGAAAAATCGTCAGCGCGGCAAAAAACTATTTTTTCCCCTTGACATAAAAAGGAGTTTTCGGCATTGTATTGCCTGCCGATTGCACGGTGGGTGTAGCTCAGGTGGTAGAGTGCCAGACTGTGGATCTGGTTGTCGTGGGTTCGAACCCCATCACCCACCCGAGCCCGGATCCTTCACCAGCCGGATGGGATTGGGTCTGTGCCTTGATTAGACGCGTTCGTAGCTCAGCTGGATAGAGCGACGGACTTCGAATCCGTAGGTCGCAGGTTCGATTCCTGTCGGACGCATGAACTTGTTTTTTCTTGGGCCGCTAGCTCAGCTGGCAGAGCAACAGACTCTTAATCTGTGGGTCGCAGGTTCGAAACCTGCGCGGCTCATGAACGAGGAATTAATGAGCTTCCGCGATACGGAAGTTCATTAATCGCCCTTGACACTGCGGTGGTCGTTCCGCTAGGATGCGCTTCGTGCGCGAGAGTGGTGGAATGGCAGACACGCTAGACTTAGGATCTAGTGCCTTACGGCGTGAGGGTTCAAGTCCCTTCTCTCGCAGGGTATCCTCGCAAACAGCGGGGAATGGCTGCAAAGAGAAGGCGCGTAATTGCGCGGGAATAGCTCAGTGGTAGAGCGCGACCTTGCCAAGGTCGATGTCGCGGGTCCGACTCCCGTTTCCCGCTCCAACAATGTGGCGATTCGGAACCTGCCGAATCGCCTTTTTTTTTGCGCTTCGCGGGGATATACTTATTTGATGCATAACCTCGCAAAGCGTTCCAATGCCTGCCTTTGATGGCGAGGCCAAACTATCCTTCCCGAGAGGAACCTATGGTGATCTCCGAAAAGAAGACCGAAAAGCTCGAACATTCCAAAGTCAAGATGACGGCTACCGTGCCAGCCGCCGATGTCCGGACAACCTACAATGAAATGATGAACGAATACACTCGCAGCGTCAAGCTGGACGGATTTAGGAAGGGCCATGTGCCCGCCTCCGTCCTCGAGAGAAAGTTCGGCGACAGCCTCAGGCTCGATGCCATGAGCCGGGTCCTCGAAAAGGCGGTGGAGGCCGCTCTCGCCGACAGCGAGGAAAAACCCCTCGCCTACGAAGCTCCCGCCCTCGACGGCGAGCCGGAATTCGCCGTCGACAAGGATTTTACCTTCAGCGTCACCTACGACGTTTTCCCCGCCTTCGAGACCCCTTCCCTCGACACCATCGAGATTTCCCTTCCCAAGGTTGAAGTCGGCGAAGAAGACATGACCCGCGAGCTCGATCAGGTCCGCGACAGGAACGCCATCGTCGTCGAGAAGACGGAAGCCGCCGCCGCTGGCGACATCGTCACCCTCAACTGGTCCGAAATGAACGCGGAAGGCGCGGCCATCGAAGGCAGCTCGCGCGAGGATTTTACCTTCGAAATCGGCAAAGGCCTCAACCTCTACAAATTCGACGACGAGATCGTCGGTATGGCTGCCGGGGACGCCAAGACTTTCAGCAAAACCTATGCCGACGATTTCGAATACAAGGATTTGGCCGGCAGGACCGTCACGCTTTCTGTGAAAGTGACCAAGGTTAAGCAGAAGAACCTTCCCGCCCTCGATGACGAGCTGGCCCAAGACATTTCCGAAAAATACAAGACCCTCGACGACCTGAAGAACGCCGTGCGCGCGCAGCTCCAGGCTTCCCTCGACGCCCGTCTCCGCGAACTCAAGGAGAAAGCGATCATCGACGAGCTCCTCAAGAGAACGAGCATCGATATCCCCGAATCCATGAGCGCGGCCGAACTCTCTATGCGCTGGGATTCCCTCAAGCGCGAGATGGGCATCGACACCGACGAGAAGATGGAGCGTATCGCCGAATATTCCGGCAAGAGCCGCGAAAAGCTCTACGAGGACTGGAAGCCCATCGTCCAGAAGGCGATTTCGGGCAGGCTCGTCCTCGATAAGCTAATCGAGGCCGGCTCCTTCGTGGCCACCGACGAGGACCTCGCGGCGGAATACTCAAGACAAGCCGAAGGCACGTCCATGTCGGTCGAAGAGGTCAAAGCCGAGTATGAAAAACGCCAGTCCATCGATTACCTCAAAGAGCATATCTGCGAAAACAAGTTCTTCGATTCTGTCCTCGCGAGCGCCGTCGTCAAGGAAGGCGAAGCGGTCTCCTTTGTGGACTTCATGGGCAGGAATGAGTAATTTGTAATGGCTTGAATACGGCTTGACGGCATTGAGGCGAGTCGCATTCAAGCCAGGCTTCGCCATTGCGGCCCCGCCTCCTCGCGCTCGCAATGACGATCCTCACCATATTCCAAAGGAAACTGCCGATGAATGAACAAATGAATAATCTGGTGCCTATCGTCATAGAGCAGACGGGCATCGGTGAACGATCCTACGATATCTACTCCCGCCTTCTCAAAGACCGCGTAGTGTTCATCGACGGGGAGATCAACGACATCACCGCCGATCTCATCGTCGCCCAGCTTCTCTTCCTCGAGTCCCAGGATCCATCGAGGGATATTTCCATCTACATCAACTGTCCGGGAGGCTCGGTCACCGCCGGCCTCTCCATCTACGACACGATTCAATACATCAAGCCCGACGTGCAGACGATCTGCCTCGGCCAGGCCTCTTCAATGGCCGCCCTCATTCTCGCCTGCGGCACCGCGGGCAAGCGCTTCGCCCTTCCCTCCTCGAGAATTCTCATCCATCAGCCCTGGGGGAACGCCTCCGGCCAGTCCAGCGACATAAGCCTGCAGGCCCGCGAGATTGTCCGCCTCAAGAAACTCACCATCGAATACTTTGCCCGCCATACGGGCAAGGAAATAGAGCGCCTCGCCTCCGATATGGAACGCGATTTCTACATGAGCGCGCGGGAAGCCATCGAATATGGTCTGGCGGATAAAATAATGGAGTCCAGAAAGCATGCCCAAATCCAAAAAGCCTGAACAATCCGAACCGGAAGCTTTCTGTTCCTTCTGCGGCAAAAGCAACGCTTTCGCGAAAAAAATGATCGCCGGCCCGGGCGTCAACATCTGCGATGAGTGCATCAAGGCCTGCGACCAAATCCTCGCCGAAGAGGAACAGAAGGTCATGGCCGAATTTCTCGAGGATGTCCCCAAGCCCAAGGCTATCAAGGAATACCTCGACAATTACGTCATAGGCCAGGATTACGCCAAGCGAGTGCTCTCGGTGGCCGTGTACAATCATTACAAGCGAATTCAGCATAGGCAGACCGCCGATTCCGATGTCGAACTCGAGAAGGCCAACGTCCTCCTCATAGGACCCACGGGAACGGGAAAAACCCTTCTCGCCAAGACGCTCGCGAAAAAGCTGAAAGTTCCCTTCGCCATCGCCGACGCCACAACCCTCACCGAGGCCGGCTACGTGGGCGAGGATGTCGAGAACATTCTCCTCAAGCTCATCCAGGCCGCCGGCGGCAACATCGAGGCGGCGGAGCGCGGCATCATCTACATCGACGAGATCGACAAGATCGCCCGCAAGAGCGAAAACGCCTCCATAACGCGCGACGTTTCGGGCGAAGGCGTCCAGCAGGCCCTCCTGAAAATTATCGAGGGAACCATAGCGAACGTTCCACCTCAGGGCGGACGCAAGCATCCCAACCAGGAATATCTCAAGATAGACACCACCAACATTCTTTTCATCTGCGGCGGCGCCTTCGTCAGCCTCGACAAGATCATCGAGTCGAGGGTATCCAACCACGCGCTCGGCTTTGGGGCCGACATCAAGCTGCGCAGCGAGAAGGACCTCCACGAGATCTTTTCGCATCTACACCCCGATGATCTCATCAAGTTCGGCATGATACCCGAGTTCATCGGTCGCCTGCCGATCCACGTCGCCCTGGACGACCTCACGAAGGACGACCTGAAGCGCATCATCACGGAACCCAGGAACTCGGTCCTGCGCCAGTACCAGGCTTCCCTCAAGCTCGACGGCGTGGATCTCGTCTTCGAGAGCGACGCCGTCGACGCGATAGCCGACAAGGCCATAGCGCAGAAGACGGGCGCCAGGGGCCTGCGCTCCATCGTCGAAGCCATGATGATGGACATCATGTTCGACCTTCCGAGCGAAAAAGGCATCAAGCGCGTCACCATAAACAAGGCGGTGGTGGACGGAACGATTCCCTGCATCGTCGAATATGAGAAAAAAACGGCTTGAGAGATAGCGCCTATAAGGCGCCTACAATCGTAAACACCGGGGTGTTGTTGGATCCTTCGTTGAAGTATCCAACATCTGAGATGAGACCCGATGAACCTGATCCGGGTAATACCGGCGGAGGGAGAAATGAATACCATTCGTTTCTTTGAAACGAGGACTTCACGCAAGTCTTTCGTCGCTTTCCTGTCAACGGTCTGTCTGACCGTTCTCGTTCTGCTTTTGGCCACATCGTGCCAGTCAGCGGATTCCAAAAACCTGACCGTCTGGACCTACGATTCCTTCGTGTCCGAATGGGGCCCTGGCGCCGGACTCGCCAAACTCTACGAAGAGAAGACCGGCACGAAAGTGGAGTTCGTATCCAAAGGCGATGGGGGCGCGCTCCTCGCCGCCCTGCTCGACGCGGGCAAAAAGGCCGAAGCCGACGTCGTGATAGGCCTCGACAACAATTCGGCCGGGCAGGCGCTCAAAAGCGGGCTATTCGCCACCACGAAACCATCCAACCTCGCGAAGCTGGACGCGAAGCTCCTCGTCGATGAGAAGAACAGGCTCCTGCCCTACGATTACGGCAACTTCGCCATCATATGGGACAGCGAATCAGGCATCACGCCCCCCTCCAGCCTTGAGGCCCTCACAAAGCCCGAATACGCCAAAAAACTGATACTCATGGATCCGCGGACCTCGACGCCAGGCCTTGGGTTCCTGGCATGGACGGAAGCTGTCTATAAGGATGGGTGGAGGGATTACTGGAAACGCCTGGGGCCTTCGGTGCTCGCGATGACACCTGGCTGGGACACCGGCTATGGGCTTTTCACCAAGGGAGAGGCTCCTCTCGTCCTGAGCTACAGCACGAGCCCCGCCTACCACAAGGCTTACGAGAAAACCGAAAGGTACAAGGCCCTCGTTTTCGCCGAGGGCCATTCGGCCCAGATCGAACTGGCGGGCGTCCTGTCCTCTTCCAGGCGCAGGAAGGAGGCGGAAAAATTCCTCGACTTCCTGATTTCAGAGGAAGCCCAGGCCACGCTTCCCGAAACGCAGTGGATGTATCCCGCTAATCTCTCCGCCTCTCTCCCCGCCTCGTTCTCGATCGTCCCATCCGCGATAGTCACCTTGAAAGCCGGCATCGCCGATTTCAAGAACGATCCCGAGGCGGCGGCATCGATTCTGGCGGGCGCGGCGCGCTGAACATGAGAAGAAGGAACGCGGTCCTCCTGCAGGGCTTCGCCTTTGTCGCGGTAGCCTTCACCGTGGCTCCCCTAATCGCCTTCGCTCTCTCGGCCCTCTCGGGGGCAAGGGGCGGAGGCGCAGACGGAACCATCCCCGCCATCGGCCAGGGAAATACCGGCGCCGCGATATCCTTCGGCGTCCTGTTTCAGTCCATCTTTTCGGCATCCACGCTCTCCGCCCTGCGATTCAGCCTCGTCCAAGCCTCCTTGAGCACCATTCTCGCCCTGATCGTCGGTTTTCCAGGTGCCTATTTCGTCGCTAAATACGACTTCCGCGGCAGGCGCTTCTTCCTCGCCCTCGCGGCGATACCCTTCTGCCTCCCATCCATTCTGGTCATACTTTCTTTCATTCTCTACTACGGAAAGAACGGCTGGTTCACGATATCCCTCGCCGCGATCGGCCTGGACTGGAAGGGCGGAAGCCTCCTCTACTCGCTCTGGGGCCTTGTCTTTGTCCACGCCTTCTACAATTTCCCCATCATCATCCAGAATGTTGGCTCGGTCTGGGCAAAAATGCCGAGGAGCAGGGAAGAGGCGGCGAGAACCCTTGGCGCGGGCGGGTTCCGCGCGTTTTCGACAGGCACCCTGCCCTACCTCTTTCCCTCCATCCTTCAGTCAGCGAGCCTTGTGTTCCTCTTCTGCTTTTTCAGCTTCACCATCGTCCTCGTTTTTGGGGGCCTCGCTGGCACGACGCTGGAAGTGGGTATCTACAGGGCGATACGATTCACGAACGACAGACCCAAGGCGCTCGCGCTCGCGCTCGTCCAGACATTCATCGCGCTCCTTGCCGTGGGCGCTTTCTCTCATTTCAGCAGGAAGAGCGCCGCCGCCAAGGGTTTTGGAAACGTTCCACCCCGTAGGACGCCTTCCCTCGCCCTCGGATCGGCGATAGCCATATATCTGGTCCTCATCGCCGTTTTTTTCCTTGGACCTCTCTTTGCCCTCGCCGCCGAGGCTTTTACGGTGCGCGGTTCCCTCGCGGGCGGGACCCGTTTCGGCCTGGATAACTTCGCTCGCCTGCTCGGCCTTGGCTCGTCCGGCGCCGGCCAAACAGGTTCGGGAGGCGCTCCCCTCCTGAAGGCGGCGGCCAACAGCCTTGCCTTGAGCGGGTCGGCGGCGCTCGCCGCCACGTCGCTTGGCATGGCCGTCGCCGCGTCCTCGCATTACATAGAAATTAATTCGGGCGGCCTGGCCGGCTCGCGCGCCATTTCCCGTTTCGGCGCCGGCCTGCGCGGCTGGATCACCGTTTTTCCCCTCGCCCTTTCGCCGGCGCTGATAACGGCGGGGTGGAGCGCCCTGTTCGATTCGAGCGGCGGTTTTCTCATCGTCATCGGCCAGACGGCGATAGCCTGGCCATTCGTCGCGCGCTCGCTTTCGGCCGCTTTTTCCGCCCTCGACAAGAGCAGGAACGAGGCGGCGCGAACGCTGGGAGCGAACCCCCTGCAGGCGCTCGCGCGCGTGGACGCCGTCACTATCGCGCCTTCCGTGGCCAGCGCCGCCGCCTTCGCCTTTTCCATAACCATGGGCGACGCGAACATCCCGCTCATCCTTGGCAGCGGAAAATACGAGACTCTTCCCCTTCTTTTGTACAGGCTCACCTCCTCATACCGTTTCAACGAGGCCTGCGCCGTGGGAATCGTCCTGGCGCTCTTCACGAGCGTCGCTTTTTTCTTCAAAGAGGGGACCAATGAACCATCTTGAAGTCGCTGGCCTCCGCTTTAAGCGCGGGGATTTCAGTCTCTCCGCCTCATTCGAGCTCGAAAAAGGCGCGACCGGCGTCATTCTTGGCCCCTCGGGCTGCGGCAAGACGACGCTTCTGCGCTGCATCGCCGGTCTCGAGCGGCAGGATGAAGGCAGCGTCTTCGTCGCCGGTGGCGATATCGGCCGGCTGCCGCCGGAAAGGCGCAATATCGGCTTCATCTTCCAGGATCTGGCCCTCTTCGATCACATGACGGGAAGGGAAAACATCGAATTCGGCCTCGGACTGAGAAAGATTCCCAGGGCCGAAGCCGCCGCCATTATTGAAAGCCTGGCGGAAAAGCTGAAAATAGTCTCACTGCTCGATCGCCGGCCTTTTTCCATGTCGGGCGGCGAAAGGCAGCGCCTCGCCTTCGCGAGGGCGATATCGATAAAGCCGGGCCTCCTCCTCATGGATGAGCCGCTCTCCTCGCTCGACGCGCCATTGAGGCGCGAGCTGCGCGCCTATCTCCGCTCGACGCTGTCGAGGGAAGGCATGACGGCGCTTCACGTCACGCACGATGTCGAGGAGGCGCTGGAGCTGGGCGACAGGATTTTCCTCATGAACGGCGGAAACATCCTCGCCAGGGGAACGCCGCAGACTATATACGAGAACCCTCCCGACGCGTGGTGCGTCCGTTTCCTCGGACTGGGCTCGCTTCTGCCCATACTTTCGATGGAGGAACGCTCTGGCCTGACGATAGCCGTGACTCCCTTCGGACGCTTTTCCTGCGCCTCAAGCGCGCGCGCGGGCGGTTCCGGGGCGGGCGAGGCGCGCGTGAATGCCGCGCGCGCGGACGGCGACGCGTTTTTCTTCGTGCCGCGACGAGCCGCGACCATCGGCGCCGACCGGATTCAGCCGTTGGGGTCCGGACAGTCTTCCGGCATCAATGTCATGGACGCGATCGTCGAGAGGGTGGTTTTTCAGGGGAACTACCGCCGCGTCGTGCTGCGGCCGGCGCTTTCGCGGGATCTGCGCGACGATTTTGGCGGGAAGTGGCGAAGCCCGGAAGACCTTTTTGAGATGGAGACGGGGCTCGATGTGGCGATTAGCCCCGAAGAGGAGATCAAGCTCTCCATCGATCCGGGAAAATGCGGCATTCTGCCGCTTCACGCGATGCCGGATTGAGGCGGCGCCGGGCGGTTTCAGCAGTATTCTCCGAGAATGTCAGCGATCGCGCCCGCGGAATCGCTCGTGGACTCACCTTCCTTCCAGCGGTAGGTGAAGCGGGCCGCTTCCTCGTAGAGAGGCCGGCGCAGGCGCAGCAGTTCCTCGGCCTTTTTTTTATGGTCGCCGGATGCCAGCAGAGGCCTTGCGGCCCGCTCGGAAGCGAGCCTTCTCATGAGCTCGGCGAAGGGAACGTCTATCCAGACGCCTATGAAGGCAGTCGCGAGCAGCTTTCTATTGGCGGGTGACATGACGATGCCTCCGCCGCATGAAAGAACGAGGTCGCCATAGGGCCGCGCCAAACCGGAGAGCAGATCCTCTTCCCGCTTCCTGAAGGATGCCTCCCCCTCGCGTTCGAACAGTTCGCTTATGCTGAGCGCGCTCTCTCGTTCTATTTCCTCGTCCATGTCCATGAAGGGAAAAGCCAGCCTCGAGGCCAGAACCCGGCCTATGCTGCTCTTGCCGCTCCCCATGAAACCGATGAGGGCAAATTTTCGCCCTTTCACTTAGAGAATCTCACGGATGACCCTCTCCCAGTTCTTCGAGAAGATCTTCTCGATCTGCCCCGGCGCGTAGCCTCGCCGGGCGAGGGCCCGCGCCAGGAGCGGAAATTCGGAAGCGTCCACGAGGACATGGCCTTCGATGCCGCGGTAGCCGTCGAAATCGGAACCGAGCGCCGCCGCCTCCATCCCGCCCACACGGACGATGTGGTCGATATGGTCGACAAGGTGCTCGAGGAAGGTTTTTTCGGGCTTCATGGACACGAAATTGGGCACGAAAACGACCCCGACGGCTCCTCCTCCCTCCGCTATCCTTCTGATCTGTCTGTCTTCGAGGTTGCGTGGGTGGCTGTTGAGGCTTCGGGCGTTGGAATGCGAGGCGATGAAAGGTCTTTTCGCCACCTGAGCCAGGTCGTCGAAAGCCGCGTCGGAGAGATGGGAGCAGTCCACGATCATGCCCATGGACTCCATTTTTTCCACAAGCTCGCGGCCGAGCGGCGTCAGGCCATCCTCGCCTTCGGCCCGAACGCCGCGCCCGAAGGCGTTCCGTCTGTTCCAGGTGATGCCGATGGCGCGCACGCCGCGACCGTAGAACTCATCCACCGAATCCAGATGGCCCTCTAGCGCTTCGGCCCCTTCTATCGAGAGCAGGCCGCCCACGCTTTTCCCAGGTTGCGCCTTGTCCAGGTCGGATGCGTCCTTCACGGCGAACATCCCGCCCTCCGATTTGGCGCATATGGTCTCGAATTCATCGATGAGGCCGTGCGTATATTCCTTGACCTGGGGCAGGTCCTCGTCTTCGGCGAAGAGGGCCATGAATTGGCAGCGAACCCCGCCTGCCAGCAGTTTGGGCAGATCGATGTGGCTCATTTCGTTTCGTATGAGAAAATCGCGCCTTCCGGTATCGCCGGGGATCTGGCTCTTGCCGATGACGGCGAGGAGGGCGTCGCAGTGAGCGTCTATGACGGGAAAAAGAAAACCCTCTCCGGCGATTTCTTCTCTGGGGCTGTTGTGCATCGAAGCTTCCTTGGATCTTTTGTTAGCGGCCTATGAGGCCCTCGTCGATTATACATCTCCGCCCTGCTTGACGCGAGCGATTTCGTCGCGCAGGAGCGCCGCTTCCTCGAATTCAAGATTCTTGGCGTGTTCGAGCATCCGCTGCTCCAGGGCCTTGATGAGGGATTTGCGCTGTTCGGGCACGAGCATATTGTGCGTCTTCTTGAGGAAACTGACCTCGTCGAGGGTCGTGTCGATCTTTTCCTCCTTGTGCCGCTCGAGAATATCGTTCACGGATTTCTTGATGCTCATCGGCGTTATGCCATGCTCCGTGTTATATGCCACCTGGATCGCCCTCCTGCGGTTCGTCTCCCCTATGGCGATCTTCATGGCCTCGCTTTCCCTGTCGGCGTACATGACGACGAGGCCGGCCGCGTTCCTGGCCGCCCTCCCCACGATCTGGATGAGACTCGTGGCCGAGCGCAGGAAGCCTATCTTGTCGGCATCCAGAATGGCGATGAAAGAGACTTCGGGCAGGTCGATGCCTTCGCGGAGGAGGTTGATGCCCACCAGCACGTCGAATTCCCCGGCCCTGAGCTGGGTGAGTATCTCGACGCGCTCGATAGTCTCCACCTCCGAGTGGATGTAGCGCACCCGCAGGCCCAGGCCCGTCAGGTATTCGGTGAGCTCCTCGGCCATCTTCTTCGTGAGCGTTATGATGAGGCTTCGCTCGCCCTGAACGGCTCGCTCCCTCACCCTCGCGAAGATATCCTCCATCTGCCCTTCCGTCGGCCTGACTTCTATCGCGGGGTCCACGAGCCCCGTCGGCCTGATCATCTGCTCCGCGACGATCGAGGAACGCTCCATCTCCACCTTGCCGGGAGTGGCGGAAACATAGACGACTTGCTTCACCATGGATTCGAACTCATCGATCGTGAGCGGCCTGTTGTCCAGGGCGCAGGGGAGTCTGAAGCCGTAGTCCACGAGGGAAGTCTTCCTGCTTCTGTCTCCCGAATACATGGCGCCTATCTGCGAAAGCGTGACGTGGGATTCATCGATGAAGGTCATGAAATCGTTGGGAAAATAGTCCAGAAGAACGCCCGGTCGCTCTCCCGGGCCGCGGCCCGAAAGCGGCGCCGAGTAATTCTCTATTCCGGAACAGTATCCCATCTCCTCCATCATCTCTATGTCGTATTCCGTCCGCGATTTGATCCTCTGAGCCTCGAGGAGCTTGTTGTGGCTCATAAAATACCCGTATTGCTCCTCGAGCTCTTCTTTTATTCTCGCCACGGCCTTCTGCACCTGGTTCTCGGGCATGACGAAATGCTTGGCCGGATAGATGACCGCTTCTTCCAGATCGTCGCCCGCCTGTCCCGTGAGGGGATCGAACTTGCGGATCCTCGCCACCGTGTCGAAGTCGAGCTCGATGCGATAGGCCTCCTCCAGATAGGCGGGGAAGATCTCCAGCAGGTCACCCCTCACCCTGAACCTGCCCCGCTCGAGGACCATGTCGTTCCGTTCGTACTGAAGATTGATGAGATTTCGTTTCACCGTCTCCAGGTCGACGAGCTTCCCCTTGTCGAGGTAGATCCTCATCTCGCGGTAGAGATCGGGCGACCCCAGGCCATAGATGCAGGAGACCGTGGCGACGATTATCACGTCGCGGCGCTCCATGAGGGCCGCCGTGGCCGATAGCCTCATCCTGTCTATCTCATCGTTTATGCTCGAGTCTTTCTCGATGAAGAGATCCTTGGAGGGGACATAGGCCTCGGGCTGGTAATAATCATAGTAAGAAACGAAGTACTCGACCGCGTTCTCGGGGAAGAAGCTCTTGAATTCCCGGTAAAGCTGGGCCGACAACGTCTTATTGTGGGAGATGATGAGTGTGGGCTTCTGGAGCTCCTCTATCACCTTGGCCATCGTGAAGGTTTTGCCCGAACCCGTGACACCCTTGAGCGTCAGGTACCTGGCTCCCGTTCTAGCCGCGTCGGCGAGGGTGCGTATCGCGCTCCCCTGGTCTCCCGACGGCTCGAAGGGAGCGACTACCTTGAATGGTTTCATCTATGTTCCTTTATTTCTGCTGAACTTGCTCAGTCAGCGTCACGGTGATGTTCATCCTCTGTTTTCCGCGATAGAACTCCACCGGCACCTTTTCCCCAGGCTTGTTGTCTTCGAGCGCTGTGTAGAGATCGGCTATGCTGTCGATGGACTGGCCGTCCACGCTGACGATGATGTCCCCGCCGATTTTGAAGGTGGATCCTCCGTAGCGTACGGCGGTGTTCCCGCCCTTAAGCCCCGCCTTGGCGCCGCTCGAGCCTTCCTGGATCGCCGAAACAAGGAGGCCCTTCTCGACGGGAGAGGTCTGTCCGGATTTCTGAAGATAGGCGAGGAGGGCGGGGAAAAGCTGGATGGCTTCCATGTCGATCCAGCCGCGGCGCACCTTTCCCCCGGCGATGAGTTCGGGGACGATCCGCTCTGCCGTATCGATGGGGATGGCGAAGCCGATGCCGACTGAGCCGCCTGATGGCGTGTAGATCATCGTATTGATGCCGATCATCTGGCCGGCGGCGTTGAAAAGCGGACCGCCCGAGTTGCCGGGATTGATGGACGCGTCGGTCTGTATCATGTTCTGGAGGATCGTTTTCTCATCCTTCTGGATCGGGCGCCCCAGACCGGAGACGATTCCCTGGGTCAGGGTGCGCTCGAGGCCAAAGGGATTGCCGATCGCCAGGACCTTCTGCCCTACCTTGAGTCCCTTGGATGTTCCTATGGAAATCGGGCGCAGCTTCATCCCCGAGGGAGGGTCGAACTTGATGACCGCCAGATCGTTCTGGGGATCGACGCCCACGACGGAAGCCTCGTACTGGCTCCCATCCGCCGTATTGACGAAGAGCTTGTAGGCTCCCTCCACGACATGGTAGTTGGTGAGGACATGGCCGCGCGCGTCGATTATGGATCCCGAACCCGAACCGCCGCTCTCAGGCACGGGATCGAGGAACCAGTTGATGTTCACGACTTCGGTCGTGATATTGACGACGGATTCGTTGAATCGTTCATAGACGCTGATGCTTTCGTTTTCATCCGATGAAGCAGCGAAGCTTCCGGAGGCTTGAGATCCGGTGGAGACCGCGCTGGCGAGAGAAATCAGCCCATCCTTGGCTTCCTTGGCGACAGTGACGGTGGCGGATGTGGCTTCGATGGATGCTGAGTCCGGCGCGTTGTCCTTCGCGGCCAGAAAGAGTCCGCTCCTCGCGATGAGAAAAGCCGATCCGAAAATGAGCGCGGCGGTTGCGAAAACCGCCGCGGCGATGCCGATCGTCATCTGCCGACGCGAATACAGTTTCATGAATATCCCCCTGGGTCGTCGTTACGCGAAGGTCAGCTTGCCCGCGGCGTCCTCTTCGGCCCTCGCGAGCATGAATATATAGTCAGACAGCCTGTTGAGAAATTTTCGCAGATCGATGGATACTTCTTCCTTCCTGGCGAGGGCCACGACCCTGCGCTCCGCGCGCCTCGCTATGGTTCTGGCCATGTCGAGGGCGGCCGAACCGGCCGTCATCCCAGGAATGACGAATCCCCTCAGAGGAATTCTATTTTCCAGGGATGAAGTCTTGATGGCTATTTTTTCCTCGTCCGCGGCGTCGATCGGCCGGTCAAAGGGAATCCCGACCGAGGCCAGCTCGCCGGCAACGCGGAAAAGTATGCGCTGAATATCTTCTATCGCGTAGAGGACTTCATCCTCCATGCATATATGTCTCGCGACTCCCAGCGCCGACGAGAGTTCATCGATGGTGCCGTAAGCCTCGACGCGCAGGTCGTCCTTGCCGATTCTTTCTCCCGACCAGAGTCCCGTGTCACCGTCGTCACCCGTACGAGTCATGATGCTCATGACCATAAACATACTGCTACAAAATCGCTTTCATCAAGCCGCGGAGCGTGGCGTTTTTCCATGTGGACTCCGCGACCAAAGAACTTTAGAATCCTTTTGGGTATGAGAGCGACGAAACTTTTTCCCTTCTCTGAACCCTGCCCCTATGTGGAGGGGCGGTCTTCCTCAGGCGAGTTTCTCGTGGGAGAAGAGAGCTTCGACCACTACGAGGCCCTCATGCCGTCGGGATGGAGGCGATCGGGCGGGATTCTCTATCGTTACCGCTGCGAAGGCTGTTCGCGCTGCATCCCCATCAGGCTGCCAGTTTCACGCGCGCTGGCCGGGAAGCGTTTATCCAGACTGAGGCGTCTGAACCGGGACATCGCCGCGCGGCTTCTTCCCGCCGATTTTCGCGACGAACACTTTAGGCTGTATGAAAAATACATCAGGGCACGCCATGGCGAGACCTTTCGCTCCGCCGAAGAGCCTGAATCCTCAATAGAGGAGAGCTATCGGAGCATGTTGAGGGTCCCGATGGCCGCCGTAACGGAATATCGCGACGCTTCGGGCAAACTCTGCGCCGTGGGTTTCCTGGATATGCTCCCGAACGGCCTCTCTTCCGTCTATTTCGCCTTCGCCCCCGACGAATGCAGGCGAAGCCTGGGATCATACTCTGTATTCGCCGAAGCGGAACTGGCCGCGGGTATGGGGAAAGAATATTACTATCTCGGATTCTGGGTTCCCGGTGTCGCCAAGATGGATTACAAAGCCGATTTCCCGCCCTTCCAGCTCGCTCTCAACCCGGCATCTTGGCGTGAATCGGGCGATCCACCGCCGCGATGGGTCGAATTTGCGAATAAAACGGAAGCCCTAAGCTGGCTTTCGTCAATATCGCATCGTTGACAGTCAATGCCTATCATGGTACCGTAGCTCCCGATACTTTTTGAATACTGTTTTCAGAAGGAACACTATGGCATCCCAGATCAACAATCCCGAAGGCGCTGAGGTCAAGAAAGTCCAGAAAAAGACCCAAAAACGCGGCGTGAAGAACCCCTTTGTCTATGGGGGAACGATTGTCATCCTGATAATCACCGTCATCGCCTTCGTGTTCATACCATCGATAGGCGGAGGGCTCAGCTCCTCCAACCAGGCGCCAAAATTCGGCAGCTGGGATGGGAAATCCATCACCTACACCACAGGATCATACTTCGCGACTCAAGTCGCGCAGATCAACGATTACCTGCGTCAGCAGGGGCTCTCCGAGCAGAATTTCCAGCTCTACGCTTATCAGGTGTGGCACATGGCTTTCCAGAGCGCGGCCATCAGGACCGGCGTCATTCAGACCGTTCAGAAAAGCGGTTTCAGGCTGACGGAAAAAGGTCTCGATGAAGCGATCGCGACTCTCGCCGAGTTCCAACAGGACGGAAAATTCTCGATCGAAAAATACAATCAGACGCCGGCGGCCACCCGCCTCTCCCTTCGCAAATCGACGAAGGAGGACTACACCGTGCGGCGCTACTACGAGGATCTCTACACCCTCGCGCCGAGCACGGCGGAGATCGCCTTCGTAGCCTCCATGGCCAAGCCTGAGCGAAGCATCGCCTACGTGACGCTGCCCCTCTCCGACTTTCCGGCCGAGGAAGTGGCCGCCTGGGGCAACAAGAACTCCGATCTGTTCAGGACCCTCGGCGTGTCCCGCATAACGATCACCAGCTCCGAAGCCGACGCGAAAAAGATTCTCGGCCAGGTGAGGGAAAACAAACTATCCTTCGAGGACGCCGCCAAGAGCCACTCGCAGGATGCCTACGCGGACAAAGGCGGCGACGCCGGCTCCGTCTATTACTACCTCTTCGCGGAAGGCTTCGCCAACAAGGATGACGCCGCGAAAGTGGCCGCTCTCCCCAAAGGCGAGATCTCAGACGTCTACAAGATAGCGGACAAGGCCTGGTCCTTCTTCAAGATCAACAGCGAGCTCGCGATGGCCGATTTCGGCAAGCAATCGACCCTCGACGAAGTGAAGCTCTATATCAACGACAAGGAAAAGGGAACGCTCGAGAGCTGGGCCATCGCCAAGGCCAACTCCCTCGTTTCCACGGTCGATGGCGCCCAGTTCCAGGTCGCGGCCAAGAAGGCTGGCCTCGCCATCAAGTCGGCCGGTCCCTTCATCGTGAATATCGGAAACCCGACGTTCTACGCCTACAACCAGCAGATTCCCCTTCTGCAGACACCCTTCCAGAACAGCGATCCCGCCCTGCAGGCCGCCGAACAGGATGAAGCCTTCATGACGGAACTCTTTACCCAGACTAAGGGCAAGGTTTCCAAACCCCTCGTCGTCGGCGACAATGTCATCGTTTTCGCCGTGACCGAAGACAAGGAAGCTTCGGACGACGACACCATCATGGTGAAATTCGCCTATCCCTACTTCCACCAGCAGACGGCCGACACGCAGACGCGCGACACCTTCCTGAAGAGCAAGAAGCTCAAGGATGAGTTCAACGCCACCTTCTTCAAGATCTTCAACACGAGCAACACGGCCGCGGCTCAGACCAGCACCAGCGCTACCACCGAAACGCCAACGACGGAAGCGCCTAAAGCCGCGAACTGAGACAGTCTGCGTTTACAAGAAAGAGGGCCGCCCGGGTTTTTACCCTGGCGGCCCTCTTCATATCCGCGGCGCTACCTGGCGTGACGCCGCGCGGTATCAGCGTACGGTATCAGGTCTCGTCGTCATCGGTCCTGAGCACGGCGAGGAAGGCGTCCTGGCCCAATTCGATATTGCCCACCATTTTCATGCGCTTCTTGCCCTCTTTCTGCTTCTCGAGAAGCTTGCGCTTGCGGCTGATGTCGCCGCCGTAGCACTTGGCCAAGACGTCCTTGCGCACGGGATTGACGGTCTCCCGCGCGATGATCTGACCGCCAATGGCGCCCTGAATGGCGACTTTGTACTGCTGGCGCGGGATATTCCTCTGAAGCCGCTCACAGACCTTGTGGGCCCTGTCGTAGGACCCGTCGCGGTAGACCAACATTGATAGAGCGTCCACGGGATCACCGTTGATGAGGAAATCCAGCTTGGCGAGGTTGGTCGGCCGGTAGCTCGTCACTTCGTAGTCGAAACTGGCGTAGCCGCGGCTCGTCGATTTCAGCTTGTCGTAGAAGTCGAAGAGCACTTCGGCCAGAGGCATCTCGAAAACGAGCTCGACGCGCTTCTCGTCCAGATGCGTGAAGGAGCGCTGTTCGCCGCGCTTGCCGATGCAAAGCGAGATTAGGTTGCCGATATAGGCCACGGGCGTGATGATCTGAGCCTTGATAAAGGGTTCTTCGGCGCTATCGATCCTCGAGGGATCGGGGTACTGGCTGGGATTGTCGATGAAGACGGTCTCGCCGTTCTGGAGTTTCAGTTTGTAGCGCACCGAAGGGGCTGTCATGATGATGGACTGGTTGAATTCCCGCTCCAGCCTTTCCTGGATGATCTCCAGATGGAGGAGCCCTAGGAACCCGCAACGGAATCCGAACCCCAGCGCGAGAGAGCTATCCTTTTCGCAAATCAGGGAGGCGTCGTTGAGCATCAGCTTCTCGATGCTCTCCTTGAGGTCGTCGTACTCGGCCGAGTCCATGGGATAGATCGAGCTGAAGACGACGGGCTTTATTTCCTTGAAACCGGGAAGCGCGGAGAGGCAAGGATTGTCGTTGTCAGTGATGGTGTCGCCGACCCTGACGTCCCTGACGGTCTTGATGCCCGCCGTGACATAGCCTACCTCGCCCGCCGCCAGCATGTCCGTATCGCTCGACTGATCGATCTTGAAGAGGCTGACTTCCTCTATCTCGTGGATGGCGCCGCTCGACATGAAGCGGATGTTCATGCCTTTCTTCATTTTTCCGCTGATGACGCGCACATGCACGATGGCGCCCTTGTAGGCGTCGTAGTGCGAGTCGAAAATGAGGGCCTGGAGGGGGTCGTCGGATGAGCCTCTCGGGGCGGGAAAACGCTGGACGATAGCCTCGAAGAGCTCATCGATGCCTATTCCCATCTTCGCCGAAACGGCGAGGGCCGCCTCGCCGTCGAGGCCGAGATCCTTGTCGATCTGGCGCCGGACGCCTTCGACATCGGCGGCGGGCATATCTATCTTGTTGATGACGGGCAGAATCTCGAGATCGTGCTCTAGGGCCATGTACATATTGGAAAGAGTCTGCGCCTGCACGCCCTGGGTGGCGTCTATGACGAGGATGGCTCCCTCGCAGGAGGAGATAGCCCTCGAAACCTCGTAGGAAAAATCCACGTGTCCCGGCGTGTCGACGAGATTGAGCGTGTATTTCTTCCCGTCCTGGGCGAGGTAGGGCAAGGTGATCGCCTGGCTTTTTATGGTGATTCCCCTTTCCCTTTCGATGTCCATATTGTCGAGCATCTGATTCTGCATCTTCCGCTCGTCCACCAGGTGGGCTTTTTCGATGAAGCGGTCGGCCAACGTAGATTTGCCGTGATCTATGTGGGCGATGATACAGAAATTGCGGATGAGTTCCTTTTCGTGCATGGCCTTACTTTACAGGAAAAGCGGCCTTTGCGCAATTATGCGTTTAGCGCCGTCCTGACGCCTTGAAAAGGACCAAGGGCTGGGGCATAGTAAGCCATAATGACAGGATTCAGAAGCCTTCCTCGGAACGCGCGCTCATGCATCGCCATCGAACCGCTCTGGGCTTTTTTCGGCCCCATGGTCGCCTACTACATGCCCCTCTACCAGAGGCAGCTGGGCCTGAGCGAAGTGCAGATGGGCCTCGTCAATTCTGCCAACATCGCCGCTGGCCTTCTCTTCTATACGCTCGCCGCGCCTATAACCAACAAATTCGGCAGGAGAAACACGAGCATGTGGCTCGATTTCATCGCCTGGTCCCTGTCGATGGTGCTCTGGGCCATTTCGCGCAGCTTCTTGTGGTTTCTGGTGGCCGCGGTCACGAACGCCGCCGTGAGGATCGTCTATGTCTCATGGAACCTCCTCATCTCCGAAGACGCCGACGAGGGGCAACGGGCCACCATATTCAGCTATATCAATCTCATCGGAACCTTCGGCGGTTTCACCACCTTCGCCGGGGGGATGATCATCGCCAGCGCAGGCATCGTTCCGGCCATGCGCGGCATTTTCTGGGTCGGCGCCGTCATCCTGACGTTGATGTTCATTCTTCGTTATATCGGCACCAGCGAAACGAAGACCGGCGTTTACCTCAAAACAAAGACCAAGGGCCAAGGCCTCCTGAAGCTCGTGTGGCAGCAGATTCCGAACGCCCGCCTGGCGCTGAAGGATCCTTTTTTCGTCAGGATGACAGGCATCTATTTCATCGGCAACGCGGTGCTCTCCATCGATTTCTTCCGCATCCTCTATATGAAGGACGTAAAGGGACTCTCCTCCTTCGTGGTATCGGCCGTCCCCGCCCTGAGCGCCGTCGTCAGCCTCGTGATCTTCTTCTTCATCCTGCCGCGCCAGAAGGCCCTGAAGAACCTGGAACACCTGGCCAACGCCTTTCTCGCCTGCCTCGTCGCCCAGGTTCTCTTCATACTGATGCCCGCTGGATCGCCTCTATCGGCGATTCTCATATTTCCTTCGCTCCAGGCTTCCTATGCCCTTCTCCAGACCTTCCGCGACACGGTGTTCATGAACAGCACCGTCGCTGATCAGAAAAGCGATCGATTCAGTCTCATTCAAACGCTGATGATGTTCTTCAGCATTCCCGTGGGATGGCTGGCGGGCCTCCTCTACTCCACGGCGCCCCAGCTGCCCTTCGTCCTGGCGAGCGTTCTTTACGCGGCCGGATTCCTCCTCGCGAGGAGCCTCCACCGTTATGAACAGCGGCGCTGAAAGGAGCCTGGCCAGCCTGATAGGAGCGATCCTGCCCGGGGAAGCGCGAGCCGGCGCCGTCTCGATAGAAGAGGCGCGTCTGACCTTCAACCCCGAGGCTCATCCCAAGAAACCCGCCGACTATGTCCTTGTCTGGATGCAGAAAGCCCAGCGATCGAGGGAAAATCCGGCCCTGGATCTCGGATTCCATCTCGCCAATACCCTAGGCCTTCCCCTCCTCGTGCTTTTCATCCTGGACGACTATCCGGGAGCTACGTCGATCCATTACCGCTTCATGCTGGAAGGACTGCGCGAATGCGCGAATGACCTCAGGCAGAGAGGCGCCATCTTCCGCGTCGATACGGGCGTCATGGCCTCCAAAGTCGCCGAATACGCCCGCGGCGCCGCCCTGATCGTGGCGGACGAGGGTAAACTGGCCTTCGAGCGCGCCTGGCGAAAGGAAATAGCGGCGATGCGCGGGATGCCGCCCATGATCCTCGTCGAGACGGAATCCGTCGTGCCGTCTTTCGCGGCGAGCGATCACCTGGAGTGGTCCGCCGCCACCCTGCGGAAGAAAATTTCGGCCAAACTGCCCTTCTTCCTTAAATCCGCAGAATTGGGAGAAGGCTTTCCCGTACCCGAATGCCGCGTATCGGTCAGAGCTTCGGATTTTCCATCGCGAGACGAGCTGTTCGCGAGCCATGAAGGCGCGGCGGGCGATCCCCTTCTCGCCCTGCAGAAACTTCGGTTCGCTCCGGGCCGGCTGGCCGGTATGGCTCGTTTCGGCGAGTTTCTCTCCTCGGGAGCGCTCGAGCGCTACGCCGAGGACCGGAACGACCCCTGCAGAGCGGGCCAGAGCGACATGAGCCCCTACCTGCATTTTGGCCAGGTATCTCCCGTTGCGCTGGCCGGGGCCGCCCTTAGGGCTTCGGAGAGCGCCGCGCAAGCCTATATCGAACAGCTCGTCGTGAGGCGCGAGCTCGCGCTCAATTTCGTCCTCTTTAACCCCGGCTATGACCGCTACGAATCCGCCGCGCCCGAATGGGCCAAAAAAAGCCTATCGGAGCGAGACGACAGAAGGACGCTCTACGGCGCGGCGGAGCTGGAAGCCGGCCTCACCGCCGACCCGTACTGGAACGCGGCCCAGAAAGAAATGCTGCTCACGGGAAAAATGCACAACTACATGCGGATGTACTGGGGCAAGCGGCTCCTCTCATGGTTCGCCGACCCGGCGGAAGCCTTCAACCTCGCGATACGCTTCAATGACCGATACTCTCTCGACGGAAGGGACCCCAACGGCTACGCAGGAGTGGCCTGGTGCTTCGGAAGACACGATCGCCCCTGGCCGCAGCAACCGCTATTCGGCAACGTACGCTCCATGGCGGCTTCGGGATTACGGAAAAAATTCGACGCGGAGCGCTATGCGAGCGAAGTGGAAGACTTATATACTACAAGGAGAAAGGAGATATCATGAACCTCAACGAACTTGCGTACATACAGATAGAAGGAACGCAGCGCAATCACGATATCGTCGTCTACGCGCTTTCCACCTGCGGCTTCTGTAAAAGAGCCCTGGCCTACCTAGAAGAGAAAGACATCGCTTACAAATATATCTATGTCGACCAACTTCCCATAGAAACGAAGAACGAAATCAAAGCCATCCTCAGGGAACGATTCAAGGAAAACGTGGCCTTCCCATTCGCCGTCATCGACGACGCGGCCCATCTCGTCGGCTTCATCAAGCCAGACTGGATCAGGACGCTTGGGCTGACGGAGGAATGATGAACCAGAAAACGCAGGAACAGACGAGGCTTTTCTCGAGAATGGTCGCGCAAAAACAGGGATGGGAACTCAACCCCGACGAATCGTTCTACGAAAGTCTCATCGAAGGGCTGACCACCAATTACAATCGCTACGGCTATTACATCTGTCCCTGCAGGGATTCGGAAGGTTCCAGGGAAGCCGACAGCAAGGCGATCTGCCCCTGCGTCTGGTCCAGACTCGACGTGCCGGAATTCGGCAACTGCTACTGCGCCCTCTATCTTTCCAAGGAACTGCTCGCGTCGGGCCGGGAGCCCGTATCCATCGTCGACCGCCGTTACGAAGAATGATTCGTGAACCGGACCCATACAATGATTTATCTTGACTGGGCGGCCACGACGCCGCCGGATTCCTCCATCGCGTTTCAGGCGCTTCATGCCTCATTCGACCATTTCGCCAATCCCTCCAGCCAGCACAGAGAGGGAAAGGCGGCGAGGGAAATCCTGGAAGGCTCGCGCGCGTCGTTTCTGCGGTCACTGGCCCTGGCCTCCGGCGTAAATTCCCTGGGAGGGAACCTCGCGTTCACCGCCTCGGGCACCGAAGCGGACCAGATCCCCCTCCTCTCCCTCTTCAGGCTCGCGAAAAAAGCCGAATCTGGAAAAGGGGCAATAAGGGCCTCGGAGGCCGAAAAACCGCATCTCGTCATCTCCGCCATCGAACACGCCGCGATAGACGCGCAGGCCGAGACGCTCTCGCGCCTGGGCTTCTCCGTCACCTTCGTGAAACCCGACGCGGACGGCATCGTGCGGCCGTCCAAAATCGGCGAGGCCCTGCGCCCTACTACGAGGCTAGTGGCCGTCATGGCCGTCAACAACGAAACCGGCGCCATTCAGGATATCGACGCCATAGGCCGCGCCGCCGCATCGGCGGCCTCGAGCCTCGGCATCCGAACCCCGCTTTTCCACGTCGATTGCGTCCAGGCTTTGGGCAAGATTCCCCTCAGGCTTTCCGGCGGGCTGGCGACGAGCGCGGCCTTTTCCGCCCATAAGATACAGGGCCCCAAGGGCGTCGGCGCCCTGTGGCATTCCAAAGCCATCGACCCCCTCGCCGTCGGCGGCGGCCAGGAATCCGGCATCCGTTCGGGCACCGAGAACCTATTCGGGATCCACGCATTCGCGCTCTGCGCCGCGAAGGCCGCCGCCTCGCTAGACTCAAGGCTTCCCCGCGCCCGCGCCCTGGAGCGGCTCCTCCTGGACGGCATCCACGCGATTCCCGGCGCCTGCGCGGTGCCGCAAAGCCGCGTGGCCGACGACCCGCGCTGGAGCCCTTGGATCGTATCATGCGCCTTCCCCGGCCTGGGCGGAGAGGTGCTCGCCCGCGCCCTCTCCGACGCCGACATCGCCGTTTCCACCGGCTCGGCCTGCTCCCACACCCACAAGACCAAGGGTAGGAGAATCCTCGACGCCATGGGACTGCCCGAGGAACTCTCCTTTTCCTCCATCCGCGTCTCCTTCGGCCCCGATACCGCCGACGCCGACATCGAAGCCTTCCTCTCGACGGCCGAAGCCTTGTATCGTAGACTCAAAACCTGATACAACACAGCATCATGGAAACGCTGTTCCTCATAAAACCGGGCGAAATACTCCTAAAAAAAGAAAACCAGAAAGAATTCACGCGACGCCTCATCCAGCAGCTGCACAAGCGAATGGGCGACGTTGGCTGCAAAATAGAGGAATTCCCGGGCCGCTTTTTCCTCTCCGTCGACGAGCGCTACGCCGAGCGAGCGGAATTCGTCCTGAGCCGCTGCCCCGGCCTCAACGGCTACTCGAAGGCCTACGTGCGCCCCAAGACCGTGGAAGCGATCCTGGAGGCAGCGGGACTCGTCGCCGCCAAGGCCTTGGCGGCCGGCAAGGAGGTCTTCAAGGTCGAAACCCGCCGATCCGACAAAAGCTTCCCGCTGGGATCCTACGCGATGTCCGCCAAGGCCGGCGAAGCGATTCTCGATGCGTTTCCCGCCCTCTCCGTCGACGTCCACGAACCCGATTTCGTCGTCAACATAGAGATCAGGGAAAGGGCCTATGTCTACGGCCACACCGAGCCGGGACCGCGCGGCCTGCCCTCGGGCACGAGCGGAAAGGGACTTCTCCTCCTCTCCGGAGGCATCGATTCGCCCGTGGCCGGCTACATGATGGCCAAACGCGGCGCCCCGCTCGAATGCGTCTACTTTCATGCCTATCCCTACACCTCGGTCGAGGCGCAGCGGAAGGTGGAACACCTCGCCTTGCGGATAGCGGCCTGGTGCGGTTCGATCCGTCTTTGGGTAGTCCCTTTCACCGACGTGCAGATCCAGATAAAAAAGCTCGCCAATGAGGACGCGACGACGATAATGCTGAGATCGGCCATGATGGAAGCCGCCGACAGCATCGCCTTCAAGATAGGCGCGGACGGCCTCATCACCGGGGAAAGCCTGGGCCAGGTAGCGAGCCAGACGGTGGAAAACATGGCCGTGACCGAAGCGCCCGCCAACCACCCTGTTTTTCGCCCCCTCGTCGGGATCGACAAGGAAGACACCGTCAAAATGGCCAAGAAGATCGGCACGTACGATATATCCATCCTGCCCTACGAGGACTGCTGCGTGCTTTTCTCGCCTAAGCATCCGCTCCTTAAGCCCTCTTTCAAGGAGTTGACGGCGGCTTACAGGGAACTGGGACTTAGTCCACTCATAGAGGAAAGTGTCAGGAAGGCCGAACGATTCGTCTACAAATACAGGGATGTACTGGAGGATTTCGGCATCTCGTGAAGAATTTTTAGAGCATGAAAACGGATTTATAATGATCTATGCACTAAAACACCCGCATGCCGGCTCTAGGCGCGGCATGCGGGTGTTTCTCGATTGAGCGATTATTGCCTGGCCTTATCTTTGAGCTTATCAATCGTATTCCGGGCGGTTTCCCTGATTTTCTGGGCTGTGGTCTCGACGAATTCCTTCGCCTTGCCGGCCACCTGGTCGGCCTTCCCTTCGACGCGAAGCGCTTCGTCGCCGACCAATACGCCCGCGGCTTCCTTGATTCGGCCTTTCGCTATGTCCAGCTTTCCATTGAGATTTGTTATTGTCTGTTCATTGATGACCTTTCTGGCATCTTCCTTGATCTTCTGGACGGTTTCCTCGACGACTTCTTTTGCCTTTCCCGCTACCTGATCCGCTTTGCCTTCGTTGCGAAGTTCCTTATTGTTGACCAGCACACCCGCTGCTTCCTTTATTCGGCCCTTCACCACATCCAATTTTCCATTCATGACGACGACTCCTTTCTTTTTGCTTTAAACGTATGAACCGATTCAAAAGCGCAGGTCATATCAATCCAGAGGCATGGCGGTTTGCGATTTTGCGCTGGCAATCGCAGCCCCATCGACTTTGTCTTTCTCGGCCTCGCGGATGTCGAGCTGCTTGCCTCTTTCTTTTATGTTCCGGACCTTATCGGCCAGCAGCCTTTTAGCCTTGCTGTGACGATAGCTCCCGAAATAGATGAACAGGGAGTATACGATCCCAAAGGCAAAGCTCAGGGCGCTTACCGCCACTATGGATACGTTATCCATAAGGCGAAGTCCCAATAGATCGACCGAGGTTGTGTACCCGAGATTCAGCGAAACAAGGGCCGCGAGAAGAACGAGCAGGACGACACTGACAACAATTCGAACCATTTTTCTTTCCTTGGAGGCTTTCCATGACCATATACTTCACGCGAAACCGTGGCGCACGGTCGCGCTGTTCGTAATCAAGGCATATTGATTTTCCATATGCGGTTCCTAGATGATGATGCTTGTACCATACATCTGCGTAGAGGAGCGTAACGGTTTGGCTGTCAAAAGATATTCGTAAGGTTTTCTCGGGCTGGATATTCGGCTGAAAGAAAATACCTTTCTTTTTTTAGTCTCTTCCGCCCCGTTGCGTTCCTTGTTCTCATTCATGTCACTCTCCTTTTGCGCAGCCTTCAAAGCAAGGATACTTCGTGGGCTGAAAATGATCTGTGCGGCAACGCACATAGACGGCGGAGCGTAACCATTTTCACCCGGTAAGCCCTCCCCCTTTCTCACAATTTTCTGGCGCTCCAAGATTTTCGGCATAAGTTTTTTTCGGCTCTTGCCTTCGCCGATGGTCAGGATTTTGGCGCAGCCTTCGTATGCTTCCTTCAGGCATAGGATGAGCTCGGCGCTTACTGACCCGGCTACCTAACAGTTGCTGTGAGCGTCGAGAAAAGCCCACCGCGGCGGGTTTTTCCTCGACGCGAATACCACTACTCGATCGCCGGGCCAGTTATCCTTGCCCTTTTCGCGCAGACTGCGAACCCTTTTGCTGTAGATAATTCCCGCCCGCCGAGACATATTGACACTATTCGATTTGATATCTATGCTTTCTCACATCGACACTTATCGATATTTTAGGAAGGAGCTATGGAAAACAAATATAGAGGCGACGCGAAAGTGTTCAAAGCGTTTTGCGACGAAAACCGCTTGTCCATCCTCGGCCAACTCAGGGATGGGGAAAAATGCGCTTGTGTCCTGCTGGAAAAATTGAACATCGCCCAATCCACCCTGTCGCACCATATGAAGATTCTCTGTGAAAGCGGCGTCGTCACGAGCAGGCAGGAGGGGAAATGGATCCACTACGCGCTGTCGATCGAACGATGCGACTATGTAAAAAAATTGATCGCCGGGATAACCGCCCCGATTAACCTCGATGCCATCGAAAAGGATTGTTCATGCAAATAGTATGGGACTTTTTTCAGAAACAAGTGCTTGGGATGGGATGGTTGAATACTGTCATAGGGTCTCTTCTTTCGTCCTTGAGGGTAGATCTTGGGAGCAAGGTTGGCGCGAGCCTGCAGTTCTTCCTCTATGATGTGATAAAAATCCTGGTCCTGCTCTCTTTGCTCATCTTCGTGATATCCTACATTCAGAGCCATTTCCCGCCGGAGAAGACGAAGAAAATCCTGGGACGATTCAAGGGAATCGGGGCGAACATCGCGAGCGCGCTTCTGGGAACATTGACCCCCTTCTGCAGCTGTTCGTCCATCCCGATTTTTATCGGGTTCACGAATGCCGGCTTGCCGGTAGGCGTGACTTTTTCCTTCTTGATTTCATCGCCGCTCGTGGACTTGGGGGCGCTGGTACTGCTGATGAGCGTCTTCGGCGCGCGCATCGCCATAGCTTATGTCGCCGTGGGCTTAGTGCTCGCGGTGGTTGGCGGCATGACGATCGACAAGCTCGGCATGGAAGACTACGTCGTACGATTCAAAAAATCGGCCGCGAGTGCCGATAGGGAGCTTCCCGACCTCACGAGAAAGGACCGCCTCGTCTACGCGAAAGAGCAGACGCTGGAGACGGTCCAAAAAGTCTGGCCGTACGTCATCGCGGGCGTGGGCATCGGCGCGCTCATACACAACTGGATTCCCTCGGAATGGATTCAGCTCGTGCTTGGCCGGAACAATCCATTCTCCGTTCTGATCGCGACAGCGGTAGGCGTGCCGATGTACGCCGACATCTTTGGGACGATACCTGTCGCTGAAGCCCTGTATTCAAAGGGCGTCGGCGTCGGAACAATCTTGTCGTTCATGATGGCGGTCACCGCGCTGTCGCTCCCTTCCATCCTCATGCTGAAGAAAGTTCTCAAGATGAGGTTGCTCGTCACCTTCGTGGGGATCGTGAGCGTCGGCATCATCATCATCGGCTATGCCTTCAACGCTCTTGGCTTTCTGTTCATCTGACCTGTCTGATTCATCTGATAAAAAAGGAGAGAAGACTTATGTCCAGGCGATGGTATCCAGTCATTGACTATGTGAAGTGCGCGGAGTGCGGCTCCTGTGTGGCGATGTGCAGGCATGGCGTTTATGACAAGCTCAGGTCTCCGACGCCGGTAGTGATCTTCCCCGATGGATGCGTAGCGGGCTGCAAGGGTTGCGGCAACGCATGCCCGAATGAAGCCATAGCGTATGTTGGCGACATGAAGGCCGCCGACGGCCGCGGCTGCGACGCCGGGGGCTGCGAATGCGGCGATGCGGGGAAACGCTGACTTTTTTCGAGGCCTCTTAAAAGGCTCTCTAAAGCTGTTTTTTTGGGAGATAAAAGCGATGACGATCAAGGTCTTAGGGGCGTGCTGCAAGAAGAGCAAGGAGACATTCGAGAATGTCAGGCTCGCGGTTCAAGAGCTCGGCTTGGAAACAGCCGTGGAAAATGTTGGCGATATGGAAGAGATCGCGCGGTATGGCGTCATGACGACTCCGGCTCTGGTGATCGATGATCAAGTCCTGTCCTTGGGAAAATTCCTGAGCAAGGCGGACGCCATCAACATACTATCGAAGGTGATGAAATGACCCGTGGCGACGCCGAGCGAGAACGTCGCCCCGGGCGTCGCCATAAAAAAAGCGATCAGCGCGCCGCCGTCTCGCGAGGGCACCGCTGATCGCCTCATATCCCCAAGGGGAATCGAACCCCTGTTGGCGGGATGAAAACCCGCTGTCCTGACCGCTAGACGATGGGGACCATCGCCGCGGAAACTCGCGTCTCCGCGTCCGGGGTGTAAGCTACCAAGAAAACGCTCCCCTTGTCAATATCCTCGCCGTTCCTAGAAATCCTCGAGGGCCAGTTTTTCCTTTATTTTCGCGAACAGGTGCAGCGCCAGCGCGTTTTCCGGCTCTATCCTGAGCGCGATTTCGCAGTCGGCGTGGGCGGTGGCCGTATCGCCCATCTTGAAATAGCAGAGCGCCCTTCGGTAGCGCGAGAAAAAATGATAGGGATGGATCTGCAGCGCCGCGGAAAAATCCTCGGCGGCGCCGAGAAAGTCCTCGAGAACGCTTTTCACCACTCCGCGATAGTACAGCGCCTTGTAGCATTCGGGGTCCAGGGTGAGGCAGGAGCTGAAATCCTGCAGTGCTTCGTGGTATCTGGACTGGGCAAAATAGGCCATTCCCCTGTGCTTGTAGACGACGGAGGCTATCTCCCTGTCCGGCTTCTCGGCGACGATCATGCTGTATATGCGCACGGCTCTGTCGAAGTCGGCCTTGTTGTGCGCCTCCAGCGCCGCGAGAAGCAAGCCGTCCATGCCGAAACTTCCGTATCCCTCCATATCCCCGCTCTTATCCATCGATCCGTCGAAGAGCTTTTCCTCGGGCAGCGAACCTCCGGACCGCGTATTTCCGAGCTGCGCGCCGGAAGCCGCGTCGGCAGGGGGCTGGGCTTCGTTCTTGGTTTCAGGCTCGGTCCCGATTTCAGGCGCATCGGCCACTTCCTCGATTTTCCTGTAAAAAACATTTCGTCGGTGACCCAGTTCCGCGTTGAGCCTTTTTTCGAACTCGAGTATTTCCTGGAAAATGATATCGGACAGCGTGAGATTGGCGTTCAGCGCGGCCAGCTTTCTCCTCATGGGTTCGTCGAAAGGAGTGAATTCGGCTTTATAGACGAGCTCATGCTCCACCTCGGCCCAGGCCTCCTGGAGTATGGTTCTCAGCTGGATCTCGATGACATGGCGCTCTATATGCGGGCAGAGCGCGATGATTTCCTCGGGAATCCTGACGAGAAGATGTATGGATTCGTAGCCGAACTCGCGAAAGGATCGTTCCGCGCCCTTCCTTTCGATCTCCTCGACCGAAAAACGCTCGGACAGAATCTTCTCGGCCTTGGCTAAATCGCCTAAAAACGGGCAGATGACGCGTATGGCGATGACATCGTTTACGGGCAAGGGACCCGCCTTTTCCGTCCACGCTTTTTTTAGAAGCCGAAGTTTCTTGGCGTAATAGGAATCGAATTCCTTGACCCGACCTTTCAGCGTCGGCTTGAGGCTATGGCTGGAAAGGACCGATTCGACCATCGAGAGGAAACTCGACAGGGCTTCCTCATACCGAGGCTTGGAATCGGCGTATAGCGCGGAAAGCTTGGCTTTGTCCGGAATGACGAGCACAGATTGTTCCATGGGCATGCTTCGAATATATCACCGAATACGGAAATCGCGAAACGGCAATTTTCAGTTCTGGGGCTGGGGTATCGAGCCGTCCGCGCAAGAAGATAGGCGCTCCGTTCCGATGATCAGCGGAGGGCAAGCGCGCCGTTGACGTAGAGGTCGAGTTCGCCCGCGCCCGGAACGGATTCGGCGAGGGATTTTTCGAATGCCGCCCTGATGAGCTTGAACGACACATCGAGCCCAGCGAGATCGGGTATCGTAAGCTCCACGGTCAGCTTGTTGCCACGGTGCATAACGCCGACGAGCCTGACATCTTGCCTGAAAAGAGGCTGAAGCTCGTAGCTGAACGGCCCGAGCATCAACTCCTGAAGCACCTTCTGCGATCGCTGCTCGAGAGATCCCACGAGCGAGAGATCTCTCGTCTCGGCGACGAGTTTCGTTCCGCGCGCATCGAGAAAATAGAGCCGCGCGTGCCTGGAGGCGGGATTCAGCCCGTTCGCGACGAGAGCCAAAACCGTTATAGCGGATAGGATATACAGCCACACGACAGATCGATTTGAACCGGAATTGCTTTCGCTCAATGGATTTACCCTTCGAAATGATCTATGAAATCAACGATGCCATTGTAGATCGCATCCCCGATCTTCCTCAAGTACCCCGAGCCCGCCAGAAGGCTTCCCTCCTCGGAATTGGTGATGAATCCCATTTCTATGAGTATGGAAGGCATTTTGGCGTTGCGGACGACAAACCATTCTTCGGCTCTGATACCCCGTCCGGGACTTTGTTTGCCGATCACCGCCCCCAGCCTGTCGTACACCTTCCGAGCGAGAATGATGCTCTCGGTGGTGAACTCTTCCTCGAGCATAGCGTTCAGGATGGGCGCTATCTCCGTTCCCTTCTCCTTCACCGTGTTGGCGTCGACGACCGTCCTCCGGTATTCCGGGTTGAGGTACCAGACTTCGTAGCCTTTCGCGTTCTTGTTGAAGGAAGCGTTGGCGTGGATCGAAACGTAGATCACGGCCTGGTCGTTTTTCAGGTCGGCTGAATTGGCCATGGCCACTCTATCGTCCAGGGAGGGATAGCTGTCCCCTTCCCTCGTTATGATGATATTCCTGTCCGGATAGCTGCTCCTGAGGAGTTCCACCACTCGCTTAGAAACCTCCAGCGTGAGGTCCTTTTCGAGCAGCCTCAAGCCCCCCACGTCGCCTATCGCTCCCGTATCCTTGCCGCCATGGCCTGGGTCGACGAGAATGGTCGCCACGGAGTATTTTTCTTTTTTTGAAGAATTCCTCATCAAAAAGTAGCTGGCTACTTCGCGCGTGAAATCGGCGGGAAGCATCACCGTCTCCCCCGAAAGGTAGGGCGCTTCCACACGCTTTAGGGTTTTCCAGTCCAGGGATATGAAAGGCTGGTCCACGGCGAAGGACACGAAGCTGCCGTTCTGCTCGATATAGCCGCTGGAAGTCAGGGGATCAAAAGCGATAGCCGCCTTGGACTTCTTTCCGAAGTCTAGGAGAGCCGTGGCGTCGAGACCATAGGCGCACAGCGATGCGAAGATCGCGAGTGCGGCCAGCAGCGTGCGCTTTCCATTCACCATATTGACTACTATCGGAATATTATCGCCGGCGGCTTACGTATTTTACGCCCAGCCTATTGCATTCACGCGCGAAGTTGATTATAAGTTGGACAGCGTATAGAGAACACCACTATATGTTGTAGTGGTGTTTCGACATGCCGTCACAGATTGTGCAAATTCAAAAACCGTGACCATCCCATCCACGATAGTGGATATATGCTTATATGCGGAGGAATAGGATGAAGTTCGAAAGAAAATTTACAAAAAAAGGCCGAGGCCCCTATGAGGGCATAAAGTGGGAGAACAGGACCAGCGAAATACGCAATCCGAACGGCAAGATCGTCTTCCATATGGACTCGGTCGTCGTGCCCTCTTCCTGGAGCCAGATCGCGACCGATATCCTGGCGCAGAAATATTTCCGGAAGGCGGGCGTCTCGGCCGAAACGGCGCGCAATTGGACAAAGTTCGTACCCGAATCGCAGGCCGAAACCTTTTCGGACAGCCCGATACCGGGCTCCGAGCATGACGCCCGCCAGGTATTCCACCGCCTCGCCAATACCTGGTGTCTCTGGGGAAAGAGCGCCGGCTATTTCGATTCCGACGAGGATGAAAAAGCCTTCTACGACGAACTCGTCTACATGCTTGCCCACCAGCTCGCCGCCCCCAACAGCCCACAGTGGTTCAACACCGGGCTCAACGCCGTCTACGGCATTGAGGGGCCGCCCCAGGGCCATTTCTATGTGAATCCCGAAACCAACGAAGTGGTCAAATCCGAATCCGCCTACGCTCGTCCCCAGCCCCACGCCTGCTTCATCCTCGATATAAAGGATGACCTCGTCAACGAAGGCGGCATCATGGACCTCATCACGAGGGAGGCGAGGCTCTTCAAGTACGGTTCGGGCACCGGCTCGAACTTCTCCAAGATAAGGGCGGCCGAGGAGAATCTCTCCGGCGGCGGCGTCTCCTCAGGCCTCCTCTCATTCCTCAAGATCGCCGACCGCTCCGCGGCGGCCGTCAAATCGGGCGGGACGACGAGAAGGGCGGCCAAGATGGTGATTCTCGACGCCGACCACCCCGACATAGAGCCCTATGTCGCGTGGAAAGCCGAGGAGGAATACAAGGTAGCCTGCCTCGCGGCGGGAAGCGCCGTGCTGCGCCGCTACGCCGACTCCATGATCGCCTCGATCGAAAGCTCGGGGCTTCCGCGCGAAGCGGCCTTTTCCTTCACGGAGAACCCTGCCCTGCGCAAATCCGTCAAAGAAGCCCTGGTGGCGGGCATACCTTCCGCGTGGATTCACCAGGTCCTCTCCATGTACCACCAGACGGGAGAGCTCATCCCCCTGGCCAAATACGACACCGCCTGGGAATCCGAGGCCTACAACACCGTTTCGGGGCAGTCCTCCAACAACTCGGTGCGCGTCGACAAAGCCTTCATGAAGGCTGTCATGGACGACGCCGACTGGGACCTCGTGGCGCGCACGACGGGCAAGGTCATGAAGACGATCAAGGCAAGGAAGCTCTGGGACCAGATCGCGCGCGCCGCCTGGCAGTGCGCCGATCCCGGCCTCCAGTTCCACAGCACGGTGAACGAATGGCACACATGCCTCGCCGACGGCGAGATCAAGGCCTCGAATCCCTGCTCCGAATACATGTTTCTCGACGACACGGCCTGCAACCTCGCTTCCCTCAACCTTCTCGGATTCTACGACGCCGCGGCGGAGAGCTTCGACGACGAGGCCTACCGCCACGCCATCAAGCTCTGGACCACCGTTTTGGAAATATCCGTCGTCATGGCCCAATTCCCCTCCAAGGAGATAGCGCGCAGAAGCTTCGACTACCGCACCCTCGGTTTAGGTTACGCCAACCTCGGGAGCCTCCTCATGGTCATGGGACTCGCCTACGACTCGGACGAGGGACGGGCGGTGGCCGCCGCCCTTTCGGCCATACTCACCGGAGAGGCCTATGCCCAGTCGGCCAGAATGGCCTCGGAATGGGGCAGCTTCGCCCACTACGCCGCCAACAGCGAGGTTATGCTGAAAGTAGTGCGCAACCACCGGCGGGCGGCCTACGACGCCAAGAGCGAGGAATACGAGGATCTCACCATAACGCCCATGGGGCTCAAGGAATGGGCCTGCCCCGGCAATCTCGTGGCCGCGGCGCGCGAATCCTGGGACGAAGCCCTCGCCCTCGGACAGAAGCACGGATACAGGAACGCGCAGGTCACGGCGATAGCCCCCACGGGCACCATCGGCCTCCTCATGGACTGCGACACGACAGGCGTCGAACCTGACTTCGCCCTCGTGAAGTTCAAGAAGCTCGCCGGAGGCGGTTACTTCAAGATCATCAACTCGAGCGTGCCCCCCGCCCTTCACGCCCTGGGATACGACAAAGCTTCCATCGACAGGATCTTCCAGTACGCGCTCGGCTCGGAAACTCTCGAAGGATCGCCGACTATCTCTCTCCAGGCGCTCAGGGAGAAGGGCTTTAGCGATGAAAGCCTTTCCAAGATAGAATCCGCACTGAAAAGCGCTTTCTCCCTGGAAAGCTGCTTTTCTCCCAACCTGCTCGGCACCGACGCGATGACCGCCCTCGGCGTCTCCGAAAACGAATACGGCGATCCCTCCTTCAGCCTCCTCGTCTGGCTGGGCTACAGCGCCGAGGAAATCGAGCGCGCCGAGCTTTTCTCCTGCGGGACCATGGGGCTGGAAGGCGCTCCCGGGCTCAAGGAAGAAGATCTGCCGGTGTTCGACACCGCCACCCCGTCGGGCAAAAAGGGAACGAGGAGCATAGACTGGAAGGCTCACATCGCGATGATGTCGGCCGTGCAACCCTTCGTCACGGGAGCAATCTCCAAGACAATCAACATGCCCAACACGGTCTCCAGCGAGGAGGTCAAGGGCGCCTACATGCTCGCTTGGAAGTCCATGCTCAAATCCATAGCCCTGTATCGGGACGGCTCCAAGCTCTCGCAGCCCCTCTCCGCGCTATCGCCTGGCGTCGACATGATCGCCGATTCCATCGTCGCCCTGCAGACGGGGTCGCTGGAAGAAAAAGAGGAAGCCGCCCCACCTGTTCCGCAGCCCGAAACCATCCATTCCAAAGCCCCGATGGAACCGGAATTGCCGGGCATGCCACAGTCGCCGCGGGGTCTGCGGAAGTCCCTTCCCAACCGAAGGAAGGGCTATACGCAGAAGGCCAAAATCGCCGGCCACTCGGTGTTCCTGCGCACGGGAGAGTACGAGGACGGTAACCTGGGCGAGATATTCCTCGACATGCACAAGGAGGGAGCGGCCTTCCGGAGCATCCTGAACTCATTCGCCATCGCCGTATCCCTTGGGCTTCAGTACGGAGTCCCTCTCGATGAGTACATAGACGCCTTCACCTTCACCAAATTTGAGCCCAACGGCGTCGTGCAAGGCCACGATTACATAAAGATGGCCACCAGCGTCCTGGATTACATTTTCAGGGATCTGGCCATCTCCTACCAGAACAGGCACGAGCTTGGTCAGATAAAGCCCGAGGATCTCGTTTCGACCGCCATGCAGTCCAAGTCCAACAGCGTCGAGCACAAATCCGCTTTCGAGAACGGCCGCTCCAATCACCCCTCCAAACCCGTCCAGAGCTCCGTATCGATCGTCGATTCCGCGCACCTCGCCGCGCCTTCGCGCAAGGAGCTGCCTTCGATCCAGGCCGCCTCGCTGAGCCCCGCCATCAAATCCATGCGCGCGGCGCGTCAGAAGGGCTATGAGGGCGATCCATGCCCTGCCTGCGGCAACCTCACGCTGGTGCGCAACGGCACCTGCCTGAAATGCGAGACCTGCGGTTCAACGACGGGTTGCAGCTGAGTTTTTGATTTCTTATGTATGATTTATAATAAAAACGCCCTTCACGCAAAAGCGGAAGGGCGTTTCTGTCTGTAAAAAAGCATGAGTAATAGTTTACTTCACCGAAGCTCTTTCCACGGGAAGCGTCATGCAGCGCGCGCCGCCGCCGCCGCGAGCCAGTTCTATGCCGTCGAAGGTCACCGCAAGACGCTTGTAGTCGGTCACGGATTCCTTTCCTCCTATGAAGTTCTCGGATTTCACGACGGAAAAGCCCGAGTCCGACAAGGCTTCGACGGTGAGCTTGTTGCAGGAGTACATGATTATTTTCCCGGGGGCGAAAGCGAAGGAATTGGCGCCCGAAAGCCACTGTTCACGCTGCTGGTAGATTCGGTGCCCTTTTCCGCAGAGAATGGGCGCCAGATCAACCTCTTGTTCCTTTAGGCCCGCCAGCAGGGAATCCACTTCCCTGTACTTCAGCTTTCCTCCCTTCCCCGCGTCGATTCGATAGACGGAATTCCGCGAGGAACCGAGAATGGCTGGTTCATAGACCAGGGCGGCGTCCCGGTCTATCATGGTGAATACCATGTCGAGATGTATCGTCGCCCTCGTTTTGGGCAAATCGACGGCGAAAACAGTGATGTCCGACTCCGAAATTCTCGCCGCGTTCTTGGCGATGCGCTCCACGGCGTAGGGAGTGGTGCGCTCGGATACGCCGATAGCGAAGACCGTCGGCGAAAGCACGATGATGTCGCCGCCCTCTATGGTGAGGTAACGGTTCCTTTCGGAAGGCCCGTCGAAGAGCAGCGTGCGCGCGGCGAAATCCTGGTGGTGGGTGAAGATGAAGCGCGTTATCACCGCTTCCACCATGCGCACGTCGAAGGCGGTCGCGGCCGACACGGCGCAATCCCCGATCACGGCGGCGCTGTCCCTCATGAAGTAGGTGTTCGGCAGCGGCCGCGAAATGAAGCTTTCCTCATCCAGGCGATGCGCGAGGGAATTCGCTGGAGAAGGCACTCCATGGACGATGGTCTCGGCCAGCTGCCTTGCGGGCATGCCCATGAACTCCTCCATCGAGCCGCGGATGGGAAAGCAGCGCGAGAGGTCCGACAGAAACTCGAACTTGTTGCCGACATCCGCGAGGCAATCGGTGAGGAGGTCCAGGAGTTCATGGACTTCGGCGACGCAGGCGAGGAACTTCTTGAGCTGAAGATATTCGTCCAGTACCGAACTCAAGGGAATTATATCGTTATAGAGATCCTTTTCGGCCTCCCCCGGAGTCATCGCCTCAATTTCGGGGCCAGGCGTATGGAGGATCACGCGCTTGAGGTCGCCGATTTCGCTGTCGATCGCAAGACTTTTCATAAGCGAAGTATGCACCAGGAAATAAAAAAAATCTTCACTTTTATCCAAAGGCGGTTTTTGCATAACTATCACCCTTCTTCCCGCGATTCCTGCATGAATACGGGGAACCGCAAATGCGGCTTGAATGTATATGCAGAATCAACGTTTTTTGCACAAATCATATTTTTTATCGAAATCTTGACAGGTAAAACATGGCGCCCGATCATGTCTTCAGGAGAGGCTGTCGGCCTTTCCGAAGGGAGGCTTTCGGCATGAGGCGAAGAAAAGTGATAATCATAGGCGCGGCGGGGAGGGATTTTCACAATTTCAACACGCGGTTTAGAAACGACGCCTCAGTCGAGGTGGCGGCCTTCACCGCCGCTCAAATTCCCGACATCGACGGCAGGAAATATCCGCCCGAACTGGCCGGTTCCCTTTACCCAGAAGGAATTCCCATATTCGCCGAATCCGATCTGCCGAGGCTTATAGCCGACCTTTCCATCGATGAGTGCGTGTTCTCTTATTCGGATGTACCCTATGCCCACGTCATGAGCCTATCGGCCCTCGTCAACGCGTCGGGAGCTTCCTTCACCCTCCTTGGGCCCAAGGATACGCAGATAAAATCGACGAAGCCCGTTATAGCCGTCTGCGCCGTGCGCACCGGATCCGGAAAGAGCCAGACCTCGAGAAAAATCGTCCAGATGCTGATGGCGCGCGGCCTCAATGTCGTGGCTATCCGCCACCCCATGCCCTACGGGGACCTGGCGCGCCAAAAAGTCCAACGCTTCGCCACGGTGGAGGACCTGGCTTTCCACAACTGCACCATCGAGGAAATGGAAGAGTACGAGCCCCACGTAGTGAGGGGCAACGTGATCTATTCCGGGGTGGATTACGAGGCGATACTCCGACAGGCGGAAAAAGAAGCGGACGTAATTCTCTGGGATGGAGGGAACAACGACTTTTCCTTCTATGTTCCCGATCTCATGGTGACGGTAGCCGACCCATTGAGGGCTGGAAACGAAGTCTCCTTCTATCCGGGCGAAGCGTGCTTGCGAATGGCCGATGTCGTCATCATCAACAAGATCGATACGGCGAGCCCGGAAGCGGTTCAGATCGTGCGAGAAAACATCACGAGGGTGAATCCCAAGGCCACCGTCATCGACGCGGCGAGCCCAATAAGCGTCGACAGACCCGATCGTATCAAGGGCAAGCGAGTCCTCTGCGTCGAGGATGGCCCCACCCTCACCCATGGGATGATGAAAATCGGCGCAGGCGTCGTCGCCGCCCGGAAATTCCAGGCGGCCCAGATCGTGGACCCCCGCCCCTACGTCGTCGGCAAGCTGGCCGAAACCTTCAGGATATACCCCGCGATCGGCGCCCTTCTGCCCGCCATGGGCTATGGGGAGGAACAGATATCGGACCTGGAGAAAACCATCAACGCGACCGACTGCGACGCCGTCCTCATAGCGACGCCGATAGATCTTTCCCGAATCATCACGATAGATAAGCCTACCGTGAAGGTGGGCTACGACCTGCAGGAAATAGGAAAACCCGATCTCGTCGATGTGCTGGATTCGTTCTGCGCCAAGCATAGGCTGTGACGCCGTAAAGCCCCGCGCCCATGAACGCCGACGGAGCGGGAGGACGATAAAAAAAGCTGCCCGGAAGGGCAGCTTTTCGTTGTGGCCAAGGGCTTTCAGCCGATGGCGATTCCCGACTCAACCGGCGACGATCGCCTCGGTCGGACAGGCGGACGCGCAGGTGCCACAGTCGATGCATTTGTCGGGATCGATCCAGCGCGCGTCGTTCTTTTCGCTGATAGCGGTGACGGGGCATTCGCCCTCGCAGGCGCCGCAGTTGACGCACGCATCGGTAACTTTGTATGCCATTGCAGATCTCCTTGAAATCTATGCTTTCCGCTCAAACCGCGCGCTGCCGCGATGTTTGGGCGCGAAGCTTCTCAGGGTGGCGGGAATGATCGCGCGTGGCAATCGGCGCCGTCCTTGCTACCATAGTATCATTCTTAGGTTTTTCTGTGAAGACACAGAAAAGAGGAAAGAGGGCTCAGAAATAGCCGCACAGGGCCAACATCCTCGTGAAACCGGCGGCGCCCTGCCGTCTGAATGAACCCAACGTGGGCGAACAGGATGTGCATAGCCTCACATCGAGGAGATTCCCGATGCCGAGGCTCTCGGCGAGGTTGATATTCGCCGCGCGCAGATCGATGCGGAAGGAAACTGCGCCCTCTTCGGGATCGGTGCCCTCTTCGGAATTGGCGCGTACTGCCCGGACCGATTCTTTCCCAAACTCAGCGCCAAAGGCCAAGGATCTTTCCTCCGGCACGGCGTAGCAACAGGCCCCGATGCTCGGTCCAAGTATCGCAGAGATGTCGTCGGGTCTGGATCCGAATCGGGCGGTCATGCCGAGCACCGCTTCCGCAAGGATGCCTGTCCCCTTCCACCCCGAATGGAGCAGCCCGAAGACTTCCCTCCGGGCGTCATAGAGCCATATGGGCATGCAGTCCGCCACCGTGAGGGCCGGTATCGAAACAGGATCCTCCACGACGAGACCATCCGCCCCGCCAAGCGCGTCAGCGGCTTCCTGAAGGTGAGCCATCGACTCACCCCTTTCCTGAAAGATGACCCGACGCGTATGCTTCAGGGAGAGGGGACGCAGCCGCGCTCGCTCTATGCCCCGCCCGGCGATGAATCGTTCTCGCGCCTGGTTGCCGCCCGATGGGTCGAATTTCATGTTGCCGGCGGCCAAGGTGCTCAGGATGGCCCGAGGGCCGCCGGGGAGGCCGAATCCAAACTCAAGATAGATATCGTCGCCGATTTCGGGAGATATGGTCTTTATCTCCACAGGAATTCCCCCGAGGGCCGTTCAGGATCATAAAGTTCGAAGAGAAGCGCGTCGCGCCCCGGAAGGGCGATTTCGATCCTGTGGGATTCGAGATGGAGCCGCGACGCGGCGATGCCGCCGTAGAGCTTGTCTCCGACCACAGGGTAGCCGGCCCAGGCCAAATGGGCGCGAATCTGGTGCCGGAATCCCGATGGTATCATGGCCTCGACATCGACGGCCGGCACCATGTCGGAGAATTCTTCCACCATTGATTTTCCGCGGCAGCAAATCGTGGTGGCATAGCGCTCGGGCGACAGAGGCTTCTTTTCGTCGTTTCGGAATTCGGACGCCACGCAGGCGACGCGGGCTCTCTTCTCGCCATAGGAGCGGAAATAGCTCTCTATGGTCAGTGGTCCGGACAATCCGGCGGGAAAATCCAACAGAGGCCCGATGCCGGGAGCGGGGCATCGCAGGGGGCGCGATCCTGAGAGCTCGCCGCTTGCGCTCCGGGCGACGACCAGCCTATAGAACTTGCGCATCTGACCGCGCTTTTGCGCTTCGACGCATTTGAGGAAGACTTCCTCCGAACGGGCGAAGAGGATGAGTCCGGAGGTATCCACGTCGAGGCGGGAGAGCATGCCCAGTTCGTCACGCATTCTATGGGCCAGTGGGCCTCCCCCATCCGAAGAGGATTCGATCCGACTTCCACGCTCAGGCAATTCCCTCCTCAGCCAGGAAACGAGGTCGAGGGGGGCGGTCCCACCGGAGGCCGAGGGAACCGAATGCGTCCCGGCGGGCTTGAATACGCCGAGATACTCTTCGGTTTCGAACGCTATGACGGGTTCGCCTATCGCCGCGAAAGGGATTCCGGCGGTCATACGAGCCCGCTATTCTGGAGACGATAGAGGTTCCAGTAAAGTCCTTTTTTCTCGATGAGTTCGTCGTGGGATCCGGTTTCGGCTATCCTTCCTTGGGCGAGAACGATGATCTTGTCGGCGTGGCGGATTGTAGAGAGCCTGTGCGCGATGACGACGCTCGTCCTGCCCGAGAGAAGGCCCTCGATGCCGCGCTGGATGAGCTGTTCGGTCTCCGTGTCGACGGAGCTCGTCGCCTCGTCGAGGATGATGATGGCCGGGTCGTGCGCCAGGACGCGGGCGAAGGAGAGCAGCTGACGCTGTCCCTGCGAGAGGTTGCTTCCGCCCTCGGCGAGGAGGGTGTCGTAGCCTTCGGGAAGCGCCTCGATGAATTCGTTGGCGTGGACTGCCTCCGCGGCGAGCTTCATCCTCTCCAGCGTCACTTCCTCGCCGAGACGGATGTTCTCCGCTATGCTGCCCGAAAAGAGGAAAACATCCTGGGGTACGGGCTGAATCGCCTTCCTCAGCCCATGGAGGGGAAGATCGCGCACGGGATAGCCGTCGATGCGGATTTCTCCCTTCTGTATGTCCCAGAATCGCGTGACGAGGTTGGCCACCGTCGTCTTTCCGGCGCCGGTGTAGCCGACTATGGCGACCATTTGTCCCGGATCGACGGTCAAGGACAGGTCCTTGAGGATCCACTCCTCTTCCTTGTAGGCGAACCATACCTTGTCGAACTGGATATGCCCGCGGATTGCGGGCGGCATCTCCATCGTGGGCGCGTCCAAAATCATGTCGTCGGCGTCCAGGAGGTTGAATATGCGCTCCCCGCCAGCCATGGCGCTCTGGAGAAGAATGTACTTTTCGGCCAAGTCCTTGATGGGCGAGTAGAACATCGAGATGAGATTGACGAAGGCGATGAGGGTGCCCAGGGAGATTGAGTGGGAAAGATAGAAACCGGCGCCGACGACGAGCGCCAAGGCGATCGTGAAGGTGGCCAGGAAATCCACGGCGGGCCTGAAGGTGGCGAAGACCATCATTTCCCCCAGGTTGGCCTTCATGAGAGCGGCGTCGTGTCCGGCGAACTCGGCGTTGGCCGGCTTCTCCCTGACGAAGAGTTTGACGACGTCGATGCCCGAGAGGTGCTCGGCGATGAAGGAGTTAACTTTGCTCGTCCACTGCCGCTGGTTGCGGAATGCGTCCCTGGCCCTCTTTCGGGAAATGTTCGAGACGATGAGGACGAAGGGAACGCTGGCCGCCACGACGAGGGCGAGCCGCCAGTCGAAGAAGAAGAGGACCATGATGGCGCCGGCCATGATGGAGAAGTCCTTGATGAAGGCGGAGAGGACGTCGGTGAAGAACTGGTTGATGGTCTCGACGTCGCTGGTCATTCTCGTGACGAGGCGGCCGACGGGCTGTTTGGAGAGATAGGAGAAGGATCGGGTGAGCACGTGGCCAAAGAGCTGCATCCTCAAATCCTTCATGATCTTGAGGCCCAAGAGGTTGCTGAAATAGATCATGCCGAAGGTGGAGACCAGAATCGCCACCAGGATGACGAGGAGCATGGCCACATAGCGCCCGATGAAGGCGCTGTCGGCCGAGCGCAGGCCCGCCGCCTCGGCGGCGGGCAGCGCCCTGAGCTTTTCGATGGGGATGACGCCCCAGTTTCCCTCGACGGCGAAAAGCTCGGGGCGCGCGGCGCGAAGCGCCGCCTGCGCTTCGTTGCCCTCCTGCACCTTGAATACGTACATCTCGGTGGGGTCGAAGAGCCCCTCCGCGATCAGCCGGTTCTTTTCCATGGAACTCAACCCCGCCAGCCTGGAGGTTCTCACGAAGATCCTACCCTTAATTCTGGGGTCAGCGCTTGAGAGCTTGAGCGTCCTGTTCGCCGCCGTCCCTTCCATCTCCGCCGAGAATCCATACCAGGACTTCATCAGCGCGTCGTCTATCGCCCGTCTTATGATGACAGGGCTGAGGAGTTCCCCGGCCGTGGAAACCACGAGCGCCAAGAAAGCGAGCAGCGTTATGAGTTTATACGGTTTTATATACGAGAGTATCCGTTTCGAAATGGCCGAATCAAAGCCTTTCGTCACATCGTCGGTTTCGAAAAATTCAGCCATACCCTATCTCTCCCCGCCCGCAGAAGATTTCTCCAATTCCTGGAGCCCCGCGATTTCGGCATAGAACCCTTCCGTATCGGCTATCAGCTCTTGGTGGGAGCCATACTGGATAAGCTTGCCGTCCGCCAGCACGAGAATCTTGTCGGCGTGCCGTAAAGTCGACACGCGGTGCGACACGATGATGTTGGTCCTGTCCTTTCGTTCCACGAGAAGATTCTGCAGGATCTTCTCCTCCGTTTCCGCGTCGACCGCCGAGAGGGCATCGTCCAGAACAAGTATCTCCGGGTCCAGGGCGAGAGCGCGCGCGATCGCTATCCTCTGTTTCTGTCCGCCCGAGAGGGTCAATCCCTTCTCCCCCACGATCGTGTCCCATCCCTTGGGGAAAAGCTGGACATCCCGCTCGAGAGACGCGATGCGCGCGAGCTCGCTGAAACGCTCATCGGGCAAATCCGGTTTCCCAAAGAGGATGTTCCTCCTCACCGAATCCGAAAAGAGGAATGATTCCTGGGGAACGACGCCGTAGGCCTTGCGCAGCGAGGCTATCGAATAGGAGCGGATATCTTTATCGCCGATAAATACTTTGCCCTCGCCCGGATCGAGGAGCCTGGGTAGAACCTTGAGTAGGGTCGATTTTCCGCTCCCCACCCTGCCAAGAATTCCCAGCGTCTTCCCTTGGGGAACCTCGAAGGAAATGTCCTCCAGAGCCGCCCTGTTGGCGCCCGGAAAAGCAAAATCCAGCTTGCTCACCCTGAGGCCGCCGGACGGTACCTCCCGGATCGCGTTCTCGACCTCCACGATTTCGCTCTTCGTGTCGAGAACCTCGTTGATTCGCTTCAGGCTGGCGGCTCCCCTCTGGATTATGTTGACCGTAAAACCCGCCCCCATGAGGGGCCATATGAGCATTTCCAGGTAGGAAATCATGGCGATGATGTCGCCGGGGCTCATCGTGTTCCTCAGCACCGAATCGCCGCCCGCGAGAAGAAGTATCGCCGTGCTGATGCCGGCCAGAAAGGAAATTAAGGGGAAAAAGAAACCGAAGGTCTTCACAAGGTCCATAGAGGCGTCCCTGTAGAGATCGTTGGTGTCGGAAAAGCGCTTGGAAAAATACCCTTCCTTGACGAAAGCCTTGACGACCCTCATGCCGGCGAAGGTCTCCTGGGCGATGTCAGAAAGCTTGGAATAGACTTCCTGCACCTTCTTGAACTGCCCGCCCACGAGTTTTCCGAAGAAAAGGATGAGCACGGTGATGAGCGGCAGTGGGATTATCGTGTAGAGAGCCACCGACGTATTGTCCGAAATCATTGCGATGAGGATCATCGACGACATGAAGACGCCATCGACGAAGGACACGAAACCCATACCCAGGGACTGGCGGACCGCGCCCATGTCGTTCGTAGCCCTGGCCATGAGATCGCCCGTCTTGTTGGCCTGATAGAAGCCTGCGGACATTTCCATGAAATGGCTGAAGAGCTTGTCCCTCATCTCGGTTTCGATCTTCCTCGATGCCCCGATGATGAAGTAGCGCCAGAGGAATCTTCCAAGAGAGATGATGGCCGCGATGCCTATCATCCACAGAGCGGGAGGGAGAATGCGCGAGATGGTGAAATTCCCGCCCGCGATGATGTCCACCGCCTGCTTGACAAAACGTGGGATTAAAACCTGGGCGGCATCAACGATCATGAGGCAGAGTATGCCTACAATGTAGTTCCACTTGTATTTTTTAAGATACGGTATTATGGTTTTAAACTCTTTGAACATATCATATGAGTTTACTGTTCCACTCCGCAAAAGACAATACTTTCAGCTTCGCCCGGATTGTCCGTAGGGAAATTTTCTGTCATAGTATCGCCGATGCAGGAAATCATCATACACACCGATGGCGGTTGCCATGGAAACCCCGGACCAGGGGCTTGGGCTTACGTCATGCGCTATGGCGACAGGCTCAAGGAAGACAGCGGTAACGAACCCGACACCACCAACAACCGCATGGAACTCCGCGCCGTGATCGAAGCCCTGCGCTTCATTGTCGCGCGCAGGGTCGAGGGAGAACTCAAGAGAGCGTCCTGGGCCGGCTCACCGCTGCATGTCTTCACCGATTCTCTGTATGTCCGCAACGGCATCCTGAAATGGATGTCCGGATGGAAGCGCAACGGCTGGAAAACCGCCGACAAGAAGCCGGTGAAGAACCGCGAACTGTGGGAAGAGCTGGACACCCTCGCAACGGCGAGCGGCGCCGAATTCCACTGGGTGGAAGGCCACGCCGGCGTGCCCGACAACGAACGCTGCGACGCGCTCGTGCAGCTCAGCATAGCCGAACTGCAAATATAGCCTCGTATGAAATCGCCGTAAAACCCCGCTTCGGTGTTTTGGTTTCAACCATTAGAAAAACGACATATATGAGTTGACATAGCAGCTCGTTAAGTATGAAATGTACTGGCTTTGGCGGGATCCAACGACCTAACCCGCTTTCCGCCGCGGCATTTACTGTGTATGCTTTCATTTCAATAGGAGGAGTAGTACCTATGATCGGAACGACGGAAATAATCGTTATCGTGGCTGTTATATTGGTGCTTTTCGGGGCGAGCGCCATCCCCAAGTTTGCCCGCTCTCTCGGAGAGGCAAAGAAGGAATTTTCCAAAGCGATGAAGGACGGGGAAGAAACAAAAGAAACGGGCTCTGGAAAAGATGACGGCAAGAAAGACTCGAAACCCTGATCCAGCCCACTCCGCTGCAGCGATGGCGCGCGAAGAAACCAACCCGGGCAAGGTGATGCCCTTCATAGAGCATGTCCGCGAACTGCGAAAGCTCATCCTCATTTCCATGGTGTCGTTTCTCGGTTGCGCCATTGTGTCCTTCATGTTTTCGGAAAAGATAATCGGCATATTCACCCGGCAGTTCAACAATGTCTCCAGCGCCGTCGAAAGCAAGCTGGTGGTCACGACCATCATCGAGGGTTTCTCGGCCCAGATGAAAATAGCCGTCTACGCCGGCCTCATTCTCTCTTCGCCCATCCACATTTTCAACCTGCTGCGCTTTATCTTCCCGGGGATAGAAAAACGCCATCAGAGGGTGATCCTCTGGTTCCTGTTCGCCAGCCTCATCCTCATCGTGTTTGGCGCCTACCTCGCCTATTTCCGTATCGTCCCGCTCGCGATACGATTCCTGACGAATCCATACTTCATCCCCAGAAACGTCGGCTACCTTCTCAATTACCAGACGAACATATTCTATGTTTTTTCGTTCATCCTTTGGTCCGTCATAGCGCTGCAGACGCCGCTCATCATGGAGATTCTTCTCATGATGAACGTCCTCAAGCGCAAATCGGTCTTCAAGGCGAGCCGTTTCATCATCGTGGGCATATTCATCTTGGCCGCTATTATAACGCCCCCCGACTTCATAAGTCAGTTGGGTGTCGCTCTTCCTCTGACCGTCCTTTATTTCCTGGCCATACTGATAGCCAAGATTTTCAAGTTCGGAGAAAATTGATGTTTGGCATTGGTTTTTCTGAGATCGCCATCATAGTATTGCTGGTGATAATCGTGATCAGGCCCGACGATATGCCGGCGTTTTTCCGGAAACTAGGTCGTCTCTACGCGCAGGCGAAAAAGATATTCAAGGAAGTCACCGCCGTAAAGGATGATTTCATGCGGCAGATGGATATCGCCGCGGCTCTGCAGGACGAGGAAAAGCCCAAGGAAGTCCATAAACCAGAGACGGAAACCACGGGCGCGAAGCCAGAGGATACGCCCGCCCAGGACGCTCTCCCGCAGGAAGAGGTTGACAAGAGAGCGGAAGAAAGTCAGAAGGAATAAAAAGCGGCGCCTGTGTGAAGCCGCTTTTTTATCTGGATTAGCCTATTCTTTATGGCAGGTGTTGCAGTTGACGAGCGTTTCCGCGTGGTGGCACGAATAGCAATAATTGACATTCGGCTTGCTCTCGCCGGCCGATTCCTTGAAGGGAATGGCATGCGGGACATGGCATTCCGTGCAATCGACGATCGTTTTCGAATCATGCGGTACGTAGACGTGGGGATTCGCTTTCTCATCCCACTCCGTCACATAGTCCTTCGTTCTCTTCTGAAGCTTCTCGAAGGGACCATGGCATTTCAGGCAGTATGCCGAATCCTTGACCGCGGTTTCTTCCGTGCTGGCGCCCGATACAGCGTCGGAGGAAGCCTCTGCGGCAGGCGCGGCCGACTCGCCGGTAGAGGCGCTCACTGCGTCCGCGCTCGGGGCCGGCTCTTCGACGGTCCCGGCCGTATCTTCCTCTTCGGTTGTCGCGCCACTCGTGGCATCGGCCTCCTGGACAGTGGTCGGCGTTGTCTGTACCTGGATGGATTGAATTCCGGAACTGAAGACAAATCCGCCGCTCGATCTTGGATCGGATGAAGCGTAGCCGAACATGACGACCGAGGCTGAAACCGCGATCACGATCACGCAATTCCGCAGTGTTTTTTCATTGAACAACATCTATGACTCCCGAAAATAAAAAAATGCGGCGGCGAAGCCGGATGGCTTCGCCGCTTTTTCCTTCTTTCAGATGAGGGAAAGCGGCCTTAAGCGTCGTTCCCCTCGTTGGTGACAATATTCGCCGAGCTCTAGGCCTGCTCTTTCGCCGCGACCGCTCCCGCTATAAATCCTTGGGTGAGGCAGCGCGCCAGGCCGTGCTGGCTGCATCCCGCCGCGGATTCACCGCCGCAATACAGGCCGGGAATAACGTCGCCATCCATGGTCATGACCTTGCACTCCTGGTTGATCCTCAGGCCGGCGTAGGTGTCGTGGACCGTGATCGTCGCCCAGGCCGCATAGAAGGGCCCTTCGACAATTTTGTATTGGGGCTTCGGCTTGTTGAAAGCTTCGTCGACGCCGAGATCCACCGCCTTATTGTATTCGGCGACGGTCGCTTCGAGGTTGGCCGCGGGCATCTTCACCTTCTGGTAGGGACAGGCTTCGATCTTGGCCGCGAGCTCGGCAAGCGAGGGCGCGCTGAAGAAATAATCGGGATGAACGGTGCTTCCGTCGATGACCCACTTTTCGCGCTTCACCGCCTGAGAGTCGAAAATAGCCCACTGGGGACCAGCGGAGTAATCGGGAGCCGTGGAACCTTCGTTGATGGCCAGCGCCGCGTCCGGATAGTTCATCGGGCCGAATTTCGCGTTCTGCGCGTTGCGCCAATCGCCATGGACATAGGGTTTGATGAATCCTTCGGTCGTTCCGTTCGGATAGCCGTCTTCCATTTCGTTGTAGAAGCGTTTGCCCACTTGATTGACGATGATGGCGTCCTGCCAGGTTCTGACATTGAGACCCGACGCCTTCACTTTTGGGAATAGTGGCGATTCTTTCTTCCATCCGACGTAGTTGGTCCTGGTGCCGATGATCGGGCGCTTTCTGAGAGCGCCGTTCCGGTCGAATGTCTGGTTCGCGGTTCCCCAGAGGGTCGCGCCGATGGCCATGGCGGCAAGTTCGCCGCTCGCGTCCTGGGGCGAGTACTCACCTCCGGCCAACGGCATTTCCTCGGTGAGGCGGGGATCGAACATCCTGCGGAAGTTGACGTGGCCGGTGCTTCCGCCGGTGCCGATGATGACGGCTTTCTTGGCTTTGATCGTCACTTCGGCGAGGTCTAAGTCGAGGTTCCCATCCGACCTGAAGCTCTTGAGCGGGGTAAGGCCGCCGGGAAGCAGGGTCGGCGTGTAGGTGGCCTGGACGCCGAGCACTCTGCCCGAATCTGGGCGTTCGCGGTAGATGGTGTTCATGTGGTAGTTGAGGAGGAACTTGACGCCCGCTTTCCTGGCGCTGTCCTCGAGAGCTCTCATGAGGGTCGTGCCGCCTGCCGCTGCGGGGCTTTCGAGGCTCTGTCCCTTGGTCCATACGCAGTGATGTTCGCGCTTCGCCGAGAGCCCGACCGCGTGGCCGCCGGAATTGTCAGGGGCTTTGTCCACGAAGGGAACTCCATGGGCGAGGAGGAACTCGAAGGTCTCCGCCTCGTTGTCGGCCAGCGCGCGCTGGACGGCGCGGTCGTTGTAGCGATAATCGGGCATGCCGCTCACTTCCACCACCGACCAGTCGGTGAGATCGCGGAAAAGGGTTTCGGCGTCATCCGCTATGCCGTATTTCTTCTGGAAACTGGTCCCGCCGCCGAGAGGGACGTTTCCGCCCGAAATGATGGCGTGACCACCTATATCGTAGTTGGTCTCGATGACGATGACGGATGCTCCGGCTTCAGCGGCCCTGATCGCGGCGGGAAGGCCGACGGCGCCCGCGCCGAGCACCACGACATCGGCTTCGAGATCCCACTTTCTGGGCAGATCGGCTGGAGTCGGCTTTACAGTCTTCGCCTCGGGAGCGTCTTTGCCGGCATCGGCGGCCAGGGGCTGAATGATGGTGGCTCCGGCGACGACAGCGGCTCCAGTTCCAACAAGCTTAACAAATTCTTTGCGGCTGATTCCTTTTTTTTCGTTTTCCTGCATACACCCTCTCTTCTATAAATCCAGAAATTGCCTATGCCGATGACATCGACACACCGAACAACACTTTGATCCTCGCGATATACACTAAAA
>DATMZF010000022.1:0-19412 GCA_035560555.1 Rectinemataceae bacterium
TTTTCGAACATCGGGACCAGGGCGTTGATGATGGATTCCTCGTGGGCCGTGTAGACGACCACCTGATTGGGAGCCGCGAAGGCCGACACCGCGGCCACGATGCAGATCATCGCGATGATAAGACGTTTCATAAAACCTCCACTACATAAATCGTATGGCGACCACATCTGCGCCAATAGATACCGTACTTTCCTATTTTAACATATTTTCCACGATATGGGAGAGATTATCCTCATTTTTGTCATAACAAAATGAGCCAAAACCGAGGGAGGAAGCGGCCTCGCAGTTTGCGCGCACATCGTCGATGTAGAGACAGTCGCCGGCCTCGAGGCCCGAGTACTCGAGAAGCTTCATCCACATCCTGGGATCGGGCTTCATGAAGCCTTCTTTATAGGAAAGTATATGGAGCTCTGGAACCGAGGCCAGAACTTCATTGTTGAATATCATGCGGGCGTGAAGCCAGGAAGTGTTCGAGAGGACGAAGGTTCTCGCGCCGAGTTCCCTTGCCCTTATGAGGCCGGCCTCCCCGTCGGGATTGGGCTGGATGATCTTCAGGTAATCCTCGACGAAGCGCTCGTAGCCATAACTAGGATCTAGACCCGTGACTTCCCCGATCCGCCCGAAATAGGCGCGCGAATCCAGAACGCCGGTTTCATGCTCGCGTTCGAGGCTTCCATCCCAGACCGCGCGATCGAATTCCTCGGCCGAAAGACGGGAATGGGCCGACGCGGCGCGCGCGAAGGCCATTCTGTCCAGTCCGCAGAGGACGTTGCCAAAATCGAAAACCACGGCTTTATACATCGCTTCCCCTTTTTAAAACCGAGCGGGAAGGCGGCGAGGATGCCTCCGCTCTTCTGTTGGGCCCATTCCATAGGGCCGCTTTTTCATCGTACTATGAGGCATGTCGGAAGAACAACCGAACAACCCCCTCCACGGACTCACGCTGGAGCATATTCTCACCCGTCTCGTCGAGCACTACGGATGGGAAAGCCTGGCCAGGCGCATCACCATCCGCTGCTTCGAACTGGATCCGAGTATCAAATCCAGCTTGATTTTCCTGCGCCGGACGCCCTGGGCGCGCGAGAAGGTCGAGCGGCTCTACATCAGGACGCGATTCAGGAAGCCGTCGGGCGGAACCGGGCCCCCGAAAACGAAGACTCCGTGAACATGGCGTCGAGCGACGCCAGATAAGCCTCCCTTGAAAACGCAGGAACGAATTCTTCCTTTATAGTGGCGGCCTTGGCGCCGCCGTTCTCCGCCAGCGCGAACGCGGCGCGAAGAAGGATCCCCGCCGGCGCGAGATAGGCGCGCTCCGGGCTGGAGGGAGCGAAATCGGCGCCATGGATGGTTCCACGGAATCCCGAAAAGCCCAGCTGACAGGTGGGAACGAGGCTGGCGACATCCCCGATATCGTCCGAAGCGAAGGAACTGTCCCCGAAATCGATGCTGCTTCTTTCAAGAACCATCTGGGCGGCCTCGCCCAGGACTTCGCCCATGGCCGGCGAGGGGTGAAAGGCCTGGTATCCGGGCGTGTTCCGGATTCTCACCGAGGCGCCCATGGCGAGGGCTCCCGCGCAGAAGGCCCTGTCCACCTTTTCAGCCACGGCGACGATCGCGCCGTGGGAGGCCCCCCTGATATAGGTTTCGAGCATGGCGCGGGAGGGCACCGAATTGATGGTGGTTCCGCCCTCGCTGAGGATGGGGTGGACGCGGATGTGGTCGGAATCGACGAAGGTTTCGCGCTGCGCGTGGATGGCGTGGAGAGCGATCGTCGCCGCGCCGAGGGCGTTGATGCCGTCTTCGGGATGGGCACCCGCGTGGGCGGCCTGGCCGATAAACTCGGCCCTCTTGGCCATGAAGCCGTTGAGGGTGCCGTTTACCGTGGCCTGGCGTTCGTCCGAGTCGGACATGGAATGATACTTGAGGACGACGCTCGCGTCCTCGAAGACGCCGAGGCGGATGAGTTCCTGCTTGCCCGAGAGATAACACAGGGCGCCTTTTTCGCGGAGCGTCATCCTGCGCTCGAGATCGACGTATTCCTCGGCGGGGGCGCCGACGAATAGGATTCGTGCCTTTTCACGCTCCGGAAGTCCCGCGGCCGCCAGGGCCTTGAACGCGGCCAGCATCACGGCCATCTGGGCGTGGTGGCCGCAGGAGTGCGCCACGCCGCCCGGCGCCCCCTGGGTGGGCAGGGCGTCCATGTCGGCGAGGAGCACGATGGCGGGGGCGCCGGGCGGCCCCAGTTCAGCCCTGATCCCCGTGAGGGCCAGGTACCGAGTCACCCGCGCGCCCATGGCCTCCAGCTCGTCGGCGAGGATGTCGGCCGTTTTATTCTCGAAAAAGCCCAATTCCGGCGTCGTCCGCAGCTTTTCGGCCAGGCCATAGAGCCATTTTGCGTCGCTTTCGAGGCACAGAAGCGCCGTTTCAAGGATTTCTTTCATGGAGACATAATACCCGCATGGAAATACCTCAACAAGGATCGGGAGCGCCTTATGCCCTAACTTATCCCGTAAATCCCGACTCCACGGATATGTTTCTCCCAAAAGCGGGAGTCCACGCCTTTACTGAAAAGCATTATAATGGTATTCAGATAGCTAACAAATTCGACGGCAGCCTAGACAAAGCCATCGAAACAAGGAGACTTTGCATGAAAAAGACTATTCTTGTTCTCAGCATCGTGCTTGCCTGCGCCATGGCGTTGCCCGTGGCGGCGGCAGGTCCGGCCAAGGCGGACATATTCCTCCTCATCTCCGGATCGCTCGGCGACAAGGGGTTCAACGACTCCGCCAAGGCCGGTCTCGACATGATCAAGGCTAAGTTCGGCGACCGCGTGACCACCAAATACACCGAACTCGGTTCGGACGCCGCCAAGTATTCCCCCGCGCTCGAAGACGCCGGCGCCGAAGGCTACGAAGTCGTCCTCTGCTCCAACAACTTCAACAACGCGGTCATGGAAGTCGCCGCCAGGTATCCCAAGACCCTCTACATCATGTACGACGGCTGGACCAAGGACGACATCGCCAACGTCTACTCCGTCCAGTTCAAGAACTCCGAAGCCGGCTACCTCGCCGGAGCCCTCGCCGGCCTCATGACCACGACCAAGGGCAATGCCCAAATCAATCCCGAAAACGTCATCGGCTTCATCGGCGGACGCGACATCACCGGCATCAACGACTTCTTCGTCGGCTACATCGCCGGCGCCCAGAAAGTCGACCCTGCCGTCAAGATCATCTACAACTACGTCAACTCCTTCACCGACACCGCCAAAGCCAAGGACCAAGCTTTGATCCAGATCAGAACCTACAAGGCCGACGTGATCTACCATGCCGCCGGACGCGCCGGCCTCGGCCTCTTCGACGCGGCCGCCGAAACCGGCAAGTACGCCATCGGCGTCGATACCGATCAGGCTTCGCTCTTCGGCAGCGAACCCGCCAAGGCTGCCCAGATCCTTACCTCCACGATGAAGCGCGTCGACCTCACCCTCTTCCAGGCGGTAAGCCGCTTCATGGACGGCGAGAAGCTCGGCGGCCAGAAAGTGTACATCGGCGCGGCTGAAGGCGCGATCGCCTATTCAGGCTTCAACAAGGCTATTCCCGCCACCGTCCAGAAGGAGCTCGAAAAAATCCAGGCCGAGATCAAGGCCGGTTCCGTAAAGATTCCTTCCGCCTTCACGATGAGCGCGGACCAGATCAACGCGATGCGCGACGCCGTGAACGCGGCCAAGAACTGATTAATTCCCGCAAAGCTGTTTGCACATGAACGGTGCCCACGCCTCTTGCGAGGAGTGGGCATTTTTCTACTTTTATCCCGGCAACCGCGGGTTTCGAAGGAGGCGGCGGTGGATTTCATATTGAAAACGGAAGGCCTTAGCAAGGTGTATCCCAACGGCACCCTGGCCAACAAACAAGTGAATTTCGGCGTGGCTCCCGGCGAGATCCTCGGCCTCGTGGGCGAAAACGGAGCGGGAAAATCCACGCTCATGAAAGTGCTGTACGGCGAGGAGAGTCCCTCCTCGGGCACTATATTCCTTGAAGGGAAGCCCGTATCCTTCGCTTCCTCGCAGGAAGCCATCAAGGCGGGAATCGGCATGGTGCACCAGCATTTCATGCTCGTGCCCAGCCTTTCGCTCGCCGAAAACCTGGTGCTCGGACAGGAACCGCACAAGGGAAGATCCAACATCTTCGACCTCGACAAGGCGGTCGCTATCACCGAGGAGTTGGCCGAGAAATACAACTTCAAGATTTTCGCCCGCGCCCGCGTGGTCGACGTCTCGGTCTCCATGAGGCAGAAGCTCGAAATTCTGAAAGCCCTGTATCGCGGCGCCAAGATCCTCATCCTGGACGAACCCACCGCGGTGCTCACGCCGCAGGAGACGGACGAACTTTTCGTCGAACTCGAGCAGCTCCGAAAACATGGGCACACCATCATCTTCATCAGCCACAAGCTCAATGAGATTTTCAAGCTTTGCGACAGGGTGAGCGTGATGCGCGACGGCCGCATGATCGGGACGCACAAGGTTTCCGAGGTGGACAGCCAGACGATATCCAACGAGATGGTGGGACGCGAGGTCCTTCTGACGGTCGAGAAAAAGAAGGCCAAGCCCGGCGAAAAGGTCCTCACCGCCAAAGACCTCTCCTATATCGACGACTTCGGCATCACCGCCGTCGACCACCTCTCCTTCGCGCTGAGGAAGGGCGAAATCCTGGGCGTCGTGGGCGTGGACGGCAACGGACAGTCGGAGCTGGTGCGCATCCTCACGGGATCGACGAAAACTCTTTCGGGCTCCGTCTTCGTCCTGGGCCAGGACGTCACCAACAAAAGGCCGGGAGAAATCAGGAAGGCGGGCCTCGCCCATATCGCCGAGGACAGGATGACGGTGGGCACGGCGCAGCCGGCCAGCATCGAAGACAATCTCCTGGCCGACCGGTATCTCTCCCCTGAATTCACGGGCGTCGCCGGCTTCCTCAAACCGGAAGCCATATCGAAGGCGGCGGCCGAAATCGTCTCCTCATTCGACATCCGCTGCAATTCCCCCGGTCAGCTGGTGGCCAGCCTCTCCGGCGGCAACATGCAGAAAGTGGTCATCGGGAGGGAGTTCACCGCGAAGGCGGAAATCCTCGTGATAGCCCAGCCGACGCGCGGCGTCGATGTCGGCGCCATCGAGTTCATCCATAAAAGAATCATAACGATGCGCGACGCGGGCAAGGCCGTTCTTCTCGTCTCGTCGGATCTGCAGGAAGTGATGTCCCTTTCGGACAGCCTCGTGGTCATGAATTCCGGCAAGATCGTCGCCTATTTCGAGGACGCCTCGGCGACGACCGACAAGGAACTCGGATTGTATATGCTCGGGCTGAAGAGACAGAGCCCTGAAGAAATCGGGAGAGTGCTCCATGAATAGCGAAAAAACGAAAAAACCGGGATTCTTCGGTTCGATACGTCTTTTCTTCACCGACAGGGACAAGCTCGAACCGGCGCTGATCACCATTCTCGCCGGCGCTTTCTCCATACTGATGGGCGTGGCGCTCATCTTCATCGTCAGCAAGGATCCAGTCACGTCGACGAAGAATTTCCTTCTCGGGCCGGTCTTAAGGACCTACAACTTCTATTATCTGATGATAGCCATGGTGCCCATCACCTTCACGGGCCTGGCCATGTGCATCATCTATAAACTGAGGTACATGAGTCTGATCGTCGATTCGAGCTTCTACATCGGCGCAGTCGTCGCCACGGCCATCGGCGTCAAGCTCAGCCTGCCCGCCGGACTGCATCCCGCGGTGGCCATGATAGCCGCAGGGCTCGTAGGGGGACTCATAGGGCTTCTGCCCGCCATCCTCAAGATAAAGTGGAGGGCCAACGAGCTCGTCTCCTCGCTGATGTTCAACTACATCTTCTACTTTATCGGAAGCTTCATAATCCTCTACTACCTGCGCGACAGGGACCAGACGATTCTCGCCTCCCTGCCCTTCCAGAAAAGCTTCAATCTTCCCAAGCTCGTCGAGAACACACAGCTGCACGCCGGTTTCATCATCGCCGCGGTCTTCGTCGTGATCGTGTCGATTTTCCTGTTCAGGACGCGCTGGGGGTTCGAAATCAGGATAGCGGGCGCGAATCCCAAATTCGCGGCCTACGCGGGCATTCCCGTAGCGACGGTCGCCCTCTATGCCCACTTTGTCGCGGGCTTCATCGGGGGTCTCGGCGGCGCCGTGGAAATGTCCGGGCTCTACCGGGCATTCATCTGGCAGATGAACCCGTCCTACGCCATGGACGGCGTGATCGTCGCGATGCTCGCGCGAAAGAATCCGAAATATGTGCCTCTTTCGGCATTTTTCCTCGCCTACCTGAGGGTGGGCGCCGACTTCATGTCCAGGCGCGGCGACGTGGCCTTCGAGTTTATAACCCTTCTCCAGGGCATCATCATCCTCATCCTCGCCTCGGACAAAATCCTGAACTACTTCAAGGCGCGCAGACTGCGCAGGAACGCCCTGCTCGCCGAAACCTCGGCCAACGCTGCGGCGGCGCAAGGAGGCCAGGCATGATCGAATTCATCGTAAACGTATTTACCTCGGCCAATTACTGGTTCATCGTGCTGCGCTCCACGGCGCCGATTCTCCTCGTCACCCTGGGCGCGGTGATCACGGAATCCGCGGGCATAAAGAACATGGCGCTCGAAGGATCGATGCTTTGGGCAGCCCTTGTCGGCGTCATCGTCAGCTCCTGGACGGGCAGCGCCTGGTTAGGACTCCTCGGAGGCATCCTCGCCGCGGTCGCCATCGCCCTCACCCTCGGGCTCTTCGCCCTCAAGCTGGACGCCAACGCCGTGCTCTGCGGCGTCGCCCTCAACCTCTTTTCGACGGGCGGCACGGTATTCGTCCTCTTCTCCCTCACGGGCGACAAGGGAATTTCCTCTTCGCTGGCGAGCAGGACCCTCCCCTTCATCAAGATTCCCTTCATCCAGGATATTCCCTGGCTGGGCAAGGTTATATCGGGACAGAACGTGGTCATCTGGCTCGCGGCGGCGGCCGTTGTCGTCGTCCATTTCATCATGAACAAGGCCACCATCGGACGGAGAATCAAGGCGACCGGCGAGAACGTGGAAGCGGCGAAGGCGGCGGGCATCGACCCCGACCGCATAAAGTTCTTCACCCTCATCGTCTCGGGCGTCCTCGCGGGTATCGCAGGCTGCTTCCTCAGCATGGGCTACACCTCCAACTTCACTTCCGGAATAGCGGCGGGCCGCGGCTATGTGGCCAACGCCGCACAGGTCGTCGCGGGCGGCACCGCCATCGGGGCGATCTTCGCCTCCCTTATCTTCGGCCTCACCGACGCCATGGCCACCTACCTCCAGAACGTCGGCCTACCGCCCGAACTCATCCAGGCCCTGCCTTATTTCGTGACCATTCTCGGCTTCATCGTCGTGACCCTGATCCGCGACAGGCGCGAGTCCATCCGCAAGAAGAAGCTCTTCGAGGGCAAGCTGCCGAAGGGCGGGCTGAAGCCCGTCATGACGGGCTCGGACGCGGGCGGAGCGACGCCGGTATGAGCGGTCCGGCTGCCCCGGTCGCCCTCGCCGATTTCATCGTCGAGGGCGCCGTCATCCTCTGCCTGGATCCGGAATGGCGAATCTTCGAACCCGGCTACCTCGCGGTGCGCGACAGCCGCATCAGCGCCGTCGGCCCCGCCGAAGAAGGCGCGGCCATCCAGGCCAAGCGGCGCGTCGACGCCGCGGGCAAGCTCCTCATGCCCGGCTTCGTCAACACGCACACTCACGTTCCCATGTCGGCCTTCCGCGGCGCCTGCGAAGACGTCAAGGACAGGCTGATCCGCTTCCTCTTCCCTCTCGAGCGCGACCTCGTCCGGCCGGAGCTCGTCTACTGGTCGACGCTCTACTGCCTCACCGAGATGGCGCGCTCGGGCACGACCACCTTCGCGGACATGTACTATTTCGAGGATGAAGTCGCCAAGGCGACGAAAAAGGCGGGCATGCGCGCCCTCCTCGGGGAGACCGTCCTCGGCCAGGCCGCGCCCGACGCGGCGCAAGCCTACGGCGGCATCGACTACGCGAAGGACTTCATCGCCGAATGGAAGGGAGACGGGCTCATAGCCCCCTGCTTCGCCCCGCACGCTCCCTACACCGTGGATCGCGCCCACCTGGAACTTTTGCGCGACGAGGCCGAGCGCCTCGACACCGACATCATGATCCACGTGGCCGAAATGGATTTCGAGAACAAACAGTTTTCGGAGAGCCACGGTTCGGTGCTGCGCTATCTCGACTCAATAGAAGGGCTTCTCTCGCCGCGCTTTCTCGCGGCCCACATGCTCTACGTGGACGACGAGGACGTTGCCCTCGCGGCGAAGCGCGGCATGCGCGTCGCGCACTGCCCGGCCTCCAACGCCAAATCAGGCCGCCTCATCTGCCCGGCATGGCGCCTCGCGAGGGCCGGCGTCCCCCTGGGCCTCGCCACCGACGGGCCCCTATCCGGAAACGGCATGGACATGGAGGGCGTGCTGGGCCTCTTCCCTAAAATGCAGAAGGTGAGGGAAGGCAGGCGAGAGATCCTGACCGCCAGGGAAGCCCTGCGCGCGGCCACGTTGGGCGGCGCCGAGGCGCTCCATGTATCCGACAGGATCGGGTCGCTCGAAGCCGGCAAGCGGGCCGACTTCATCGTCGTCGATCTGAACGACTTCAACATGCAGCCGGTCTACGACTGGTATTCGACGGTCGTCTACGCGATGAGGCCACACAATGTCGAGTCGGTCTTCGTGGAGGGCAGGCAGATCGTCGAGGCGCGCAGGATGACAGGCTTCGACCAGGACGAAGCGATGGCGGAGATGATGAAGATAAAAAGCAACTGTTCGGCCTTCATCGCCGATATCGCCGCGAGGCTGGCCGATCCCGTCAAAGATCCATCGTAGATCGGTAAGGCCGATAATTCGCCTTGAATTCGGCCTTGGCGGCGGCGAGGATTTCCGGCTCGGTGACGAGCCCGAAGCCCGCGAGCGCCATGCATGCGCCGGCCCAGCGCATGGCCTTGAATGCCCATGTCGATCCGGAGGCCGCGCAGGACTGCCATGTGTGGGCGCCGATGCCGAGAGGCCAGGTGGCCGCGTTCATCTGTCCCACCGGGACGACATAAGACACGTCGCCCGTGTCGAGGGAACCGCCTATCCTCTTCCCCTCGCCAAAATCGCCCAACGTTCTGTGGATGGGCGATTTCAGCAACTCGAGAGGGGCGCCTATCGGCGCGAGAGTAGCCTTCCTGTCTTCCTTTTCCACGGTCGACTGGAGGCTTTTCGCGAAGGCGAGTTCCTCGGGCGTGGGGACAGGCAGGGGCAGGCTGCCCATCGCCCTGTACAGAAGATCCTGGATGGCATAGTTCGGCCTGTAATCGCACTTTCCGGCCTTTATCTCCGACGTGAAACTCGTCTCCGTCATGAGGGCCGCGCCCTGCGCCGCCTTCATTATGCGCTTCATGACGAGGGGAACGACATCGGCCGTCGGGGCGCGGACATAGAGGAAGGTCGCGGCGTGGGCCGGCACGATGTTGGGCCTGTCGCCGCCGTCGCTGATCACGTAGTGCAGAAGGATGCCGGGGCTGAGGTGCTCGCGCATGAATTCGAGCGAAATATTGAAGAGCTGGACGGCGTCGAGGGCCGATCTTCCCGCCTGCGGGGCCATGCCGGCGTGGCTCGCCCTGCCCTTGAAGGAAAAGACGAGGCTCAGGTTGGCGCTCGAGGTGTAGCGGTGCGGCGTGTTCACGTCGGCGCCGTGCCATGTCATGATGGCGTCGGCGTCGCTGAAGCGGCCGGCCTTCACCATGGGAATGCGCCCGAGCGATTCCTCGGCCGGGCAGCCGTAGTACCTTACGCGGCCGGGAATGCCCCGCGCCTCGAGAATGTGGGTGAGGGTCTCGGCGGCGGCGAGAGAGCCCGCCCCAAGGAGATTGTGCCCGCAGGCGTGCCCCGGGGCTCCCTCGTTCGCGGGCTTCTTTTCGAGGCCGCAGACCTGGGACATGCCCGGCAGCGCGTCGTATTCGCCCATGAAGGCGATGATGGGTCCCCCCGAACCGCGTTCGGCGACGAAGGAATGCTTCATCTCGGGGAACTCGGTCACCGAGAAGCCCTTGGAAGCGAGGCGCTTTTCATAGATGGACGAGGATCTTTCCTCGTGGAAGGCCACTTCGGGGTGTTCCCAGATGTCGCGCGAGATCGCGTCGTATTCGGCGCCGTTGCGCGCGCCGAATTCGGCTATTTCCGCGGCGGCGGCCAATGCCGCGGCCGATGCCGGCGCCGCTGCTATAGCCGAGTTTCCAAGGGAAAAGGCCGTTTGAGCCTTCTGGGGAGCGTCAATTTTCTTCATCGTATAACCTCTGGGTAGAGAAAGTTCAGAGACCGGCCTTGGCCTTCACTCGGGCGCGCCCGTCCCTGGCGAACTGGAAACCCGCGTTGAGTTCCAGGGCCTTCCCGTAGGCATCGTAGGCGCGTTTGTATTGGCTGAGTATTTCCTTCGCGGCGCCCAGCCTGTACCACCAGTAGTACATGTTCTTCTCTATCGCGACGGCGGTGGAGAAGGCGATGTCGGCGTGCTCGTACTTCTTGAGTCTCATGTAGCATTCGCCCACGTAATAGTAAGCGCTGGACTTGCGCTCCTCGCGCTCCGGGGCGAGCTCGAAATAGTTCGCGAAATATTGAAGCGCTTCCTCGTTACGTTCGAGGAAGTAAAGCGATTCCGCCATGGTCTCCATCACCCTAAAATCCTTGACCGTCTGGAGCGCCTTTTGGCCGACCGTCACGACGTCCTTGTGGCGAGCTAGGCGAAAAAGATTCCAGCACTGGAGGCTGATGAGGTCGGGATTGGCTGAGTCGGGGGGCAGGAGTTTCTCGATCATCGCGAGCGAGGAGGAGAAAACCTTGTCCGCTTCGGCTTCCCTGCCGGCAATCTGGAGCTGGCGTCCTCGCTGATAGAGCTGGGCCGCCGTCTGATAGGAGGGCCCCGAGGGCGCGGGCTTCGGCGCTGTCGCGGGGTTCGGCGTTGCCGTGGCCGCCGCCGGCTTCGTCGCTGTCGTTATCGTAGTCGTGCTCGTGGCGCTCGTTTCGGGCAGATCCGGTCTGTCTTGGCCATAGGAGGCCGAGGCGGCCGCGAAGGCCAGGGCCAGACAGAGCAACATGAATTTAAGCGGCAATACGCGCCGCCGCCTTTGAGTAACCATTATTGTAAAACCTCGTTGATATCGGCAGCTCGCCGCCGCGCTCTCATCCCGATCATTGCAGCACCTCGTTGATAGCCGCAGCTCGCCGCCGCCTTCGAGTGACCATTATTGCAGCACCTCATTTATCGCGGCGGCGGCGCGCCTTCCCTCGCCCATCGCGAGGATGACGGTGGCCGCTCCGAGCACGATGTCGCCGCCAGCGTAGACGCGATCGATGCTCGTCTTCTGTTTTTCGTCGACGAGGATGTGTCCACGCCTATCCACCTTGAGCTCGGGCGTGGTTCTCGAGATGAGGGGGTTGGATTCGTTGCCGACGGCCACGATCACGGTGTCGAAGGGCACGACCGTCTCGCTGCCGCGGATGGCCACGGGGCTGCGCCTTCCCGAGGCGTCGGCCTCGCCGAGTTCGAAGGCCGTCACTTCCAGGCCTATCACCCTTCCGTTCTGGTCGCCGAGAACCCGGGCCGGGCTGCGCAGGAAATCGAAGACGATGCCCTCTTCCATGGCGTGGACGACTTCCTCGCCCCTGGCCGGCATTTCTTCCCTCGTGCGGCGGTAGAGGATATGGACTTCCTCGGCGCCCAGCCGCATGGCCATGCGCGCCGAGTCCATGGCGACGTTGCCGCCGCCCAGGACGGCCACCCGCCGCGAAGGATAGAGGGGCGTCGCCGCCTCTCCCTTCCGATAGGCTTTCATGAGGTTGGTCCGGGTGAGGTATTCGTTGGCGCTGAAGACGCCGACGAGGTTTTCGCCCGGTATGTCCATGAATTTGGGTAGGCCCGCGCCCGTGCCGATAAAAGCCGCGTCGAAGCCGTCATCGGCCAAAAGGGCCGACAGTTTCCGCGTCCGGCCGACGAGGTAGCTCATCTCGAAGCTCACGCCCATGGATTCGAGCACGCCAGCCTCCGAGGCGACGAGAGCCTTGGGCAGCCTGAATTCCGGGATTCCGTACACCATGACGCCGCCGGCCTTGTGGAAGGCCTCGAAGACGACAACCTCGTGTCCCTGCCGTCTCACGTCCACGGCGCAGGTGAGTCCGGCGGGGCCGGCGCCCACGACGGCCACTTTCTTGCCGGTCGAGGCGGCGGCGGGAGGCGGCGCGAGGAGGCCCGAGTTCCGCTCGTAATCGGCCACGAATCGTTCGATCCTGCCGATCTGGACGCCTTTTTCGACGCTCTTGAGCGCCTTGCCGAGGGTACAGGGCAGCTGGCACTGCTTTTCCTGGGGACAGACTCTTCCGCAGATCGAGGGCAGAAGGTTCGTGCGCTTGATCACCGAAGCCGCTCCGGCGAAGTCCCCTTCCCTGACCTTCCCTATGAATCCGGGGATGTCGACGCGGACGGGGCAGCCGGCGACGCAGGGGGCGTTCTTGCACTGGAGGCAGCGCTCCGCCTCCACCATGGCCTGGTCGGGCGTGTAGCCCGTGGCGACCTCGTCCATGTTGCTCCGCCGCAGGTCCGGGTTCTGATTAGGCATCTCCTGCACGGGAATCGCCATCCTGTCCCTGGGCGTCAGCGTCATAGATCGGATCCTGTCGAGTTCGAGTCTCGCGCCGTTCTCGTTCGTTTTGTCCATATGGCTCATTTCGCGACCTTCCCTGTGGCGCCGGCCTTCCCCGCCGTATCGGCTTTCACTGCCATGTCGGCCTTCCCAGCCGCGGCATCCTTTGCCACGAGCGCTTCCACAGACATTTCCAGGTGGCATCGGTCGTGATCGGCCTGTTCGAGGCTTTTATAAGCCCCGAGCCTCGTCATCATCTGCGCCCAGTCCACCTCGTGGGCGTCGAATTCGGGGCCGTCGACGCAGACGAATTTGGTCTGCCCGCCGATCGACACCCTGCATCCGCCGCACATGCCCGTGCCGTCGATCATTATCGTGTTGAGGGATGCGAGGGTTTTGACGCCGAAGGGTTTGGTCGTCGCGGCGCAGAACTTCATCATGATGGGGGGGCCCACCGTCACGACGATGTCGGGCGGAGGCGTCCTGCCACAGAGTTCGCCGAGGGGTTCGGTGACGAGGGCTTTCCGTCCCGCCGTCCCATCGTCCGTGACGACGATATTCTCGTCGGCCAGCGCGTTCATCTCGTCCTGCATGATGAGGAGGTCGGCGGTGCGGGCTCCCGATATCACCGTGACCCTGTTGCCGGCGGCTTTCAGCGCCTTGACGATGGGGTGCAGGGGGGCGAGGCCTATGCCGCCTCCCACGCAGACCGCCCAGCCGAATTTTTCTATATGGGTGGGATTGCCCAGGGGGCCGAGAAGAACGACGCCGTCTCCCGGTTCCTTGAGCGCGAGTTTATGGGTGCTTGCGCCGACGGTCTGGAAGATTATCGTCACGGATCCGGCTTCCGGATTCGCGTCGGCGATCGTGAGAGGTATCCGCTCGGCGTAGTTCTCGTCGCACTGGACGATGACGAACTGGCCGGCCTTGCGCTCCTTGGCCACGAGGGGCGCCTCGATTTCCATCCTGTATACTTCATCGGAAAGCTTTCGTTTGGAGAGTATTTTGTGTTCACCGTGCATTGGCGTCCCTTTTGCGGATCGTGCCCGCGTTGACGATTATGTCCAGTATGACATTTCTTCGGCGATAGTTGAAGAGGCGCCGGCGCATTTTGTCATGAGAGAATGGCATCCTCGGGCCATGTGCCCTTAACCCTCGAAAGTGGAGCCACCTTGCAGCGGGCTCCCAGGATGCTTCCCGGATTCAGGACGCTGTTGCATCCCACTTCGCAGGAATCGCCCAGTATGCTGCCAAATTTTTCAAGGCCCGTATCCAGGAGGGTCGGCCTATTCCGAGCATCCCCGGCCACACCGGCCACCCCGCCCGCGCCGGCGCCTTCCCGACCCTCCGCCGCCTCTTTGCCGAGAAGAGCGGCCCTTACGTGACGCTTGTCCAGGCGCACGTTGGAGAGTATGACGCCCGCGCCGATATGGGCCTTTACGCCCAGGATGGAGTCGCCGACATAGTTAAAATGCGGCGCCTGCGCCCCTTCGAGCATGACGCAACGCTTGAATTCGCAGGCATGGCCGAGCACGGCGCCGTCGCCCGCGAGCACCGTCCCGCGCAGATAGGCTCCCTGCCGAATTTCGCAGCGGTCGCCGATCCAGGCAGGTCCCCTTATGTAGGCACCGGTCTCGATAACGCAGTCCGCGCCGATATGCACGCTGCCTTCTATGTGAACGCCCTGTTCTATGCGCGTCCGCGGGCCTATCCGCAGGTCGCCCGTTATCAGCGGGTTATCCTTCGCCGAGGCTTCGCTGCCGGCGAAGGGATCCTCGGACAGGAGCATGTCGAGATAGGCATCGAGGGCGGAAAGCGCCTCCCAGGGCAGATCGAGATAGGCGAAAAGCCTCGCGTGGGCGGTCGCCGAAGGATCGAAGAGGGCCGGCAATCCCTCCCATCGTTTCATGATCTGGCTCATCGCGGATTCCTCCCCTCTTGTCCGTACTCGTTCCACAATGGCTCGGGATATTCCCCGCGTCCGGCGCGCTCGGCTATCGCCTTCCTGGCATCCAGGATGTCGTCGGGATTGGTGAGGCCGAAATACTCCTCGGTCACGGGCAGTGCCATGACCTTCGCCGCGCCTTCATCCATCATGCCGCCGATCACCGTGGGCAGGTAGAATTCGGAGCGGCCCCAGTGGGCGGGATCGGAGAGAAATTCCGAAAAAAGCCGCTCGGCGAAGGGAAACACGGCGGGGGTCAGCCCCCAGAGATTCATCGATATGGGCAGTTCGGGCGAAAGCGCTTCAGCCGATCCATCGGCCCGGACGGAATAGATATTCCCCGACCTGATCTCGACCCTTGTGTGTTCCACTATTTTTTTCAGCCAGCCCTCGGCGTCGAGAGAACAGACAGCCCTGGAGACCGATCCGGAGGCTGAGACGACGTTACCTAGTCTATATCCCGCCAGGCAGAAACGCGTCGCGGCGTCGGCAGGGGCCTGGGCGGCGCGGGCCGCAACCCGCGCTGGCGCCTTTGCTTGTAGCCGCGCCCGCGCCGCGGCTACGGGCGTCACGGAATTTTCCGCGAGGAAACCATGGACAGCCGCGAAGCCGCTTTTGCCGTAAAAGTCGTCGGCGTTTATCACGGCGAAGGGGCCGTCTTCGAGGAGAAGGCGCGCGCAGAGGAGGGCGTGTCCCGTTCCCCAAGGTTTTGTCCTTCCCCGCAAGGACGGTTCAGCGCTGAATTTTTCGGGAATCGCCGAGTCTGGCGCCTGGAAAGCCAGTTCCACCGGCAGCGTCCGCGGCAGACGGGAGAGGACACGAGTCCTGAAGTCCTCTTCAATGTCTTTTCTTATAAGAAAAACGACGCTGTCGAATCCCGCCTCTGCCGCGTTGAAGACATTGTATTCGAGCAGGGTCTCGCCCGCGGATCCAATCGAGGCCAGCTGCTTCACACCGCCGAAGCGGGACCCCAGCCCCGCGGCGAGAATAACTAATTTCATATTCCCACTATGAATCCCGGCATTTCGTTGGTCAATCACCGCTGCGCAGAAATTGAAAGGCTCTCGCGGCGTCGGCCGCTATTTATGCGTAAGGCCTCGCGTCATCTATTGAAAAATTCGGGAATCCGGTTTAGGATTATGTGACTTTTCAGGCGGATCTCCGAATTGCAGCACCACAGTCTTATGATCTTTTTTCAAGCGACCGGTGTCCACATGGGGTGTACTCGTCCCGAAAAGCCCATTAATCCCCATCCCCAACAAAAGGAACTACAATGGCTGATTCCAAGAAAATGGTGATGATCGACGGAAACGCAGCGGCAGCTTATGTTGCGCATGCCTGCTCCGAAGTGATCGCGATCTATCCCATCACTCCATCCTCACCTATGGGGGAACTCGCCGATGAGTTTTCCGCCATGGGCCGAAAGAACCTCTGGGGGACCGTACCGCAAGTCACCGAGATGCAGTCCGAGGCCGGAGCGGCCGGCGCCGTGCACGGCGCCCTGACGGCTGGAGCCCTTTCCACCACCTTCACCGCATCCCAGGGTCTCCTCCTCATGATCCCCAACATGTACAAGATCGCCGGCGAAGCGATCTCCACCGTCTTCCATATCGCGGCGCGCGCCGTCGCCGCCCAGGCCCTCTCCATCTTCGGAGATCACCAGGACGTCATGGCTGCCCGCCAGACCGGATGGGCCCTCCTCGCTTCCAACAACGTCCAGGAAGTGATGGACTTCGCCCTCATCGCCCACGCCGCCACCCTCAAGACAAGGGTTCCCTTCGTCCACTTCTTCGATGGCTTCAGGACTTCCCACGAAGTGCAGAAGGTCGAGGAAATCTCCTACGCGACCATGAAGAAGCTCATCTCCGAGGATCTGGTCCGCGAGCACAGGACGCGCGGCCTCACTCCCGAGGCGCCCTTCATCCGCGGCACGAGCCAGAACCCCGATGTCTACTTCGCGGGACGCGAGGCAATCAACAAGTTCTATGACGCCACGCCCAGGATGGTCGAGGAGACCATGGGCGAGTTCGCGAAACAGACAGGACGCGCCTACAAGCTCTTCGAGTACATCGGAGCCCCCGACGCCGAGCGCATCGCCATCGTCATGGGTTCCGGAGCCGACACCGTCGAGGAGACCGTCAACTATCTCGTGGCCCACGGCGAGAAGGTCGGCGCGATCAAGGTGCACCTCTTCCGCCCCTTCTCCGTCGAGCACTTCATCTCCGCGATTCCCGCCACCGTCACGTCCATCGCCGTCCTCGACAGGACCAAGGAACCGGGCGCCATCGGCGAGCCACTCTACGAAGACGTCCGCACGGCCATCGGCGAAGCCATGGGCGCCGGAAAATCCCACTTCAAGAGCTGGCCTTCCGTCGTCGGCGGCCGCTACGGCCTCGGTTCCTTCGAGTTCACCCCGGCGATGGCCAAGGCCGTCTTCGACAACCTCAAGAAGCCCGAGCCCAAGAACCACTTCACGGTCGGCATCATCGACGACGTGACCTTCACCAGCATCGATTTCGACGAGGACTTCACCCTCGACGATGACGGCGTCAAAGAATGCCTCTTCTACGGACTCGGCTCGGACGGCACGGTCGGCGCCAACAAGAACTCCATCAAGATCATCGGCGACGAGACACCGAACTCGGCCCAGGGCTACTTCTTCTACGACTCGAAGAAAGCCGGTAGCTACACGATCAGCCATCTGCGCTTCGGCCCCAAGGCCATCACGAAGCCCTACCTGATCAACAAGGCCGGCTTCATCGCCTGCCATAAGTTCGCCTTCGTCGAGAAGCTGGACATGCTCGCCAACGCCAAGAAGGGCGGCGTCTTCCTCCTCAACAGCCCCTTCCCCGCCGACAAGGTCTGGGATGAACTGCCCCTCGAAGTCCAGAAGCGCATCATCGACAAGCAGCTCCGCTTCTACGTGATCGACGGCGTCGCCATCGCCGAGGCTTCCGGCATGGGCGGACGCATCAACACGATCATGCAGACAGCCTTCTTCAAGATCTCAGGCGTCCTGCCCGAGGAAGAAGCCGTCGAGATGATCAAGAAGTACACGAAAAAGACCTATATGCGAAAGGGCGCCGACATCGTCGAGAAGAACCTCGTCGCGATCGACATGGCCCTTAACGCCACGCACAAGGTTCAGATCGGCCAGGCGACCTCGACCAAGCACATGCTGGCCCCCGTCCCCTCCTACGCCCCGACCTTCGTGAAGGAAACCTTAGGCGAGATGATCGCCATGCGCGGCGAGAAACTCCCCGTTTCCAAGCTCCCCGAAGACGGTACCTTCCCCACCGGAACGACCAAGTACGAGAAGCGCAACATCGCCGAGAAGATCCCTGTCTGGAATTCGGACATCTGCATCCAGTGCGGCCAGTGCACGATGGTCTGCCCCCACGCCGTCATCAGGCTCAAGGCCTACGAGCCCAAGTACGCCGAAGGGGCTCCCGCCACCTTCAAGAGCGTCGACGCGAAAGGCAAGGAACTCGCCGGCCTCAAGGCAACCCTCCAGGTCGCCCCCGAGGACTGCACCGGCTGCGGCGCCTGCGTGAACATCTGCCCCGTCAATGACAAGGCCAACGCGGGACGCAAGGCCATCAACCTCGAGGCGCAAGCCCCCTTGCGCGAGCCCGAAGCGGCGAACTGGGACTTCTTCATGGCCATCCCCGACACGCCCGCCAAGTACCTCAACGTCGCGCTGCCCAAGGGCATCGCCATGAAACGCCCGCTCTTCGAGTTCTCCGGCGCCTGCGCGGGCTGCGGCGAAACCCCCTATCTCAAGCTGATGACCCAGCTCTTCGGCGATCGCGCCCTCTGCGCCAACGCCACGGGCTGTTCCTCCATCTACGGCGGAAACCTTCCCACGACGCCCTACACCACCCGCCCCGACGGCAAAGGTCCGGCATGGTCCAATAGCCTCTTCGAGGACGCGGCCGAATTCGGCATGGGCATGAGGCTCACCACCGAGAAGAAAACCGAGTACGCCCGCGAACTCCTCACGGCGGCCAAGGGCAAGGGCGTCTTGGCCGAACTCGCCGACAAGCTGCTCGCCAACGCGATGGACAGCGATGAGGCGATCGACGCCCAGCGCGCATCCGTCGAAGAACTCAAAGCGGCCATTTCAGGCGTCAAGGCCGAATGGGCCAAGGAACTCATCAACGTTTCGGGCGCCCTGATCAGGAAATCGCAGTGGATCATCGGCGGGGACGGATGGGCATACGACATCGGCTTCGGCGGCCTGGATCACGTGATCGCGTCCGGCAAGAACCTCAACATCCTGGTGCTCGACACCGAAGTCTATTCCAACACCGGCGGCCAGGCATCCAAGTCCACCCCAGTCGGCGCCATCGCCAAGTTCGCCACCGCGGGCAAGGAAACGATGAAGAAGGACCTCGGCATGATCGCCATGAGCTATGGCTACGTCTACGTGGCCCAGATCGCCTTGGGCAGCAACATGGCCCAGACGATCAAGGCGTTCCGCGAGGCCGAGAGCTACAATGGTCCGTCGATCATCATCGCCTACTCGCACTGCATCAACCAGGGCATCAACATGACGAAGGGCATGAACCAGCAGAAGGCGGCCGTCGAATGCGGCGTCTGGCCCCTGTACCGCTACGATCCGAGGCTCAAGGCCGAGGGCAAGAACCCGTTCCAGCTCGACTCCAAGGAGCCGGACTTCGAGAAGCTCGAGAGCTACATGTACTCCGAGGTCAGGTTCAAGTCCCTGAGGGAGGCCAACCCCGAAAGGGCCGCAGCCC
>DATMZF010000023.1:0-5980 GCA_035560555.1 Rectinemataceae bacterium
TTTTCGAACATCGGGACCAGGGCGTTGATGATGGATTCCTCGTGGGCCGTGTAGACGACCACCTGATTGGGAGCCGCGAAGGCCGACACCGCGGCCACGATGCAGATCATCGCGATGATAAGACGTTTCATAAAACCTCCAAAAAGTTCTTAAAACTTATTTCGTGACGACAAAGATGCCGTTTCCGTCTTCGCGCTCGACACCGGAAGCGGCGGGAATATTAACGAGATTGTAGCTGCCCTTGGTTCCCGTGGCGGTAATCATAGAGGAAGACCTGCCGCCGTCGAAGTTAATCGCTATGGTCGCGCCCAAATCCAACGCGAATTGCGCCATCTCGTCGATGGTGGCGCCATCGCTGATACCCGTTTGCCTGCCATCCACCACGAAGAAGAAATAGCTTCCATCGGCCCTGACGCCGACAGCCGTGCGGGGGTTATTGTTATACCAGCCGCCGCTGTACTCTTCATATACGGAATAATCCGCGCCTACGAGCGCCCCATCCTTGACGAGAATGGGAGCGCCATCGGGGCGGCCGCCGCCCACGCACTCCACCACATCGTCCCATGCGTCGTTGACATCGACGCTGATGGTGATGGTGTCGCCTACCGCGAGGTCGCCAAGCGCGGTCGCCCCGGTTCCATAGCCGGAAAGGACCATGGTTCCCGCGACGAGGGGAACGTTTCCATCCGCCGATATCGCGGTGACGGTGCCGGAAATCGTATTGTCCGATTTCACCGTGTCGGAAGTGCTGAAGGTCACTTCCACGCCGCCGGCGGCGGTGTTGGTGGACGTCGCGTAATCGGGAGTGTAGAGGACTATGAAGTTGTCGGCCCTGGACCTGAGCGCGTTGGCGGGCTGCGAGGTAGTCTTCGTGGCGTCGGCACGGAGCGCGTTGAGAATGCTGATCGCCGTGTCGTCATGATCCTGCGTGGAACTCGTGAAGGAATCGAAGGTCATCGTTACCACAGGCTGGGCAATGACGGCGGTGCCATCGGCCTTGATGCCGAAGCTGTAGCCCGGATGGCCGGTATATGTTGCCGTGGTTTCGGTGAAGGTCGGAGGCGGCCCGTAGGAAGTCGCCGTGTAGGTTCCTTCAGACGTGAATTCGCCCGTCGTCAGCCACCTGCCCTTGGTCATGGTGAAGCCGAGCGGTCCGCCGGAGGTTATGTCGAAGAAGTCGGCGTTGACGCCGCCCAGCACCGTGTCGGTAGTATTGTTGTCGATATAGGTAGCGAGTTCCGTCGTCGTCGCGAGCCCCCTTACGTAGCCGTCGGGGCTGCCGACCCTGAGCGTGATATCGTCATTCTTGGAGGGATCGACATTCAGGACATAGAGCTTATTGGCTTTGGCCGCCGCGTTGACCAGAACATAGCTGGCCTCGTAAACTCCATCGTCAAGAACGCTGCCGCTCTGCGACGATGTTGTATAATTACTTATAGAGTAATACTCTACCTCGGTAACCGTCGTGGTCGTCGTTGAAGTCGTGGTCGTCGTGCCCGTAAACAGCGAAAAGATGTTGCCGCATCCGACAAGCGACATAAGGACCAGAAACGATACCATCGCCAATGGCAACCACGCTCCGCGTTTTCTTCGCGTCATGAAATCCACCTCCTGGAAAATCATCAGACAGCCTCAAAGGCCATCCCTCCATGAACGCCATCGCAGCCCTTCCACAGAAGGACAGGGTTGAGAGAGCTATCGGTTTCCCAGTATTGGGGCGTTTCCCGATACTCACAACAAGACCAAACTGACAAAATGTGGAGAATCCTGAGCTTGCCGGAACTGGCGACCGCGGCGGGGATAAACTTGGTTGTCATTCACCGCGGGTGGGGATATGATGAAAAAATCTGTCGCCCGATTCAGGGGATCGGACGACAGGCTTTACCCATTTTTCAACAGTCGAGCAAATATGCGAGTCAGCATCCGCCAGGGTTCCTATTTCAGCCATCTCCTCTCCGCGTTTTTTATCGGGGGGTTCGTCCCATTCCTCCTCCTGGCCGTCGTCTTCATCAGCATGGCGAAGGGAATCCTGGAAAAAACCTACCGCGACAGGGCGAAGGACGCTGTCGTCATCTCATCGTCCATCCTGCAGACGCTACTCTCCGACACGGCGGCCATGGCGCTGGAAATGGCGAGCGCCCCGGCCATCGTCACCTACGCCGAAAGCCCGAAAAGAACTTCGGCCAATATTTCCGATGTCCACCGGCTCCTCTCCTCCCTCGTGGGATCGAGAGCCTTAAGCCCCTACGTCATACCCATCGATGGTTCGGCGCTGCTTTCTCGCCATGAGGTGCCCGATGAATACAGGCTGCCGAACCATGGGGGCTGGGGCATTCTCGGCGAACTGTCGCGCAGCGAAAACAAGACACCCTTCGTGTTTTTCGCCCAACCCCACCCGCTTTCGGAGATGAATGTGCCGCTGGCGATCGGCACCTTGATACAAGGAAAAGATGGGATCGCGGGCTACCTTGTCATCGATATCGACCGCAAGCTGATAGAGGAAAAAATCGGCCAGACGGCCAAATCCGGGGGAGCTCTCACGGAACTCGTCATCACCGACCGGTCTGGCTGCATCCTCTACGACATGTCGGATTCCCGGCGCGAAGCTTCTTTCTACAATCCCGACAGCGCGCCGCGGAACAGCTTCTTCGTCTCCAGCAGCCCGGTGACCGAAGGAATAGCGATATACGGCATGTTTCCCATCAAGACGGTGCACGATTATGCCAGAAAAATCATCGCGGTGGCGTCAGTGGTGATATCGATCAGCGCCCTGCTCTTTCTCGGCATGGCCGTCATCCTCGCCAACCTGATGGCGCGTCCGATCCACCTGCTCACGCTGACCATGAAGGACGTGTCCCTGGGCCGGCTCGACGTATCCTGCCCGGAGGTCGCGGGAAAAGGCTACAACGATGAGATGGCGATACTGATCAGGCAATTCAACCAGATGATCTCCCGCGTCAACGAACTCGTCGAGAATAAGGTGGAACAGGAACGCAACCTGCGATTTGCCGAGCTGAAGGCGCTCCAGGCGCAGATGAATCCCCACTTCCTCTACAACACGCTCAATTCGATACGCTCCGTGGCGAAACTGAAAGGGGATGAGGAACTCGCCTTCATTACCACGAATCTCGCCAGCATCCTCCGCGAGGGATCCTCTTCGGGGTCGGACTTCTGCAGTCTTGGGCACAGTCTCGAACTCGCGCGCGATTATTTCGCGATAGAAGCCTGGAGATGGCCCGGCCGCTTCGAGCTCGAAGAGAACATCGATTCGGAGATCCTGAATGCCCGCATCCCCAGGCTCATCGTCCAACCCCTCGTCGAAAACGCCCTCTCGCACGGCCTGGAGAGCAGGCAGGGCAAGGGAACCCTCACGATAGAGGGAAGACGCGAAAAAGACGACCTGGTTATCGCGATAAGCGACAACGGCGCGGGCATCGACAGTGAACAGTTCGCGGCGATCAACAGGAATCTCGCCCGGATCGAGGAAGGCGCCGCCGAGCTGTCGGTCAATCTGGCTTCAAGCAGCCCATACGGCCTGAAAACCGTCAATTCGAGAAGCCCGGGCAACGGGATAGCTCTTCTCAACACGCACCGGCGTCTCTGGCTGATCTATGGGAAAGGTTACGGCATAAAAATATGCTCGAAAGAAGGCGAAGGAACGCGGATCGTCGTCCGCATGCCTTTCACGACGATGGAGGCGGGGGATTGCTGAAGGCCATAGTCATCGAGGATGAGCCCGCCCCTCGGCGCGAACTGGTACTGCTGACGCCCTGGGAGGAGCTGGGGATGGTCTGCGCGGGAGAAGCCGCCGACGGACTTGAGGGGCTTGAGCTGACCGGCCGCGTCTCTCCTGACATCATCATCCTCGACATCAGAATGCCCGGCATGGATGGGCTTGCCTTTATCGAGGAGCTTTTCAGGCGCTCGGCTTCAACCGAGTCGTCCTTCCCCGAAATTATCGTCCTCTCGGGCTACTCCGAATTCGAGTATGCCCGGGCGGCCATGCGACACGGCGTCGACGAATATCTCCTCAAGCCGGTGGAAGATAAGGTGCTAAAAGCCGCGCTCCTCAGGAAAAAGGAGAAGATCAGGGCCAATTCGGCGCAGAACCAGGCCCAAAAGCCGTTCTTTTCGGAGTATGAGCGCAAGGATGCCGGCGAAGAGCACGACGGATACGTGGACGCCGCGGTTAAACTGATACGGGAACGCTATATCCAAGGTGTTTCGATAGAAGAAGCGGCCCAGGAGCTCGGTGTCTCGTCAGGACACCTCAGCAGGCTCTTCAGGCGAGAGACGGGATACACGTTCGTGGACTATCTCGTGCATATTCGCGTAAAAATGGCCATGAGACTGCTTCGCGACCCCACGGTCAGGGTCTATGAAGTCGCCGATTTGGTCGGGTATGAGGACACCAGGTACTTCGCCCAGGTTTTCAAGAAGGTCAGCGGAATGACCCCGAGGGAGTTCAAGGACGGAATTGCGAATATGCCTCAGCCCAGCGGGACAGAATTTCAGGCCGCATTTTTACCGACTCGGCGATCGGATAGTCGATGATATTGAGCTTGGACAAGGCGGGCTCGTAGATGGGAACATCATTCCTTACGCTCCGCCTGAACCATTTGGACATCAGTATCGACTGAACATCGCGACCCAGCGCGAAATCGATGAAACGTTTCGCTTCTTCGGGATGACGGGACTGCCTTAGCAGCGCGATTCCGTCGGGAACGGCGCTCGTCCCCTCGGATGGGTAGCGGTACCCGACATTTTTCCCGGCGTTTTTGAGCGAAAACGCGGAATTCTCGAAAGTGACGCCCGCGAAGAACTCCCCTTCGGCGACGGCGTTGTAGGCGACGCTCGATCCGGGCACCAGCCCGTCGGAACCCAGCTGGGCGATGAAACGCTTTACGAAAGGCCAGCCAGCCTCCATGTTTTTTTTCCCGCCCGACATGGTCTGAAGCATCGTGACGAGCATCGTAAACGCCGATCCCGAAATGGCCGGGTCGGCCAGTATGACATGGTCGCGGAAATAAGGATCGAGAAGGTCCGTCCATGAATCGGGTATCAAGTCCCCCGAGACAAGTTTGGTATTGTAGACGATCACCACGGGAAGCACGGAAAAAGGCGTCCAGAGACCATGGGCCGACCTGTAAATATCGAAAATCGCCGACTGTTCGGGGCTTCGATATGCCTGAAAAAGATTCTTTATTGTCTCGAGCGAATCGACCCCGCCTCCCCAAAAGAGATCGGCTTCGGCCGCGGCGCTGTCCTGCTTTTTCAGCTTGTCGATGAGATCGCCGGTGCCCCCGAAGACCACCTTCACCTTAATACCCGTGCGCTGGCGAAACTCGCGGACGATATATTCAGTCATCTCCTGCGGGTGAGGCGAGTAGATGACGAGCTCATCCTCTTCCGCGGATTTCTTATCGCGCGGACGAAGAATCAGGGCCGCCCCGACCGCCAGAGCGGCGAGGCAGAGAATTGCGATGGCCGAGACTATGAGCTTTCTGCGATTTTTCATGAGCTGCATGGCGTGGCTTTGCTACCTTCGGGATGAATGCCGGAAACTTCAAGAAAAAGCCCGGGATCCGCGCTGCGCCGAACCTCAAGAAGATATCCTTCCTTGAAGCCAGCGCGAGACGTCCCGGGCTCATTCCCCCAGAAATCGAAGAGAGGAATTACAGGCCGAGATCCATCGCCAGCTCGCCGAATTTCTTGTTGTATTCGGCTTTATTCTTGGATGCCCAGGCGAAGTCGTAGGAAAGCGCCTTTATCTCGGCCATCGCCGGAAGTCCCTTGGGGCTCGCCACATCGACGCGCACCGGCCTTCTCGCCATTTCCTTCACCAGAATCTCCTGCACCGGCTTCGACAGGCACCAGTCGATGAAGATCTTGGCGTTCGCCAGGTTCGGCGCTCCCTTGAGGATGGCCATGCCGTCGGCCGGCGCCACCGTTCCGTCTTCCGGATACACGATCGCCACCG
>DATMZF010000024.1:0-130194 GCA_035560555.1 Rectinemataceae bacterium
TACTAATACCTGCACAAGTAAGAAAACATATGATATACTATAGCCATGAAAGTCAACGATGGGCGACGCTTATCGCATGAAGCGCTCGAACAGATAAGAATTACCTGTGTAAAGCGTGTTGAAGCTGGGGAAAGTCCAGAAGTCGTAATAAAATCCGTAGGCTTCGAACGCAGTAGAATATATACATGGCTAGTAGCATATAGGGAAGGCGGCATTGAAGCATTAAAAGCAAAAAAGTTGTTAGGCAGACCAGCAAAAATTACTGGTTCTCAAATGCAATCGCTGTACCGGATCATCGCAAGCGAAACACCGTTGCAGTATAAGTTTAGCTTTGCATTGTGGACGTGTGGCATTATTCGCGAACTATTAAAGCAACAGTACAAGATTCATCTTTCCGAAGTGTCGATTGGTAGGCTTTTAAAGAAATTAGGGCTAACTCGGCAAAAGCCTCTCTTTCGGGCATATCAGCAAGATCCAGAAAAGGTACAGCACTATCTAAACACGGAGTACCCGAAGATCAAGAAGCTAGCAAAGCAAAATGGTGCAAGCATTTATTTTGGAGATGAAGCAAGCATTCGTTCAGACTACCATTCTGGCACTACGTGGGCGCCCAAAGGCGATACACCAATAGTGAAGACAACGGGAGCACGATTTCGGGTCAATATGATATCTGCCGTGTCAGCGAAGGGAGAAATGCGGTTTATGCTGACTGAAAAATCAACGACTGCAGATCTATTCATAGAATTCCTGGGAAGACTTATCAAGGGAGCTGATCATCCCATATACCTCATTCTTGATGGCCATCCCGTACATAAATCAAAAAGAGTGAAGGATTATATTACGAGCCTCGAAGGGAAGCTGGTGCTCTTCTTTCTTCCGGGATATTCGCCAGAACTTAATCCCGATGAGAATGTCTGGGGCTATGTCAAACACCATATAGTCGGCAAAAAGGCAGTCACCGGTCCTGATCAATTTTATACGCTCGTATTAGGCGCGCTCAGAAAAATTCAAAGGCTCCCACAGCTGATTAGAAATATTTATTTGAGCAACGATCTTCGCTATGCTATGTAATCTTACTTATGCAGGTATTAGTATAAACGATATCGTTTTTATGGGCCTTTTTATTTCCTTCAGGCTTGGCAATATCATCAAATTCGCGATCAAGTAGTGATCGTTCAATCATCCCCTCACTCATTGTCATGGAATAAATAGGCAGACCTGCTTCACCAGCTTCAATACGGTTCATAAACAGTGAACCAGCTTTTTTCTCTTGCCAATCTTCCATATCCCAAAACTCCGGAAAACGCAGTCTGGGTACGGTTTCGCCCACAGATGGGAAAAGCTGCTGCATCAAGCCATTTTTATGAAGCTTGAGGTTGTCGAGCTTCTTGTTATGAGCGGTAATCAACTCATCGAGAGAAGACAGGCAATCAGCGATTTTTTGTTGTTCATCATACTGAGGCAAGTTAATTGGCATACAGAATAGATCATCAGAATCAACATTCAATGAACCATGTGCACGAGCGCCGATTGTAATGAACTTTTTAAGCCATTTACCATGAAAATTAGCTTGGAAAAGTTGGTTAAAAAATTGAGAGTATGCGTTTAGGGCAGTTATCCTAAAGCATGTAAAAATACTGTTTGGCAACGCTGCGGAATCATAATCAATTAACTGAGAGATATATCCTTCTGGGTACTGTTTCGTTGCACTTTTATTGTAAGCAAAATCCCCCTTCAGAATAACGTAATAATTTTTATAGGCGTTACCAGCGATTTCTCGTCCAAATTTGTCCATTTGCGAGACAAGGCCAACCCCCGTGGTGACACTCATCAAAGTATATTTTATTCCCCCAGCCCTTTCTTCAATTGGTATCGATATATCACCAAGTTTTTTTTCACCCCAGTCTGGTTCACTCTGAAATTCCGGAAAGCGCAGCTTGGGAACAAGCCCTTGCTTGTTTTGTTCAACTTTCATACGCCGCCAGTCCCGAGATATCTTTGCCCTGTGCCAGCTTATGCAGTAGCGGTGTCAGGTCTTCCATCAAGTTCAATTCCTTTTGAGTTCGAGCCTTCCAGCCCAATTCCAGAGGCGCCAGCAGATCGCTCAACGCTTCGCCGTCGAAGATCATGCGCTGGATAATGCCATCGATGAATCCCTGTAGAGCCGATGGCTCCAAACCGTGTTTGGCGGCCAGATCCGCTATTCGCCGGGCGTTTTTTTCGGCCTTGAAGGCCGCGTAGCCCTGTTTGATCTCTTTCTCGTTCAAGCCTTCGCCAGTTTTCAGCAAGTTGATGTAGGCGGCGATGTCCTCGCGCTCGTCCATGAACTTGGCATCCGATTCGATCAGGCCGATGAGCTCCTCCCTCGTCATGGTATGTTTACCCGGTTTGGCCTGCGTATAATTGGCGATCAACTGCATAATATAGTCGTAGTCGATCATGGCCGAGGCAAAAAGCACGAACTCAAAATCCAGCTCTTGAACGATGTCGGAATCGTCGCCCCATTTCGCCTGCTTCGCTTTCAGCCGTTGGGCGGTTTCCAGATAGACTCCCCGGAATCCCCAATGAAGGTCTTCAGGCAAAACCGCTTCGATCTTTTCATTGTCCTGTGGACTTAAGTCGGTGTACTGATCCAGCTGGGTCTTTAGCCGCTGCACCTCTTTGAAAAGGTTGATGAATTGACCTCGCGCCGTGTCGCCTTTCAAGTTGGCTACTTCTTCCGGCGCGAACTCCAGACCTTGAGACCTCATGAAGGTGTTCAAAGCCGTTACAGCTTTCCCAAGATTGCCGATCACGACAGGCGCGGGATCTACCAGCCAGATTTCCTTCGCCCGATCCGTCTTCTCACCGGAAAAGAGGGCGATCGCCTCGTTGACCGCCTCTTGTTGCTGGCGGAAATCCAATATATTCCCATAGGGTTTGGTGTCGTTGAGGATGCGATTGGTGCGCGAAAATGCCTGAATCAGGCCATGATATTTGAGGTTTTTATCGACATAGAGGGTGTTGAGATATTTTGAGTCAAAACCAGTCAGGAGCATATCCACCACAATGACCAGATCGATTTTCTCCTTATACGGAGAATCTTGATTGGTGTACTGCTGGTCTTTGATTCGCTGCTGCACATCCTGATAGTACAGGTCAAAATCGTTGATAGTGTGGTTGGTTTTATAGCAGGCATTATAGTCCGCGATTATCGCTTTGAGGGCTGCCTTCTTCTCATCCGGCGCTTCCTGATTGTCCGAACGTTCCTGGGGCAGATCTTCCTGAATCTGCTGCACATCCTTATTGCCCTCGGCCGGCGGAGAAAATACGCACGCGATATTCAAGGGCCAGAACGAACTGTCTTCCGCCAGCTTCTCGGCCTGAATTTTCTTGAAGAGCCTATAATATTCGATGGCATTGTTTATGGAAGCCGTGGCCAAGATCGCGTTGAATCTGCGTCCCGCCGTGGCGGCGTCGTGTTTGTCCAAAATAGCTTTGACGATGGCTTCCTGAGTCAGCGTTTCTCCCGGTTTGGGAGTCGCTTTCCCCTCGGCTTTGTAATAATCGATATGAAAACGGAGCACATTGCGGTCTTCAATGGCATGGGTGATGGTGTAGGCGTGGAGTTGTTTCTGGAAAACATCATCCGTCGTGACAAGTGTTGCTTCCTGACCTTCGATCTGTTGATATGTGGCGTTTTTTTCAAAGATGGGCGTGCCGGTAAAGCCGAACAACTGTGAATTGGGGAAAAATTCCTTGATGGCCTGATGGTTTTCGCCAAATTGGGATCGGTGACATTCATCGAAAATGAAGACCATGCGTTTATATCGCAAAGGTTCTAACCGCTCTTTGTAATTTCTCTTGTTGGTGCCGTCCAACGCCAGTCCAAGTTTCTGAATTGTCGTGACAATCACCTTATCGGCGTAATCATCGGACACCAGCCTGCGAACCAAGGCCTCGGTGTTGGTGTTTTCCTCGACGCATTTTGCCTGAAATTTATTGAACTCGTCTCGGGTTTGCTTGTCCAAACCCTTACGGTCCACCACAAAAACACATTTTTCGATGTCGGAATTGCTCTTTAGCAAGGTGGAAGCCTTGAAGGATGTCAGGGTCTTGCCGCTGCCAGTCGTATGCCAAATGTAGCCGTTGCCCCGGTTTTGGTGGATGCAGTCGACGATGGCCTGGACTGCATAAATCTGATAAGGGCGCATCACCATTAGCATTTGCTCGCTGGCAACGAGCACCATGTAGCGGCTGATCATCGAGCCCAGGGTGCATTTCGCCAGAAACTTTTCGGCAAAATTGTCCAGATGGGTGATCTTCCTGTTGTCCTCGTCGGCGAACTGGTACAGAGGCAAATACCGTTCATCGGCATTGAAGCTGAAATGGCGGGCATTGTTGTTGGCGAAGTACCAGGTGTCGCTGCGGTTGCTCACGATGAAAAGTTGTATAAAACAAAGCAGTGTCCGCGTGTATCCGTTTCCCGGGTCATTTTTATAATCCACAATTTGCTGCATGGCGCGCCGTGGGTTGATTGCCAGAGTTTTCAATTCAATCTGCGCAACCGGAACGCCATTGATAAGCAGAATGACATCATAGCGATGATGGCTGTTTTCGGTGTTGATTCTGAGTTGATTCACGACTTCGAAGGAATTCTTGCACCAGTCTTTTATGTTGACCAACGTGTAATGAAGTGGTGTGCCGTCTTCTCGCTCAAAGGTATTTTGCTCACGCAGACGCTTGGCAGCGAAGAATACATCGGCGGTGATTATCTCCTCCATGAGCCTCGCGAACTCGGAATCAAGCAGTTTGACGCGATTTAGAGCCTCAAATTTCTCTCTGAAGTTTTGTTTCAGGGAAGCGAGATCGTGGATATCCTGGCGATAGGCGTACTTGAGCTCAATAAGCTTTTCAGTGAAATTTTGCTCTATCTGACTTTCGTTTGTCATAATCACATCTTACTCGATAAATCTCTGGAATTAAACTATTTCCAAATTGTACCTGGAACAAAATCTGAAATACGCTAATGCTAACTTTATCCTAACCTAACGTGGTCCACTTATTTATAGCCTTCCTGCAAAAATCCTGCTTCTTCCTGTTATCGTGTCTACATTTCTCATCAAATTACTCGCCAAGAAAAAGGCCGCCCGGCAACCCGGACAGCCTTGAATCAAAACATAAAGCTTTGTCGAATAACGTTATTGCAGAAGCACCGCGTCGGGAGGAACCTCGAACGCGGTTTCATCCACGGCGGGCGAATCGCCGCCGAACTGGATGCTCTGGGGCGAATCCACCGCTGGAGTGGAATCCTGCTCCTGAAGGACGGTGAAAGGCTTGAGATAGGGCTCGACGCCGGCGATCAGCTTGGGCACCTCGAGAAGCACCATGTCCTGATTGAGCGGCACGCTGAAGGCCGACTCGACGATCTTCCCGTCGGCGAAAATCTCCACCTTGATCTTGTGTTTCTGGCCCTGGACGACCGCCTTGTCACGGTCGCCCGGGTAGTATTCCAGGGCTTCCTGGCTGTCGATCTGGACCGACATGCCGTCGATGGCCAGCACGCTGCCGTCCTCGGAATCCTTGTTGTCGATCAGGATGGTATGGCGCTTGCCCGTCATCAGCATGATGATGACGACGGCGATATACACGAGCACGAGAATGGACCGCACGACGAAGGAACGGTTCCTGAATGAAATCGCTTTCATGCCTGACCTCCCTCATCCTTGCCTTTTCCGGCCACCCCGCCCCTTAAGTCAGACCTCGAGTTGAAGATGGCCTTTCTGGATTTCCAGGCATAGAGCACGAGGGAGAGGGCGATGACGCCGTAGCCGATGAACTGGCGGAAATACTCGCCCACCATGGCCGAGCCGAAAAGATTCTGGCCGGCGAGGGGCGACACGATGAACATCGCGTGGAGAAGGATGACGCCGATGAAGACGTTGGGAATGCTGGCGTGGGTGACCGAGGCCCCTCCGACGAGGATGGCCGCCGCGGCGAAGAAACTCGTCTGGTCGTGGGCGTTGTAGGTGGCGAGGTTGCCCATATTCTGGAGGAATATGAGCTGGCCGGCGCAGGCGAGGACGGTCGAGATGATGATCGCCACGATGCGGGTCTTCTCTACGGGAATGCCCGCCGCCTCGGCGACGGTCATGTCCTGGCCGACGGCCCTCATATCCTGCCCCAGCTTCGTCTTCTTGAACCAAACGATGAAGACGCAGAGAAGGGCGATGATGATCAGGGTCACGACGGGGACATCGAAGCCGCCCAGCTTCAGCATGAAGATGGTGTCCAGGGACTGGCGCACCGATTCCAGGTTGAGGGTGTTGCGGATGCCGTAGCCTCGCGAAAGGAGGATGGAGGCGTTCCTCATCGGTATCACCGAGCCCATCATATAGAGGACGAAGAACTGGTAGATGCCGTTGATGAAGAAAGCGAGGATGTAGCCGGTGACCATCTCCCGCCCCTTGGCCTTGTTCATCACCTTGCCGCAGATCCAGCCGAGGAAGATCGCGATCGGGAGGCCGATGAGGAGGGCGAATACGAGTCCCTGCCAGCCGGCGACGCTCCAGTCGACCGCGAAGATGAGGCCTATCTGGCCGGCCATGGCGCCCAGGGACATGGCGAAATTGAGCCCCATGCCCGAGTAGATCGGCAGGAGGAGGGAGATGACGAGGAAGGAGTTGCGCCCCAGCCTCGTGATGAGTTCCTGGATGATGTAGGTAAGTGAAAGCCCCGAGGGCGAAATGGCCGCTATCGTTATCACCAGGAAGATGATGACGACGGCATACTCGGAGAACATCGTGGCGACGCTTTTTTTCTTTGGGCTCATTTGGACACCTTCACCTTGCGCGTGAGCGCGTAGAGGATCATGCCGTTGGAAACGATGATTCGAATGACTTCCGACATGTCGGTCTGGAGGATGGAGTTGATGACCGAGGGCGTCATCGTGAGCAAGCCCTGGAAAAGGAAGGTGCCGACGAGAACGTTGATCATGGAAGCTTTGTTTACGCTGGCCCCTCCGATGAGGATGGCCGCCACTGCCGGGAAGACCATGGGGCTGGGGGCTGTGTAGAGCTGGATGAAACCGAAGCTCTGCTGGTAGACGATGATGCCAATGGCGCCGAGGAAGGTCGACAGGATGACGGAGGTGGTCCGCATCTTGTCGGCGCTGACGCCCGAGGCTCTCGCGAAATCGGGATTCGAGCCGACGGCCGTCATGGCCGTGCCTATCCTCGTCCTGAGGAAGAGCCAGATGCCGGCCGCGCAGGCTCCCACGAAGAGGAGCAGTCCCGTCGGGAAGACGAAGAAGCGCCCTATCTTGATCGCGAGGAAGTCGTTGAGAATCTTGAGCCAATAGCCTTCCACCGTGATGGTCGTGCGCAAGCCCTTGCCCGCGTAGCCCCAGACCATGGTCGGATTGTTGAAGGGAAGGACGAGCCACATGATGCACATCAGCATGACGAAGGAAAAGCCGACGTACATGGCTATGGTCATTTCCTCGCCCTTAACCTTGTTGAGGAGCTTTCCATAGAAATAGCCGAAGATGACGGAGAAGGGCGTGGCGAAGGCGATGGCGCCGAAGAACCCCCAGAAGCCGCGAAGTTCCAGCTGGAGGGAGATGGTCGCGCCCAGGAGGCCGGCCACGATGCCGAGGGCGAGGCCGAAGTTGAGGCCGCAGCCCGACTGGATCATGGGCACGAGGGCGAGGACGAGGATGGCGTACTGGCCGAAGCGGTTGAGGCAGTCCGACAGGGAGGCGTCGAGACGCACGCCGACGAAGGGAGCCAGCACGAATAGCGATACCAGGAAAAGGAATATGATGATGCGGGGCCATCCGAAATCCTGGATGAATGTTTTGAGGTTGTTACGCATTCGGTGCCTCCTCGGCCGCGGAAGCGAGTTTAGTCCTGGTAGGGGAATCGGTGATTCCCGCCATGAGGATGCCGAATTCGGCCACATCGGCGGTGGGCGGCAATATGCCGGCTATCCGACCCTCGTCGATGATGGCCACGCGGTCGCAGATGGCGCGCAGCTCCTCGAGCTCGCTCGATACCATCACGATGGTGGTGCCGTATTCCTTGTTGTATTTCCGCAGGGTGTCGAGTACCAGTTTCTTGGCGCCGACATCTATGCCCCGCGTGGGTTCGGAGACGAAGAGGAGGTCAGGCTTGAGCGCGAATGCCTTGGCGAGGCAGATTTTCTGCTGGTTGCCGCCCGACAATTCCTTTGCCTTCTGGCGGGGGCCTGTGCACTTGATGTCCAGGAGCGAGATGTATTCCTTGCAGAGATTCACCATCCCGACCTCGTCGCGCAGGGTGAAAAGACCGCCCAGGACCGGTTTCAGGTATTGCTTGTGGACCTGCATGGCCGTGAAGGCGATGTTCCAGTCCAGGCTTTCGTCGAGGAGAAGGCCTACGCCGCGCCTGTCCTCGGAAACGAAGGCCATGCCCGCCTTGAGGGCCGCGTTGGGGGAGTTGAGTTCGATGGTCTTGTCGTGGAGATGGACCGTGCCGCCGGCGGCGTAGAGCCCCATCACCCCGTTGGGGATGCCGAGCTTGCCCTGGCCGGCCAGGCCGCCGATGCCGAAAATCTCGCCCTGTTTTACGTCGAAGGAGACGTCGCGGACGGTTTCGCCGGGCATGTCCACCCAGAGATGTTCGACGGAGAGAATCTTCTCGCCATATTTCTTGTCCTCGTCATGGCGAGCTGCGTCGGAGGATACCGAGCGGCCGACCATCCACGAAGCGATGTCCTTGATCGTAACGCCGGCGGAGGGAACGTCCTTGACGGCGAGGCCGTCGCGCAGGACCACGATCTTGTCCGCCACCTCGACGACTTCCTTGAGCCGGTGGGAGATGAAGATGATGGCGACGCCCTTTTTCGCGAGCTTCCGCAGCGAATCGAGGAGTATCTCAGCCTCGCTCTCCGTGAGGACGGCCGTTGGCTCGTCCAGAATGAGGAGACGTGATTTCTCGCGGCTGATTTCGCGCGCTATTTCGGTGAACTGTTTGTGTCCGACCGGCATTTCCGAGATGAGCATGTCGGAGTCGAGCTTGACGCCCAGCTTCTCGATGGCGCTCTCGGCGCGTTTTTTCATCGCCGGCCTGTCGAGGATGCTCATTCGTTTGCCGAAGGCGTCGTTCAGGATGCTCGGCCTCATCGATTCCCTGTTGAGGACGATGTTTTCCGTGCTGGTAAAGCCCGGTATGAGGCTGAACTCCTGGTGAACCATGCCGAGTCCCGCGTCGAGCGCGTCGAAGGGACTCGCGAAGTGCATTTCCTGACCGTCGAGGATGATCTTACCCTTAAAACCGCCGGTTTCGGCGATGACGGGCATACCAAAAAGAATACTCATGAGAGTAGTCTTGCCCGCGCCGTTTTCTCCGACCAAACCGAGGATTTCGCCCTCATGCAGGTCAAAATTGACATCCTGGAGCACTACGTTTCCGTAGAATTCCTTGGAAACATTCTTTAACGATAAAAGAGGCCCGTTCTGTCCCATAATTGTCCCTAAATGAAAAGATTTCCCTTGCGGGAGGGGGGATGGCCATTCGTGGTGGCACCCGCGCGTATAATACCCACGCGGGCGCTTCGGCTCCAATAAGCCGATTCTCGCGCAAACGCCGGACCCCAAAGGGTCCGGCGTTCCAGAAACCGCGAAGCTTGGCGAAAACCCTTGCGGGGCTTCGCCCGACTCACGCTATTTCTTCATCTTCACGTTGTAATATTTCTCGGGAACCTTCTGCTTCGTGGTGGGGAGGAATCCCTTGCCGAACACATAGGTGTCCATGTAGATGAGGACCTGGTTCTTGGCGCGGACGCCGGTTCCCATGTCGACATAGTACGCGCCGTTCCACTTGGCGCCGGGGGTGTACTTCGCGAGTGCCTTGAACACGTCGTTCAGGCTGCCTTTCTTGGCCTTGCCCTCGATCACGTTCTTGGCATACTCGCCCAAGCCCGCGGTGAGGCTGTAGCCGTAGGAGAAGGCCCAGGTGCCGAAGCGGCCTTTGCCGCCCTTGGCCACGACCGCGGCTTCGACTTTCTTCAGGATGGCGGGGAAATCGCCCGCTTCCTTGGAAAGGTCGAGTCCGAGAGCCCCTGGATAACCCATGAGGGGAGAGGGAAGGTCGGCTTCGACGAAGTAGCCGCCATAGGCGAAGAGCTGCTTGAGCAGGGGTTCGGTATGGGCATCGTTCGTGCAGAAGAACGCGGTGTCCTTGCCGTATTTTTCGATCCACTGGGGAACTTTCTCGAGGATGAACTGCTGGGCGCCGGGAACGCCGACGTCGGAGGTCGGGTCCGGGGCGGTTTCGAACGCGAACTTCAGTCCGAGATCGTTGCAGGCTTCTTCCATGATCGCGCGGCGGCGGCCGAGCGATTCATAGCTCATATGGCGGGCAAAGGAAATGTGGACGAAGGTCTTGGCTCCGAGCTGCTTAGCCGCCCAGATGATGGTGTAGCCGCGGGACACGAAGTCGGCGGAGAGGGCCAGGTCGGCCGCGCTCTGGATGACGAGGGGGTCTTCGTGCGGTTCGCCGGCGAGAAGGAGGATGTCCGCCCTCTTGGCCTTCACGCGCTTGAAGGCTTCCGTGGTTCCGGGAATGGCCTGGTTGATGACGATCGCCTTCATGAGGGGATCGTCGGCGAGGGCCACGACGGAAGAGATGAATGTCTCCTGCTGGGACATGAAGTCGTCGGGATAGGTGATGTGCTGGATCATGCCGCCAGTCTTCACGGAGCCATATTCTTTGATGAGCGCTTCCGCGCCGCGGAGATCGTCTTCTGACTGAGATACTGTTCCGGTCACGACGCCGATATGGAATTTAGCTTTGGCCTGTGCGAAAACGTCCGCTCCTGCGAGGATGAAGGTCAACGCCAACAGGATAGCGGTGAACTTCGCGAGCTTTTTCATAGGACCTCCTTTCAAAAATCTGCCAAATAGATTGGCTTTATCATTGTACACGGCCCAATAATCTAGTCAATACAATTTTTGGATGAAAAAAATTGAAAAGGCGGCCGGGCGCGCGGCCCAGGCCGGCGGTGAAACCGACCTGGGGTCTTTGCAGGAAGGGCCATGCCGGGTACAATGAAACCACGATGAAGATACCTTTCAGACGTTTCAGCGAAGAGTTCTACTACTATAGCAGCCAGCTCGTCGTGTTCTTCATCGTCATCATCTTCTTAACATCGGGCTCCATCGCCATGGGCATCACGTCGTCCATCATCATCGTGGTGTTCATGATCGTCCAGACTTTTCTCCTCGTCAGCCAGGGGCATCTTCCCGTCCTGCGGTTTATCTTCTCGCTGATCACCCCCCTCGGCTACTCGATTCTCAAGGCCGCGACGAGCAGCATGGATTTTTCCGAATCCACGAACATCCTGCTTTGGAGCGCGGCGATCTACATCGGATTCTTCCAGGCGATAGCGTTCTCGCGCAAGAGTGGGTTTATAAAGCGCGTGGCGGAAGGCGCCCTCTCCCTCGGCTCCGGCTTCATCTTTTTCGCCTTCTACTATTATCTCGACATGCGGATCAACCTCAGGCAGGCCTTCGAAAGCGGAAAGATGGACCGGAACGCCTACATGGAAGCGCTCAAGATCACCCACTTCGCTTCGGGCCTGAAGGCCTTCGCCGCGTCGCCGCAGCACCTCTTCGCCCTTCTGGGCATCGCCAGTTTCGACATAATGCTTCTCGCGGCGAGGATGCGCACCATCACGTTGCGCTCTCGTCTCGACCGCTTTATCGAAAGGCCGGTCCACATCGAACAGACAGCGTTCCAGGAGGAGGAGGTCCCTCCCCTTCCCGCGAAGGCAGTCACTCCCTCGAGGCTGCTCATCTCCGCGATCTCCTCGGATATCGTGGGCTTCACCGCCCTTTCGGAGATGATGGGCGCCCAGAAATCCGTCGAGTTCCTCAACAAGTACTACGCGCTGTGGACCCATGTGGCGAGCGGCCAGGGTGGGAGGATCATGTCGATTAGCGGCGACTCCGTCATCATCCTCTTCGGCCTGGTCGACGAGCAGCTCAACCCCGAAAGGGCCCTCTATTCGGCCTACGCTTTCATGGATGAACTGGACGGGTTCAGGGAAGACCTCGCCGCGCAGTCCCTGCCCGCCAACCTGAAAGTCTCGATAGGCGTGCATTCGGGCATAGTGGTTTCGGCCCTGCTAGGCCCCCCGGGCGAACAGAAAAAAAACGTGTTCGGCGACACGATCGCCGTGGCGGCCCGCCTGGATTCCCTCTGCAGGGAGCTCCACCAGGATCTGCTCGTGAGTCATTCCACCTTCAGGCGCCTCAGCTTGGAGAGCCAAGCCACGCTCGACAGGATGGGGGAAGTGCTGCTGCGACAGAGCACACGGCCGGTGCCGGTGTACTCTCGAAAATGAGCCAAGAATATTCCATTGAAAGAAGGATGTCGAAAATGACCGGAAGGCTGAGATCGGCTGTCTCCAGGGTATCGTCGCGCGGAGGTTTTTTGACCGCCGCGCCGTTTTTCTGCGCCGCGGTTCTCGTTCTGTGGGCTATGACGCTCGCGTCCTGCTCCGGGCGCCTCGAAACGACGATCCGCAACGACATGAGCGCACGCATGGCGCTCCGCCTGGAAGTGCCCGAGGCTCTGAGCGCCAGGGTACGCCAGATCGGCGGCATCGCTTCCAAATCGGAACTTTTCGACGTGACGGCGCTGAAGGAAGAGTTCTCGGGCAGAAAATCGATCTTTCTGGTCGATGTCTCGGCGCCGAGCCCCGAATCCCTCACATCGGTGATATGGGTTCCCGACATCAGGGCCTTCGTCGATGACAGGAGCCTCGTGCCGGCCACGATGATCACGTTCAAGTCCATTCCGGCCTCGGGATCCCAGCCCGCTCAACGCGAACTCTCCGTTTCACTGACGAGGGACAACGCGGCGGCGGCATTCGCGCTCTTCCCCGGCGTGGACGGCAAGGTCTTGGACAGCTTAAGCCCTCCCGCCTTGGAAAAGGATCCCATCACGGCCGAAGAATACAGGATGAACCTCGAGACGGTGATCATCGGCAAGAAAACGATGCCCGCTTTCGACGCCTGCGCGCTCGATGTGGCGATCACGGCGCCACGGACGATCCTGTCTTCCTCGGGCGGAACCGTCCAGGGGCAGGTGTTCAAGGTGAAAATCCCCTTCTTCGACATGCTGACCCTCGAAAAGCCGATAAGCTTCTCCATCCGATGGGCCGAGTGAGCGGAGTGGGGAAACGCTCTATTTTGCGCTCTGGACGCGCGGTAGTTAATGCTCTGGACGCGCGGCCGCGGGGGAAACGCTCTGGACACGCGGCGCAGATGCGTCTTATTTTGTGCTCCGGACGCGCGGCCGCGGCTAGATGAGGGAACGCGCCAGGTGGGTGGGGATCACCTTCCCGCCGCGCAGGGCTTCCCTCAGGTTTTCCATGAAATTCCTGGCTTCGACGGCGGGGTAGAGGTCCAGGCGAGGGTCCGACAGAAGGCTCGGATAGCCCAGGAAGGCGGTCTCGGAGCCATTCCATCCTTCCTTGACGACGTCGGCTTCGGAAGCGGCTTCGGTATTGTCCTCGGCGGCTCCGGTAGCCCGCGCGGCTTTGGAAACCACAGCGGCTCCGGGGCCCCCCGCGTCTTCCGAAACAGCCACGGTTCCAGGCCCCCTTACGTCTCCTAAAACCGCCGCGGTTCCGGCCCTTCCCGCCACACCGCAGGCGCCCCGCCCCGCCCCGTACGCCGCGAGAGCGTTCCCATAATCGACCAAGGCGCGTCTCATCTCCTCCACAGGCGCCCCGTCCATGTCGACGAGGAAGGGCCGCCGGCCCAGGTGTTCGGGATAATGGGCGTCGGAACCGGAGATCGCGCAGTGGCCGCCAGTGAGGAAGGCCGGAGGCTGACCCATGGATTCGACGGCGTCGTAGGGGCCGGGGGGCAGGAATCCGAGCTGGCTGTACACGGAGAACATGCCGCGATCGACGTGGGCCGGTATGACGAGGGCGCCGGCGAGGCGCGCCTTCGAGGCGAGGTCGCCGAAGGGCGCGTCCAGGGCGGCGCCGAGCCAGCGTCCGTGCAGTTCGAGCACGCCCTCGTCCTCATCCACGACAGCCTGGTCGCCGAAGGCGCCTGAATCCCAGGGAAGCTCGGGAATCAGGGAATGGAGTTCGGCCCCGAAGGCGAGGGCTTCGCGGGGCGTGGGGAAAAGGGCGAGGATGTGGACTTCCTCGGAGGAGTTCATCTCCATACCGAATAGGGGAATGACGCCTTCCCGCGCGCAGGCGATGGCGAAAGGCCCGCAGTTCATGGATGCGTTGTGGTCCGTCAGCGCCAGGATATCGACGCCGCGGGCGCGGGCCGTCCTGGCCATGAGCGCGGGCGACATGGAGAGGTCGGCGCAGGGGCTGAGGCAGGAATGATTGTGCAGATCGGCGCGCAGGCGCGTGACGCCCATCGTAATCCGCGCTTCAGCCGCGAAGGGCTTTCCAGAGTCTGCCCGACACTTCGTACTGGGTGAGCTCGCTGCGCATGAGGGCGATCCCTTCGTCCCTGGCCGCCGCGATCATGTCTTCCGGCATGGGCCGGCCATTGCAGATGATGATGGCGGGAGCGCCGACGAGTCCGGCCACCGCCACGGTATTCTTGTGAGCCTGGATGGTGATGAGGACTTCCTGCGCCTTGGCGTGGGCCATGACATCGGACAGAAGATCGGAGGTATAGCCGCCTTCTATGTCGCTCTCCTCGTAGACTCCCTGCACAATTTCCGCGTCCACGAGAACCGAAATATCCTTGATGCGCATGACCGGCTCCTTTTATTCATTTCTTGTTCAGTTTTGTTCAATTTTTATTCCAGAGAATCACCGCCCTGACGGTGGTGCCCTTCCCCATCTCGGACTGGATCGAAAATTCATCGGCGACCCGCTTTACGTTCGGAAGCCCCATCCCCGCGCCGAAGCCGAGGGAACGCACCCACTCGTTCGCGGTGGAATAGCCTTCCCGCATCGCGAGCTCCACGTCGGGGATGCCGGGGCCCTCGTCCTGGGCCAATATCTCGATCGTATCGTCATAAACGCGCATCCGCATGCTGCCGCCCGTGGAATGGATGACTTGGTTGAGTTCCAGCTCGTAGGAGGCGATAGCGACCTTCCTCGCTATGGGTGGCGGGCAGCCTCTCTCCACGATCGCCTTCTTGAAGCGGGCGCTCGCGTTGCCCGCTCTGGAAAAATCGAGAGGCGAGGTGCCGAAGTTGAGTTCCACCACGGGAATGGGCCCTTCCTTCTCGGAATGCCGGCCGGCTATGCGCTGCTCCATCCTGCCGATCTCCTCGTTCAGGGCGATTAGCAGCCGCCTGAGGATATCGGAGGCCGTTATGATGCCGCAGAGTCTTCCTGTGGCGTCCAGAACGGGAAAACGGCCGAATTTATAGCGGTCGAAATAGGTCACCGCGAAGGAAAGCGGCATCTCATCGTCGAGGGTCACCAGAGAACTCGTCATGAGTTCCGAGGCCGGGCGATCGATGCTGCCCGAATCGAGGGCGCCGATGATGTCGCCGATCGACACGATGCCTCGCAGGCGCCCGTCCTCGACGATGGGTATGCCGGTGATGGCGTTGTCCCGCATGAGCTTCTGCACATCGCGCAGGCTGGATGAGGGCGCCGCGGTGATCAGCTCGGCGGTCATCGCGTGTTTCACTTTCATGCTGTACAGCAGCTCGAGCACGACGCCGGGGCTCGAATCTGCGTTGATCGGGACAGTCGCCATTGCTTTCCATTATGCACCGGCTTTGAAAAACGTGGAAGCGGTTAATTGACTCCAAGCCGCACTATGCATATTTTTTTATCGAAATACTTTCACAGCGTTGACCGATGCGATAGTATCAACCGTGAGAAGGCGAGCGCCCGGGATAAAGGAGAAAAACGTGATCGAACTGAGCGGTATCTCGAAGACTTACGCGAAAAGCGAAAACAAGGCCGTGGATTCCCTATCGCTGACCATTCCCGACGGCAGGATTTTCGGCTTTCTCGGGCCTAACGGCGCGGGCAAGACTACCACGATACGCATCCTCTGCGGGGCTCTCGAACCCGACGGCGGCGACATCCTCATAGACGGCGTTTCCATGAAGAATAATCCTCTGGAAGCGAAGCGGCACATCGGTCTCGTCCACGACAATCCCGAGCTTTTCAACAGGCTCAAGGCCTGCGAGTATCTCGATTTCGTCGCCGACGTCTTCGGCGTGACGACGGAGGCGCGCAGGGCGAGCATAGCGGAATACGCGAAGCGCTTCAGCCTCACCGACGCGCTCGCTTCGCCCATCGGAAGCCTGAGCAGGGGCATGAAGCAGAAGCTGGGCGTTCTCGCGAGCCTTCTGCACGATCCCCAGGACTGGGTGCTGGACGAGCCCATGGTGGGCCTCGATCCGCAGGCGGCCTTCGAACTCAAGGAAATCATGAGGGAACGCACGAAAGCCGGCAAATGCGTCTTCTTTTCCACGCATGTCATGGAGGTGGCGGAAAAAGTCTGCGACGAGCTGGCGATCATCAACAAGGGCAGGATAATTTTCAAAGGCACCATGGCGGAGTTGAGGAGCAGGAGAACGTCGGCCGATGAAGCCGGGGACAGCCTGGAGAGTCTTTTCCTCCAGCTCGTCGATTCGTCGAACGGAGGCACGGCTCTATGAGGTCGCGCATAGTCAGCCTCGCCATCCTCTATATCAAAAGCGCTTTCAGCCTGTCTCTCCCCTCGTGGAAGGAGCTGAAAAAGCCGAAGAAGCTCGCCAAGACCATAGGAATCGGCCTAGGCGTCCTCCTCCTTCTCGCCGATGTCGGTTTCATGTTCGTCATGATGAACTTGACGATGTACGATGGGCTCAAGCCCGCCGGCATGCAGGGACTCATGCTCCTCAACGCTTCCATCACCGCCTCGGTGCTCGTCTTCGTCATGGCTTTCATGATGGCGCTCTCCATGTTTTCGCAGTCGGGCATCGAATCGGGTTTCCTCGTCCTGCCCTTCTCTTCCAGGGAGCTGCTCGCGGCGAAGATGTCTCTCGTCTATTTCGCGGAGGCCTTGATGGGCGTCTTCGTCATGGCCATCGCGATCGTCATCTACGGCATAAAGGAGGCCCCGCCCTTCATGTTCTACGTGAACGGGCTCGTGACGGCCTTTGCCCTGCCCCTCCTGCCGACCGCCATCTCCTACCTTATCCTCGTGCCGCTGATGAACGCTTCCAGACTGTTCAGGAGCAAGAACTTCATCATCTACCTGGGCGGTTTCCTCGGCATGGGCTTCGCCCTCGCCTTCAATTTCTATATACAATCGGCCATGACCAAGATAGGCGCTCCGGCCAGCCTGGCGCTCTATGTCGACTCCGGTTCCCTGATCTCGCGGCTGGGCCAGGCGTGGATTCCCTCCTGGCTGGCATGGAAGGCCCTATCGGAAGCCTCAAATATCGCGGGCATCCTCGCCGTCCTGGGCAATCTGGCCATAGGCCTCGCCGGCTGCGCCGCCGTCGTGGCCCTTCTCGGCAACGATTACGTGCGGAGCCTCCGGTCCTTCAACGAATCGACGTTTTCGAAGAAGAAACTTTCCTTGGACGGAAAAGGACGCGACGGGCAGCGGGCTTTCACGCGGAAATCCCTGATGCGCGGTCTTGTGGCCAGGGAAATCCGGCTCATGAACCGCGAGCCCATGTATCTTCTGAATGGGCCCTTTGTCATGATCCTCATGCCGGCCCTTCTGGCCGTCGTCTACCTGGCGCAGCACGAAACTTTGTCCGAAGCCATGAAGAGCCTGGGCCCCATGTTGACGGGTCCCGGCGCCTATCTCATCCCGGCGGCCTTCGGCGGTTTTCTGGGGTCTTCTTCCAGCATCACCTGCACCGCCGTCTCGAGGGACGCGAAGGCTCTGCCCTGGATAAAGGCCATGCCCATAAAGCCAACCTGGTATTTCGCGGCGAAACTGCTCCACGCGGAGCTTTTTGCCGTTCTCGGGGCCTTCATCGGCTGCGGCGCCGGGGCCCTGCTCTTGGGAATCGGCGCGCTCGATAGCCTTATCGGCCTGCTCCTGGCACTCCTGTTCTCCACAGCCCTCAACATGGCCGGCCTCTGGCTCGACGTGACCTGGCCGCGCTTGAGCTGGGATAACCCCATGGCGGCCATGAAGCAGAATCCCAATTCGACCATAGCGATACTGGCGACGATGGGCCTGATCGGGGGGCTGTCCGGCCTGAGCGCCGCGATAGCCTTGCCGCGCTATGCCTACGCGATGATCTTCGGCGCTGTCTTCACGATCCCGATAATCGCATGGGCCAAGCTCTTCCCGAAATATGCAGCGAAGCGCTACAGGGACATGGAGGCCTGAGGGTTTGAAGCGGGGGCGGGGGCGATCTCGGGGCGCTTAATCCTGGGGGATTCGGTATTCGACCCAGCGGACCTTGCCGGCCACGATGGCCTCCCTGATGCTTTTCTCCGTCCGCGACAGGCAGGATCCCCCGGATTTCACCTCGACGAAGATTATCTCGCTGACCTCGCCGCCTGAGGCCGCGCCTGAGGCCGCGCCAGAGGCGCCGCTGAAGCAGACGAAATCGACAGGCTTGCCCACGAAACGGGCATCGCCGGGATCGCAGGGAAAATCGGGCAGATAGGGGGCGAGCTGCTCGGCGACCTGACCTCCCACGACGGCCCTCGATCGCCTGACCGCGTCTTCGCGTTCAGCTTCCAGCCGCCCCGAAAGATCCCTTTCGGATTCCAGGCGGCCGTTGCGCCTCCCCAGGGACAGGCCCAGAAAAAGTCCCAGCGCGAAAAGGACGAAGAGGCCGAGAAAGATCGCCAGCATTGAAAGATCGGTTGGATTCATCGTGATGCCAGCATACTTCGCCTGGGCTTTCGGTAAAAGTGCCTCGCCGGAAAAGAAGCGAGCGATAAAAAACCCGCGGCGCAGACCGCGGGTTTTCTCGTTTGAGGCGCTCGATGTGGGCGCTCTCGTGGATGACTTCAGTTCGCGGATGCCGAGGAAGCGAACTTGTCTTTGTATTCCTGCGCCTTGGCGGTGAAATCGGTGAGCGCCTGATCGGTGAGCGTGCCCTTGATGGTTTCGGCCACGGCGTCGAGCTCGGAGGCGGTCTTCACCAATTCGTCGTTCTTGGCCTGCTGGGTGGCGTCTCCACCCTTGAGCTTGGCCGCGACATCGGCATACTGGGCGATGACGCCATCGTAGGTGGAAATCCAGGTCGCGACATCCTTGATATCGGCAGGAGCCACCGAGGCGGCCACGGGCGCCGCTTCGGCGACTTTCGCTTGTTTGGGAGCGCAGGAAACCGCGAGAAGGGCGATCACGAGAATAGCGATTAGACTCTTCATCTTCATAAAAATCTCCTATAGCGGAAGAATTGTGCGAAATATAGCACCATTGTTCGTTTCTTGTCAACGTATAGCACTAGTTGCGAGATATTCTTATATAGTATTTGCGTTTACAGGGAAGCTAAAACTTGGTTACAGTGTGATCATGCTGCAATTCGGACTACGCGCGCACGATTTTGGCTGCTTCCCGGCGGAAATCCTTGCCGAAAGGCTCCAAGCCTTCAGGCCGGCTTCCATTCAACTCGCGCTGGCGAAGGCTTTCCCCTATACGCCGGCGGGATATGGGTTCCTCAGTCCGGGCTATGCCCGAAGGATTAGGGAGGCTTTCGCCCGCCGCGACATAGGCATCGCCGTGCTCGGCTGCTATATCAACCCCGTGCATCCCGACGGTGACGAGCTCGAGCGGCAGCTGCGGAGATTCGAGGAACACCTGCGCTTCGCGCGCGATTTCGGCTGCCCCCTCGTCGGAACGGAAACGGGTTCGCTCAACCCCGACTGTTCCTACCATCCGGGAACGCGGAGCCAGGCCGTCTTCGACAGGCTCTGCGGCTCCGTCGAACGCCTCGTCCGCGTCGCCGAGGCTTGCGGATCCATCGTCGGCATCGAACCCGTCGCCGATCAGCATACGGTTTCCAGCATCGAGAAGACACAAGCGCTCATCGCGAGAATAGACTCGCCCGCGCTGCGGATAATTTTCGATCCCGTAAACTTGATTCCGAGGGCCGGACTCGAAGAGAGTCAGGCCGGCTTCTTCGCGCGCGCCTTCGAGGCTTTCGGGTCGCGCATCGCCGTCATCCACGCCAAGGATTTCCGATTCGTTGAAGGACGGAAGTCCGAAGCGGTGGCCGCCGGCGCCGGCGTCTTCGACTTCGCTTCTTTTTTCCGGATCCTTCAGGCGAAGAAACCCTTCATCGACGTCCTGCTGGAAAACACCTCGCCTGAGACGGCCTCAGCCGCGCTGGAGTATGTGGCGGGCATCGCGGCGAGCGTTGCGCGAAACAGCGCTACTCCAGCATGACCTCCAGCCTTTTGAAAATGCCGATGTTGTCGTAGGCTCCCTCGAAGATTTCCTGGCCTGCGCCGAGGGCGAAGACTTTCACATCCTGTCCGGTGTGGCCGCTCGTCGACCAAGAGAATCGGGCATAATCGAAACTTTCGCCATCGGCGATAGTCAGGCCCCCCGTCTCGTGATCGCTCGTCACGACGATGAGCGTTTCACCCTGGTGTCCGTTGTAGAACGCGACCGCCTCGGCGATCGCCTCGTCCAGGGCTATCACTTCGGGTATCATTCGCGCGCTGTCGCCCGCATGGCTGGCCGAATCGATCTTCGCGCTCTCCGCCATTATGAAGAATCCCTCATCTCCGTCGAGAAGATCGATGGCAACGCGCGTGAATTCGGCGAGAGTGGGATCGCCCGCGTTTTTATCAGCTAGATAGGGAAAAGAGGTGGATGCGCTGACCGCGAGGACCGGAACATTGGAGGGCGTAAGCGCCGCGACTTCGGCCATGGTATCGGCTATGGTGAATCCATTGTCCTCGGCGACATCGAAGACGCTCGCCTGAGCGTCGTTCGCTCCCAAGGGATCGCTGAGATTTCCGCCTCCGAAGAAATCGAAAGCGCTGTTGGCCAGCTGGAGCGCTATGTCGTAGTTGTCGCCGCGGGAAGGAGCCGACGCGTAAAAGGCGGCGGGCGTTGCGCTGTCCAGCGAGCCGCTGGAGACGATACCCACCTTTCGGCCCCTCGCTTTCATCAGTTCGGTGATGGGCGTGAAGCTCGTCGTCTTGCATGGGTTCATGTTGATGGTACCGTTGGAGGTCTTTTTGCCCGAGGCTATCGCCGTGGCCGCGGCGGCGGAGTCCGTCACGCCACCTATATAATTATGTGTGGAGGCCGTACCGGTCGCCGGAAAATCATCGAATCGCAGCGGCGCGTACCCATTATCCCTGGCTTCGGCCGAGTCGGCGTACTGCCTCGCGGCCTCGATGTGATTGGCCCCCATTCCATCGCCTATGAAGAGAAAAATGTATTTGGGGACGGCTTCCGGACGCGAAAAAACATCCAGACTGCACGAGACGAGAAGAAAAAGCGACGCGGACAGGAGCAGCCACGGCTTTTTCGCGGTTTTTTTCACGGCAATTCCTTTGGTCGCATCGAATTCGCGCTCCCCTTAGCAAGTATAGTGGAATTGCTTTATGATAACCACATATGTCATTTATTCCAGCGAGCCTTTCCGATCTCGAAAAGGCCGGTCTTGAGCCGGGCGATCTCGACGCGATCATCGTCACGGGCGACGCCTACGTCGACCATTCCTCCTTCGGGGCGGCCATCATCGGACGGGTGCTCGAGTCCGAGGGCTACAGAGTCGCCATACTGGCCCGTCCCGACCCCGACGACGTCGAGGCTTTCAGGATTTTCGGCAGGCCGCGGCTGGCCTTTCTCGTCACCGCGGGGGCTGTCGATTCGATGGTTTCATCCTATACGGCCAACAAGAAGCCCCGATCTGAAGACGAATACGCGCCAGGCGGCGACAAGGCGCTGTGCATGCGCGCGGACGGGAGCATCGGCGCCGGTATCCGCGCCCGGCCGAACGCGAGGCCGGACCGCGCGGCCATCGTGTACTCGGCGATGTGCCGACAGGCTTACAAGGGCATTCCCCTCGTCATCGGCGGCATCGAGGCCAGTCTGAGGCGCCTCGCCCACTACGACTACTGGTCGGATACCGTCCGCAAATCGATCCTCCTCGATTCCAAGGCCGACATCCTCGTCTACGGGATGGGCGAGCGGCAGATCGCGGAGATCATGAGGCGCTTAGGCGCCGGGCGCCATGCCGCGGGGCACCTTGAAACCGCCGCGACGGGTTCCGGCGCGGCTCCGGCGACCGGCGCGGCGCCCGCGGGCGCCGCGCCGAAGCCCGATCTGTCCGGCATCCGCGGCACGGCCTGGGCGAAACATGTCGGCGCGATGCCGCCAGAAGCCTTGGCCGCTGAGTTCCCCGGCGCTTCCATACTCCCCGGCTTCGATTCCCTGTCCGGCTCCGACCCCGAGGCCAAGCTGAATTTCGAGACCTCCTTCGCCCTTCAATACAGAAACACCGATCCATATTCCGCCCGCCGGCTCGTCGAGCCCTACGGCGACAGGGTCGTCGTGCAGGAACCTCCTGCCTTCCCCCTCGACAGGGAGGAATTGGACAGGATCTACGCCCTCCCCTACGAGAGGGAAGCGCATCCCATGTACGAATCCCGGGGCGGCGTGCCCGCCCTCGCCGAAGTGAAATTCTCCCTCCTTTCGTCGCGCGGCTGTTTCGGCGCCTGCTCCTTCTGCGCCCTCACCTTCCACCAGGGACGACAGGTCAACTCGCGGAGCATAGAGGCCATCGTAGAGGAAGCGCGGATCCTGACGACGATGGGCGATTTCAAAGGCTACATCCACGACGTGGGCGGGCCCACCGCCAACTTCAGGCGTTCCGCCTGCGGCAAAATGGAAAAGCACGGAGCCTGCCTGGACAGGCGCTGCCTTTCGCCGGAGCCCTGCGCCCAGCTCGAGCCCGACCACAGGGAATACGTCCTGCTACTTCGCGCGCTGCGCGCGCTGCCCGGGGTGAAGAAAGTCTTCGTCAGATCGGGAGTGCGTTTCGATTACGCCATAGCGGACGAAAGCGACGAATTCCTGAGGGAGCTTGTGAGCCACCACATATCGGGCCAGCTCAAGGTCGCGCCGGAACACGTATCCGACAAGGTGCTCGCCCTCATGGGCAAGCCGCCCCGCCGCGTCTACGACGCGTTCGCCGCCCGCTACGCCGACCTGAACCGCGAAAAAGACCTCAAACAGTATCTCATCCCTTACTTCATTTCGGCCCACCCGGGATCGGGCCTGCCCGAGGCGATAGAACTCGCGGAGTACCTGCGCGATACGGGCTTCGTGCCCGACCAGGCCCAGGATTTCTATCCCACGCCGGGAACCCTTGCCACCGCCATGTACTGGTGCGGGACCAATCCTCTCGACGGCCAGCCTGTCTATGTGGCGAGGGGAGCCCACGAGCGCGCCCTACAGCGCGCCCTGCTCCAGTACAATGCGCCCGCCAACGCCGAGCTCGTGCGCGAAGCCCTGACCGTCGCCGGGAGGGGGGACCTGATCGGAACGGGCTCACGCTGTCTCGTGAAGAAGCGATAGCCTTTCACCCCTTGCGCTTTTTGGATAGAGGGCATAGTATATCAATGACTATTTAATCTATTTTAGTCATAGGGGTTATATGCCGAAGGCCTTCAGCCAGCAGGAACGCGAAAGGATCGAGTCCAGGCTCATCGCGACCGGGAAACGCCTCATCAACAAGGTAGGGATCCGCTTTCTCGTCGTGGACGACATCGCGAGGGAAGCGGGCATTTCCAAGGGCAGCTTCTATTCCTTCCACCCCTCCCGCGAGGAATTCATCCTCGCCGTATTCGAATCCTGGGAAAAGGAACACCGCGGCGCACTCATCCGCGAAGTGGTGGAGGGCAAAGGCAGTTTCCGCGAAAGGTTGGAGCGCTTCTTCATCGGAGCCTTCCGGATCCTCGAAAAGGAGCCGGGCCTGGCGACCCTCGGCGTGAAGGACATACAGATGATCATGGAGCGCCTCCCACCCGAGCGGATCGAAGCCCACAAGTCCGCCGACGATAAGGCGCTCGCGGAAGCTTTCGGAGGCAGGGCGGGCATGGAGCGCTTCCCGCCAATCCTCCTGTCGGCCTTGCGAGGCCTGGCTCCCGCCCTTTTCGCGATAGCGCTGCACAGGGAAGATTTCCCTCCTGAAAGCTACCAGGCGACGGTGCGGTTTCTCGGCGAAGCCCTGGCCGCGCGGATCGCGGCAGATGTCGAAGCTTTCGCCCCCACAGGCAAGGGAGATAGCGCGTGACCAAGAAAAATAAAGTGAAGGATCGCCCCTCTGCCGGCGCGGCCGCGGCCGCCACAGATCGCGATCATGGCGCTGCCCGGGCCGTCGCGATCCGCGCCCGCGGCCTTTCGAAGAGTTTCGGCGAGGTGCGGGCGGTGGACGGCATCGACCTCGAAGTGCGCCGTGGCGAGATCTATGGCTTCCTCGGCAGGAACGGCGCCGGCAAGACGACCACCATCCGTATGCTCCTCGGTCTCGTCCGCCCGAGCTCAGGCGAAATCTCGATGCTGGGCTCTTCCCTCAAGGAAAACCGCGAGGGCGTCCTCTCGCGCGTCGGCTACTTCGTCGAATCCCCGGCGGCCTATCCCAACCTCACGGTCAGGGAAAACCTGGACATCCAGCGCCGCCTGACCGGCGCCCCTCCCGGCGCGGCCGATGAGGCAATCGAGCTCCTCAAGCTCGGTGAATACTCAGGCAGGCGCGCCGGGCGGCTCTCCCTGGGCAACAAGCAGCGATTGTCGCTCGCGCGCGCCCTCCTCCATTCACCAGAACTCCTCATCCTCGACGAACCCGCCAACGGCCTCGACCCGGCGGGCATTCTGGAGATCAGATCGCTCCTGCGCCGCCTGGCCGCCGAGCAGGGCGTGACGATATTCATGTCGAGCCACCGCCTGGACGAGGTCGCCCAGCTGGCCGATAGGGTCGGGATCATCCACGAAGGGAAGCTGATAGAGGAAGTCGACTATCGCGAACTGCGCGAGTTGGGAAGGACCTCCATCGTCATCGTGGTCGACGACTCAGGCAGGGCAGAAAAGATCCTGAGGGAAAGTCTGGGCTTCCTCGAAGTGTCACGCCCGGACGCGAAGACCCTCCGCGTGGCGGACCGGAGCGCCGAGCCGGCGGCCATCGCCCGGGCCCTCGTCGAGGCGGGCATAGGCCTCGAGCGGCTCGCCGCCGAGGAAGAGGATCTGGAGCGCCACTTCATGCGCCTGACGGGAGGTACGATATGAGATTCGCGGCCGTCGTATACACCGAATTCCTGAAGCTCCGCAGGAGCAAGGCTCCCTGGATCACCCTCGCCGTCTACACCTTCATGGTGGGGATAGGCGGGTTCTTCATGTGGCTCATGAAGAATCCGGGACTGGCCGAGAGCCTCGGCATTTTCGGCAAGAAGGCGCAGTTCGCCTTCGGCGGCGAGCCCATCGACTGGGCCACCTTCCTGGGCTTCATCGCGCAGATGGGCGGAATAGGCGGACTCATCATGTCCTCCGTCATCGTGACCTATGTCTTCGGCAGGGAATATGCCGAGGGCACGGCTAAGAATCTCCTGGCCCTGCCGGTAGCGCGGCGTAGTTTCGTATTTGCCAAGATACTCGTCTCCGCCGCCTGGTTCGGCTGCCTGACGCTCTATATGCTCCCGGGAACCTTCATCGTCGGAACCCTGGTGGGCATCGGGACTCTGGAGGCTTCCCTGTTTTCGGCCGCCGCTGGCCGCCTTCTCGCCCTCGCCCTCATGTCCCTCTGCTGCTCCTTCCTCACGGCCTGGGTCGCGGTGGAAACAAGGGGATACTTCGCGCCCCTTGGCTATTCCATCTTCACATTGCTCCTCGCCGTGATTTTCGCCGCCACGGGCTGGGGGCCTTGGGTGCCTTGGTCGATCGTGGGCATCTGCAGCGGGGCGGCCGGCCCCGAAGCCTCCCTCGGGGGGGGCAGTTTCCTCGTCATCGCGGCGACAGCCGCGACGGGCAACCTCCTCACCCTCCGCCACGAGGTCGGCGCCGACAACCTGCAGTAAGTCTGGCGCGCTTCCGGCGTTCCGCGTCCATGCCTGTGCCCGCGCCAAGCCCTTGACAGAATTCTTCACTGTATATACCGTATATACACAGTATGACTGGTAACGACATGATCCCGATCAGCATCTCAGCGCTTTCCTCCAAACCGATCTATGCGCAGATAGAGGAGCAGATACGGATCGCCGTCTTTTCCGGCACACTGCGGCCGGAGACGGAACTGCCGTCGATACGGGTCCTGGCGCAGAACTTGAGGGTGAGCGTCATCACGACGAAACGCGCCTACGACGATCTCGAAAAGGAAGGCTACCTCCGCACGGTACCGGGAAAAGGCACGTACGCGGCTAGGCCCGGGATCGCCGAGATGACGCGCGAGCGGCTTTTCGCCCTGCGCGCTGCCCTGGAGCCCTTGGTGGGAGAGGCGATCGCGCTGGGGTTTCGCGCGGAGGACATTGTGAACATCGTCAGGGAACTGTCTGCCGAGCGCGGCGAGGAGCATCAGCATGAATGACAGGGCAATACAAACAAGAGCGATGACGAAGAAGTTCGCCGGCTTCGATCTGCGCGATGTAACTTTGAGCCTGGAAACCGGCTCCGTGCTTGGCCTCATCGGTCCCAACGGGGCGGGCAAGACGACGACGATTAAGCTGCTCGGCGGGCTGCTCAAGCCCGACTTGGGCAACGTGGAGGTTCTGGGCGAAAATCCCTGGGGCGCCGGACCTACGCTTAGGCGAAAACTGGGAATAGTCAGCGACGAAAGCCAATGGTACGGTCCCCTAAGCGCCGCGGATACCGAAGCCTGGGTGAAGCGGCTTTACCCGCGATGGGATTCGGCTGGATACGAGGCCAGACTTTCGGATTTCGGCATAGACCGGCGTAAAAGGCTTTCGGATCTCTCGAAAGGGCAGAAGATGAAGTTTTCCCTCGCGGTGGCTCTCTCCCATGAAGCCGAACTCATCATCTTGGACGAGCCAACGAGCGGGCTCGATCCCGTGTCGCGCAGCGAGCTTCTGGATACCCTCCATTCGGTGGTGGCCGCCGGCACGACAAGCATTCTCTTTTCGACGCACATCACCTCCGATCTCGAACGCATAGCCGACCATATCGCCTTTATCATGGCGGGAAAAATCGTCTTCTGCGAGGATATCGATTCGGTCCTGGACCGCCACGCGGTGATCCGAGGCCCGGCGGCGCTGCTCGACACCGCGCTCCGGGCTTACGTCGTCGGGGCGAGGCACTGCGGCGAAGCGTTCGAAGGGCTCACCGACAGGGCGGCGGAACTCCGGGACGCGCCGCCTGCCGGGCTGTCCATCGAAAGGGCTTCGCTTGAGGATATCATGGTCTATACGGCCAGGGAGGATTATCGTGTTCGCGCTGTTGCTTAAGGATTGGCTGCTTCTCAGGAAGGAACGGCTCGTCATCGCCGTGGTTTTCATCGCCCTGGCCCTCGGCGTCGCCGCTGGCGACGCTGGCTCGGGCTTTTTCGCCGCGGGTTCTGGAATAGCGACCATCATTCTCCTTTTTCCCTCGTACATAGCCGTTTCATATTCCAATGCCTACGACTTCAAGTATGGCTGCGAGCCGCTCCTCGCCTGCCTTCCCCCCGGACGCGACGCGATTGTCGGGTCGAAATACCTTCTTGCGCTGGCGGCCAACCTGCTGATTCCCGCCGCGGCCCTTCTGAGGGCTCTTTCCGCCGCCCTGGGTTTGGGCGGCGACGCCTTTCCTTTCGAACTCTTCGCGACTTCTTTCAGCCTCTCGCTCATCCTCGCCGCCGTGGAACTGGCAACCTATTTCAGGTTTGGGTACATGAAATCGCGATGGGCCGCCATGGCCGTGTTCGCCTGCGCGGGAGCCATAGCCGGTATCGCGAGCGGCGCGGTCGATACGGGATCTTCGCCGGCGATCGGCATCGCCGCCGGAGGAAACGCCGCTGGAGGAAGCGCCGCCTTCCCGCTCCTTCTCCTCGGCGCGGGAACCATCCTTTTCGCGCTCTCGTGGCTTTATTCGGTGAGGACCTATAAAAAGAAGGAATTTTAGCGGATCGGCGCCAGCGTCTTACCCTGTCCATACTGGGTCAATTCCAGCCCTCCCCCGCTGAGGTCGGCGAAGCGGGAACGGAATTCATCCACGCCGCGCAGGGGAATTTCCACCTTGATCCGCACGAGTTCGGCGAATTCCGTTGACAGTAGCTTGCCCCCGCTCGCTTCCGCCACGCTCCTGAAGGGTTCGAAGAGCCGATAGGGCAAGGCGGCCGAAAGGAAGACCACCTCGACGAGCTCGCCCCGACGGGCGGCCTCCAGCACTTTCTTGCCCGCCTCGGAGTATGCCTTGACGAGGCCGCCCGTCCCGAGCAGGGTCCCGCCGAAATACCGCGTCACCACCACCGCCACATTGCCCAGGCCCGAGCCGCGCAGCACCGAGAGAAGCGGGCGGCCCGAGGTGCCCGAGGGCTCCCCGTCGTCCGAGCAAAATTCCGTGCTGGAATTGCCGCCTCCCACGATGAAGGCCGGGACATTGTGCGTCGCGTCGGGGTACTCCGCCTTTATTCTGCCGATAAACTCGCGGGCGGCCTCCACCGTCTCGACATAGTCGAGGCTCGCGATGAAGCGCGAATTGACGACGACGATCTCCGTCCTGGCGGGGCCGAGGGGAACGCGGAAGCTGTCGCTGTTCATAGGGATCGGTTCACGTCAGCGCGATGACCATTTCGCTGTAGCCCCTGTTTTTAGCTGACTTGAGGGCGTCGGCGCAGGCAGTGTAGATCATCGGGAAATGGATGTCCCTGCCCGCGGGATTGTCGAAAGCCGCCGCTCCGATGGAAACGCTGTAGGTCACGCCGTCGGGGGGATTCGTCACAGCGGACGCGCGCAGCGCCGACACGAAATCATCCAGATGCTGGCGATCCACCCCATTCACGAACACCATGAACTCGTCGCCGCTCAGGCGCCCGATGAAGCCGCGCGTCCCCACTTCGCGGCGGAGCCGCTCGACCGTGTTGACGATGATGCCGTCACCGACCACGTAGCCGTGTTCCTCGTTGATTTCGTTGAGCCCGTCTATATCGACGAGCAGCATGGAAAAAGCGCCGTTGTCGTAGGAAGCCTTGTCGATCGCCGTCACCATCGCGTCGATGAATCCGTCGCGGTTGAAGGCGCCTGTGGCCTCGTCGAAATGCGCGATGCGGACGAGGCGGGCGTCGGTATTCTCTTTCGCGAAGAGGATTATGCCTATGCCGCCCAGGATGAGATAGAGGTAGAGTGAAAATATGGTGAGCTTCTCGCCCAGCGTTGGCCCGAAGATGATGAGAGCCGGCCCGAGGCGGATCGCGTCGACAATACGGAAGGCCATGACCGCCAGCATGGCGACGAACAGGGTCCCCAGGACGACACGCAGCGACGAGTCATCCTGCACGAAAAGCACGCGCAGAACGGCCGGAAGAAGGATGACGATATTGACGATCGTGATGATGATGACCCGAATGTAGGGATCCAGTCCGATCAGGACGGAGGCTACGTAAAGAACGATGCCAACGACGAGGGGAACGCGCATTTTCTTCTTGATTTCCGGCGTCAACACGTTGGACAGGCCCAAAAGGGCCAAAGCCTCAAAATAGGAGCTGACGATAAGCGGGACAGTGGTGAGCACCGCGAATATATCGAGCGGATCCAAGAGCCGGACCCAGACGAAAATATTGGAGAAAGCCAACATCAGCTGGGCGAAAAAATGATGGCGGATCGCTTCCTCGGTATATTTCTTGCGATACACGGCGAGAAGAAGAAGAATGAGAAGATTCCCGCTGGCCATGAACATGAATGACGTTTTTGAATCCATACACAATTTTCGGCGGGAAACTCCTTAATTGTCAATACACAAGTTATTTATTATCGCTGTGGTCAAGTTTCAGAAAATGGCCGAACCGCTCCTTCTTCGTTTCCAGATAAGCCTTGTCCTGTTCGTGGGCAGGCAGCTCGTGCTGGACCCTTTCCAGCACCGCGATACCATGCTTTTTCAGCTCCGCCACCTTCTCCGGATTATTCGTCATGAGACGGACGCTCTTTATGCCGAGCTTTTTCAGCATGGCGGCGGGTATCGCGTAATCGCGCTCGTCGGCCTTGAAGCCGAGGGCGATGTTGGCGTCGTAGGTGTCGTAGCCCCCGTCCTGAAGCGCGTATGCCCTGAGTTTGTTGACGAGACCGATGCCGCGACCCTCGGCCTGATGGTAGAGGACGGCGCCGCGCCCTTCAGCCTCGATTATGGCGAGCGCTCGGTGGAGCTGGGGTCCGCAGTCGCAACGCCGGCTGCCGAAGGCGTCGCCGGTGAGACAGGCCGAATGGATCCTGAGGAGGAGGTTCTCCCCGTCGCCGATTTCGCCCTTGACGATCATGACATGGTCTTTGCCGTCTTTGTTGTTGACGAAGCCGACGATGGAAAAATGGCCATATTCGCTGGGGAAATCGGCGACAGAGGCCACCATGACGCAGACTTCCTCGGCGCAGCCAGCGCAGTTCTCCGCGCCGGGGCAATCATGGAGCGCCTTCATGTCCTGTTGTATTACCTCTTCGATGGTAGGGATTATCATTGAATGGTCTCCACGCGGATCATGTTCGTAGAACCCTGCTGCGAGAGGGGAAGGCCGGCGACGATGACGACCTTGTCGCCTTCGCTCAGGAGTTTGTCCTTCTTGCAGATGGCGATGGCCTCGTCGACGACGACATCGAGCCTCGTGCCCGTGCCGCTGTGCAGGAAGGGGCGGACGCCCCAGTTGAGCGCGAGCTGGTTGAAGAGCTTCTTGTCGCTGAGGAAGGCGTAGATAGGCATGCGGGGGCGGAGGCGGGAGAGAAGCCGCGCGGCGTGCCCCGTTTCGGTGAGGACGATGAGCGCCTTGGCGTTGCACAGATAAGCCACCGATACCGCGTTGTACGACATAATCGCGGGGACGTCGCCCGTCTTCACTTCGGGCGGAACGTCGTGGTGAAAATCGACATAGTCGAACTGCTTCTCCACGGCGTCGATGATCGAGTGCATGGTGCGCACGACCTGGACGGGGTATTTTCCCATGGCCGTTTCGCCCGATAGCATCACGGCGCTGGTGGAGTCGAAACAGGCGTTGGCCACATCGGAGGCCTCGGCCCTCGTGGGCATCGGGCTCTCGATCATGGACTCGAGCATCTGCGTCGCGGTGATAACCGGTTTGGCGGCCAGATAGCCCTTGCGGATGATGCTCTTCTGGGCTATGGGGACGATCTCGATGGGCATCTCGACACCCATGTCTCCCCTCGCGACCATGATGCCGTCGGCCTCGCGGATGATCTCGTCGACATTGGACAGGCCGCGCGCCGTCTCGATTTTCGCGATGAGCTTGACGATGCTGCGCTTGCCCGAAGAAACCGCCGCGCGCTGGATCAGCCTACGGACTTCCTCGATGTCGGTCGCGCAGCGTACGAAGGAGAGGGCGATGTAGTCGATGTCGTGCCCTACCGCCCAGAGGATGTCGGCGATATCTTTTTCAGAAAGGAAGGGAATGGGATAATCGGCGCCCGGAATCGTCAGGTGCGCCTTGGGTCGAAGCTCGCCCTCGTTGTCGACGCGCACGGCCACGGATTTCGCCCCGCGCGAGACGACGCTTCCCGCGAAGTAGCCGTCCATGAGAATGATCTTCTGCCCGGGCGAGCAGATCCTGTCGATATCGGGCAAATTGGTGTACACGAGGTTTTGCTCGCCTGAGACGAGCGCCTCGATGCCGACCGGGTCGCGGCTTTCGATGGTGATTATGCCGCCAGCCTTTATCGGGATATTCTGCTTGTAGCCGTAGAGCCTGATGGCTGGCCCTTTTATGTCGGCCATGATGGCGATAGGTCTCCCCAGTTCCTTCTGTTCTTCCCTGATCATCGCGACGGCGTTGTCCGCCTCTTCATAGGTCTTGTGCGAAAAATTCAGCCGGAATACGTCGACGCCCTCGCGGATCATCTCGCGTATGATTTCGGGCTTTTCCGAAGCCGGACCTGTTGTCGCGACGATCTTCGTTCTTTTATCCATGCTTCTTCCTCCCGGATCGCATACCTTTCATATCGAAAGCCTCCGATGGCCGAGGCTAAAGCCCCTTCCCCTCGCCAGAATATACGCGCGCAGCGCCGACCGCGCCGAATCGAAGGCTATCTCGTCCCAGGGAATCGCGTCGGCGGGGAAACTGGCGACCTCCGCCGCCTCGCCGATATCGGCGACGAAGCCGGCGGCGTCGTCGGCGCCAGCCCAGGTGTAAAAATACAAATCGCAGGTCGCGTAGGGAATATCCCTATAGCGATAAATGTTGGGAAAAGTCGCCAGAAATTCCATCCACTCCGGCGCCCAGCCCAATTCTTCCCGACACTCGCGCGCGGCGGCATCCTCGGCGCGCTCCGCCGGCTCGACGAAACCGCCAGGTAGGGCCCAAAAGCCCCGCCGAGGCTCCCTGGCCCTTTTCAGCAGCGCGATGGAACCTTCCACGTCGACGATGACCGTCGCCGAAGTCGCCACATTGTGAAAATACTCGAAGCCGCAGTCGGGACAGATCCATTCTCTCCCCTCTACGCTTTGAACGCGCGGACTCGCGCAGGAGGGACAGAACTTAAATGCCGCTCCGGCTTCCCAGATGCCCGAAAGTTCCATACTATTAGTATAGAGTATGAACGACAAAGAATACGAGATACCCGACAACGCGGGGCGACTAGGAAAGACGGGCGTTCCCGCCGATGAAGTGCCCCCCGAGCGGGAACAGGAAAAGCGCCGCCTCGCGCCTAAGATATCGCCCGCGGCAGAAAAGAACGCCCGCTTCCGCGCCTTCGTCCGCCAGGCGCCCGATTCGCCCGGCGTCTACATCATGCGCGGCCCCGAAGGCCATATCATCTACGTGGGCAAAGCCAAGGTACTGAAAAACCGTCTTCTTTCCTATTTTTCGGGAAAGAAAGACATAAAGACGAGGCATCTCGTCTCGCGCGTGGAAAAGATCGAATGGATCCTAGCGGGGAGCGAATACGACGCCCTCCTCATCGAAAACAACCTGATAAAGGAACATACCCCCAAATACAATATCAACCTGAAGGACGGGAAAACCTACCCCTCCATCCGCGTCACGAACGAGGAATTCCCGCGCATTTTCAAGACCCGCAGGATCATCAACGACGGTTCCGAATATTTCGGTCCCTTTCCCAGCTCCGAGACGATAGACACCTACCTCGAACTCATAAAAAGGCTCTTCCCCCTGCGCCGCTGCGTCACCATGCGCAAGCGCGAGACGCCCTGCATGTATTACCATATCGGCCGCTGCCCCGGCCCCTGCGCGGGGAAGATTAGCCAGGAAGCTTATCTGGAGCGGGTCGGGCAGATACGCAAGCTGCTTTCGGGCGAAACCGCCGAACTTCTCGCCGACCTCAAGAAACGGATGGACAAGGCATCGGAGGAATTCCGCTTCGAGGAAGCGGCCCGCCTCCGCGACGCCCTCAAGGCCGTGGACCTCTTCGTGGGCAGAAGCAACGTGCAGGACTTCGACCCGGCGGCCAGGGACTATCTCGCGTGGCATTGCGACGGCGACCTCGTCTCCTTCATCGTGTTCACGATGCGCGATGGCAGGCTTAAAGGGCGCGACAGCTTCATCTCGCCGCTCTACGACACCGAGGAGGAAGCCATACAGGCCTTCCTCACCAGCTATTACGGCGCCGAACGCCTCCCCCCGCCTTTCATTTACCTGATGAAGGCGATGGGGACCAAGCCGGTCGCGGAATATTTCAAGAAACAGCTTGGCGTCAAGACGCGCTTCCTCGTGCCGAAGGAACAGCGCCACAGCGCTTCCATGAACCTCGCGGCCCAGAACGCCAAGGAAGAACTCATCAAAAAGCGCAGGGAAATAGGCGACACGCAGGCGCTCCTGGAACTGAAATCGTCGCTAGGCCTCGCCTCTGTCCCGACGCGGATCGAGGGCTTCGACATAGCCCACCTGGCGGGCAAGAACACGGTCGCTTCGCTCATCAGCTTCAGGAACGGCGTCCCCGACAAGAAAAACTACCGGTATTTCCGCATACGGAGCCTCGGGGGCGCCATCGATGACTTCGCCTCCATCCGCGAAGCCGTCGCGAGGCGCTATACCCGCCTCATCAACGAGGAAGCCGACCTGCCCGACCTCATCCTCATCGATGGCGGCGCCGGCCAGGTTTCAGCCGCCAAGGAAATCCTCGACCAGCTCGGCCTCGACTGCGACCTCGCCGGCCTGGCCAAGAAAAACGAGGAAATCTATCTGCCGGACAGACTTGGTCCCGTCGTTCTGCCCAAGGATTCGCCGGCGCTGCGCGTTCTCGTCGCCATCCGCGACGAAACCCACCGCTTCGCGACCGGTCTTTCCAAGAAGCTTCGAACGAAGGACCTGCGTTTCACCGTGCTGAAGTCAGTGGAGGGCATCGGCGAGGCGAGGGCGAAGCGTTTGATGAAGAGCTTCGGATCGCTGGGCGCCATCGCGGTGGCAGAGCCCGAGGCCATAGCCAAGGCGGCGGGCATCTCCCTGGAAAAGGCCCTCGCCGTCAGGGAAAAGGCAGCCCTGTCCTATAGCGCTAACTAAGGCCGCCGGAGCCGTGCCGCCCAAGACATGGCGGCGAAGAAAGGCGGCCGCTGCTTGCAGCCCACGGCCCACTGCCACGGCCGGCCCACGGCTGACCGCCGGCCGCTGACCGCCGACACAATAAAATTCGCGCGTTTCCGCGAGATTAGGCGAGCTTCCCCTGCTGCCAAAAGCCGCGGAAGCAGGGTATTATAGATCATTATTTCCCGAAGGAGTGACCCAATGGATATAGCTTCGCTTGGAAAGATCGCCGATTCCGTCCGCAGCCTGACTATCGACGCCGTGCAGAAAGCCAACTCCGGCCATCCCGGCCTCCCCATGGGCGCGGCCGAACTCGGCGCCTACCTCTATGGCGCCGCGATGAGCTACGACGCCGAGGATCCCTCATGGATCAACCGCGACCGATTCGTTTTGTCGGCCGGACACGGCTCCATGCTGCTCTATTCGATGCTCCACATGGCGGGATTCGCCCTCTCGCTCGACGACATCAAGAGCTTCCGCCAGGTCGGTTCCAAATGCCCCGGCCATCCCGAATACGGCGTCACTCCCGGCGTGGAGACCACGACGGGCCCGCTCGGACAGGGCATAGCCAACGCTGTGGGCATGGCCATCGGCGAGCGCATGATGGCGGCGAAGTTCAATGCGCCCGACGCGAAAATTTTCGATCATTACACCTACACGCTCGTGGGCGACGGCTGCCTCCAGGAGGGCGTGGCTTCCGAAGCCTGCTCCCTCGCCGGCCACCTCGGCCTCGGCAAGCTCATCGCTTTCTACGATTCCAATTCGATCACCATCGACGGCTCCACGGCGATGGCTTTCACCGAGGATGTCGGAAAGCGCTTCGAAGCCTACGGCTGGCAGGTCCTGCGCGGCGACATGTACGATTTTGAGGGGCTGGCGGCGCTGACGGCAAAAGCCAAGGCCGAAACAGCCAGGCCCAGCCTCATCATCCTCAAGAGCGTCATAGGCAAGGGCGCGCCGACGAAGCAGGGCACGGCGGGCGTGCACGGCGCCGCCCTTGGCGACGAGGAAGTGGCAAAGACCAAGGCGGCCCTCGGCCTCCCGTCCGACGCGTCCTTCTTCGTGGCCCCCGAAGCCTACGCCTTTTTCGAGAAGCGCAGGGTGGAACTCAAGGCGACCAAGGCGGCCTGGCAGAAAGCCTTCGAGGCCTGGGGAAAGGCCAACCCCGCCCTCTCCGAAGAATTGAGCGCCTGGTATTTCAACCGTCCGATGAGCCAACTCGAAATGCCCGGCTTCGCCCAGGGCGAAAAACTCGCCACGCGCGCCGCGTCGGGCAAATGCCTGACGGCCATAGCCAAGGCATGGCCCAATCTGGTCGGCGGCTCCGCGGATCTCACCAGCCCAAACGTCACCCAGCTTCCCGCCAACCCCTCAGGCCTGCCTCTCGATTTCGCGGCAAACAACCCCGGCGGCCGCTACATCCGTTTCGGCGTTCGCGAGCACGGCATGGCGGCCATCGCCAACGGCCTCGCCCTCTACGGCGGCCTACGCCCCTTCGTCGCCACCTTCCTCGTCTTCGCCGATTATCTGCGTCCAGCGCTGCGCCTCGCCGCGCTGATGAAGCTGCCGGTCATCTATATCTTAACCCACGATTCCATCTTCGTGGGCGAGGATGGCCCGACGCACGAACCCATCGAGACACTCGCCTCCCTCAGGGCGATACCCGGCCTGAACGTCCTCCGCCCCGCGGACGCCGAAGAGACGGCCGTGGCCTGGGAAAAGGCCATGGAGAGAACCGACGGCCCGACCGCCCTCCTTTTGAGCAGGCAGAATCTCCCCGTCTTCGCCAAGGAAGATCCCCTCTGGCAGGAGGGCATGGCTGTCGGCGCCTATGTGGCGCGCAACACGCCGAAAGAACCCGACATCGTCCTCGCGGCCTCAGGTTCCGAAGTTTCGCTCGCCATGAAAGCGGCCGAACTCGTGAACGCCCGGAAGCCCGGTCTCTCCATACGCGTCGTCTCGGTCCCCGACAGGAACGCCTTCTTCGCGGCTCCGGCGCCGATACGGGACGTTATTCTCTCCCCTCCGGCCAAGGTTTTCGTCGCTGAAGCGGGCATAGCGATGGGCTGGGAGAGAATAGCTCCCGCCGAACGCATTCTGTCCATCGAGCGTTTCGGCGAGTCGGGCCCCGCCGAGAAAGTCGCGGTTCACCTCGGTTTCACGCCCGAAGCATTCGCGGAGAAGATCCTCGGATCGCTCTGAGCCGCGACACCATCGCGATGGACGCCACTACGCCGCGGATAAAACTCACGGCGGGAGGAACATGGATATGAGCGAAGACATACGGGTGAAACGCGAAAATTTGGAAGCTTTCTGCGCCGACGTATTCGTCAAGCTGGGATTGTCCAGGGAAGAAGCATCCGATTCGGCTGAGATACTGGTGGCGGCCGACGCCCGCGGCATCGGGAGCCATGGCGTCGGCCGCCTCTGGCGTTACGAGAATGGCATAAAAAAGGGTATCATGTCCGGCGGCGTGCGGCCCACGGTTCTTCGCGAAACCCCGATGTCCCTGGTGCTCGACGCTCGCGGCGCCATGGGCCTGAGCCTGAGCAAGCGGACCATGAGACAGGTCATAGGAAAGGCCGAAACCGTCGGCGCGGCCTTCGCCTCCATCCGCAACTCCAACCATTTCGGCATAGCGGGCTATTACACGGAAATGGCCGCCCGCCGCGACATGATAGGCATCTGCATGACCAACACGGCGGCCCTGGGCGTGCCGACCTTCGGGCGGAGCGCCATGTTCGGCACGAACCCGATAGCGGTATCGGTGCCCGTCCTGGAAGGGAGGATGTTCACCCTCGACATGGCCACCACCTGCGTGACACGCGGCAAGGTCGAGGTCTACGACCGCGAAAACAAAGCCCTCCCCCTCGGCTGGGCCGTGGACACGAAGGGAAAGGAGACGGCCGATGCCCACGGCCTCCTCGAAGACATGCTTTTCCAGAGGGGCGGCGGCCTCTTGCCGCTAGGAGGCGAAGGCGAACGATTCAGCGGATACAAGGGCTATGGCCTGGCCGTCCTCGTAGACATCATGACGGCCATAACCTCGGGCGGCGTCTTCGGCAAATCGGTGATGGACAGCGAGGCCACATCGGCGCGGGTCTGCCATTTCTTCGGCGCCATTCGCCTGGATTTGTTCAGGGATCCCGAGGAACTGAAGACCGACGTGGGCCGCATGCTCGACGAACTGACCAGCGCCGAACCGGCGGAAGGCTGCGACCGCGTCTATTACGCCGGGCTCAAGGAACACGAGTCCGAAGCCTTGAGCGACAGGATCGGCGTTGCCCTCACCGCGAAGGTCGCGGCCCAGCTCAAGCGCATCGGCGACGATTTGGGAGTGACGTTTCCGCCTCAGCCCTGAATGATCCTTATGTAATTCGTGATTCCCCCAAGCAGCATATCCACCGATATGGCGGTCAGCACGAGCCCCATCAGCTTTTCTATGGCGCTGAGAAAGCGGTCACCCAGCCAGCCCTGAAGCTTGGACGATCCCAGAAAGGCGAGCGTCGTCACCGCTATCGCTATGAATATGGAGCCTATCCATTCGAGGGTGCGGTCGGGCGAGGATTTGGCCAGGAGCATCACCGTCGTCATGGCCGATGGACCCGCGATCAGGGGTATGGCCAGCGGCACGATGAAGGGTTCGGCGCCCGCTTCGTCCTCGACGAGCTGTCCGCCCGATTTCGGGAACACCATGTTTATGGCGATGAGGAAAAGGATGACGCCGCCGGCTATCCTCAGGGACTCGTCCGAGATGCTCACCGCGTCCAGGAAGACCGATCCGAAGAGGAGAAAGATGACCAGCGCGAGGAAAGCTATGGCGCACTCGCGGAATATGACGTGTTTTCTTCTGGCCGGCTCCACGTGCTTGAGCGAGGCGAGAAAGAGGGGAATGTTCCCCAATGGATCGGTGATGAGTATGAGGAGTATCGTCGCCGACAGAAAGCTCTGTTTCATGATGCCCTTCCTGATCTACCGCCCAGCATATCTTTTTCCGGCCTGTCTTTTCTAGCCCGCCACCTTGACCTGTCTTTTCTAGCCTGTCGCCCTGGCCGAACGGCGCACGGAGACAAAGGAGGAGAGGAGAACAGCCGCGATAATCACGGCGCCGCCCATCATGGAACGGAAGCCCGGAACCTCGCCCGTCGCGAGGAATACCCATATCGGATTGAAGAGAGGCTCGATGACGGCGAGAAGCACGCTCTGCAGCGCCGTTATGCGCTGCAGGCTATAGGAAAGAAGGACGGCCGCCAAGCCGATCTGTATCACGCCGAGACAGCCGATCGCGAAGATCGATTTCATCGTGACGACGGGCGCCGGCAGGAAGAGCGATATCGCGCCGGCGATGAGGGCCGTGAAAAGATGCCCGAGCAGAAGGGAGTCGAGCGGGCGCGCGCTCCTCTGTTTTCTGAGGAGGACTATATTAAGGGCAAAAGCCACGCCCGAAGCCACGGCCGCCAGGTCGCCAGCCATGTTCCCTTTGCCCAGCGAGTCGATGAAGAAAAGCAGCATTCCCCCGCAGATCCCGACGAGGGCGAGCCAGTCCTCGGCCTTGGGCGGCTCCTTGAGCACGACGGCGCTCATAAAGGCCACGTAGATGGGAGCCCCATACTGGAGGAGGATGGCGTTGGCCGATGTCGTGGTCTTGTTGGCGAAAACGAAGAGGAGCATCGTCGCGGCATAGGCCACCGCTGAAAGGATCTGGACGGCGGAAAAACTGAACTTCGGCTTTCCCTTCAGGAATAAGAAAATGAAAACGGCTGCTATGGCGCTGCGCCCTCCCGCTATGGCGAAGGGCTGCCAATCGATCAGCTTTATGAAAATGCCGGCAAGACTCCAGCAGAAGGCGCAGGCCACCATGGCCGCCATGCCCAATGTCTGCTGATGTTTTCCTTCCATGCCGATTTTCGCCGAATTCTTGTCCATGGGCGCGAGTCTAGCAGAAAAACGGAGCCTCGCAAAGAGAGAAACCTCGACGGCCTAATCAGGAGAGCCCGTTCCAGCCTTTCAAGCAATGCGGGCTATTTTGTCGCGACGATGGCGTCGAAGGCGATGCCGAGGGCCATGAAGGCGAAAGCGGCGCATAAAAAGCGGCGGGACTCGCTAAAAATTCAATTCCACCGCTTTTTACCGTCAGTCTCAGCGCTCCAGTTTCCTGTACACGATGCGGTGCGGCCGCTCGGCGTCGATGCCGAGGGTCGAGCGTCGCCACTCGGCGTATTCCGTCCAGTTGCCGTCGAACCATGTGGCCTTGGAGTCGCCCTCGAAGGCGAGGATGTGGGTGCAGACGCGGTCCAGGAACCAGCGGTCGTGGCTGACGACGAGGGCGACGCCGGCGAAGCTGTCGAGGGCTTCCTCGAGTGCGCGCATCGTGTTGACGTCGAGGTCGTTGGTGGGTTCGTCGAGGAGGAGGACGTTCGCGCCTTCCTTGACGATCATGGCCAGGTTGAGCCTGTTGCGTTCTCCGCCCGAGAGCACGCCCACCTTGCGCTGCTGATCCTGGCCCGAGAAATTGAACCAGGAGCAGTAGGCGCGCGAGTTGATCTCGCGGTTGCCGCTGAGCATTATCAGGTCCAGGCCGCCCGATAGCTGCTCCCATACCGACTTGTCCGGATCGAGGTTGGCGCGCATCTGGTCGGCGTAGGCGAGCCTGACGGTATCGCCCAACGTTATCGTCCCCGCGTCGGCCTTTTCCCTTCCGGTGATGATATTGAGCAGGGTGGTTTTTCCCGCGCCGTTCGGGCCTACGATGCCGACGACGGCGCCGGGCGGCACCTCGAAGTTGAGATTGTCGAAGAGAAGCTTGGAATCGAAGCCCTTCGCGAGGCCGTCGGCGCGGATGACCATCTTGCCGAGCCGCGGGCCGGCCGGGATCACGATCTTCGTCTCGCGGATCTTCTCCCTGCCGTCCTCGGCGAGGAGCTTTTCGTAGCGCTCGATGCGGGCCTTGCTCTTGGCGTGCCTGCCCTTCGCGCTCATGCCTATCCATTCGAGCTCGCGGGCTAGGGTGCGGGCGCGTTCGGAATCACCTTTTTCCTCCAGCTCGAGCCGCTTTTTCTTCTGGTCGAGCCAGCTCGAGTAGTTGCCCTTCCAGGGGATGCCCTCGCCGCGGTCCAGCTCGAGGATCCAGCCGGCCACGTTGTCGAGGAAGTACCTGTCGTGCGTCACGGCGATGACCGTGCCCTGGTAGTCGCGCAGGTGGCGCTCGAGCCAGGCTATGGTCTCGGCGTCGAGATGGTTGGTGGGTTCGTCGAGGAGGAGGATGTCGGGTTTCTTGAGGAGAAGTCGGCAGAGTGCCACGCGTCGGCGCTCGCCGCCCGAGAGCTGGTCCACGATCTGGTCGGCGGGTGGACAGCGGAGCGCTTCCATGGCGAAATCGAGCCGCGAGTCGAGATCCCAGGCGTTTTGGGCGTCCAGTTTTTCCTGGAGCGCGGCCTGTTTCGTGGCGAGCTTGTCGAAATCGGCGTCGGGATCGCCGTAGGCTTCATTCACCGCGTCGAATTCGGCGAGCGTATCCACGATTTCCTGGACCCCCTCGCTCACGATCTCGCGCACGGTTTTCCCCGGTTCGAGATGGGGTTCCTGCTCGAGGAATCCGATCGTGTAGCCGGGGGAAAGGCTGACATCGCCCGCGAAATCGCCGTCCGTACCCGCCATTATCCGCAAAAGGCTCGATTTTCCCGAACCGTTCAATCCTATGACGCCGATCTTGGCGCCATAGTAATACGATATGCTGATATCCTTGAGAACTTGCTTCACGCCGTGCCGCCTGGAAACGCGGTACATTGAGTAAATGATCTTCTTGTCGTCAGTTGTGGCCATAGCGGTACTATATCGAAAATCGCTTTTCTCGTCGCCCCCTGAAACATCCCAACAGGATCTTCAGGCAAAGACTAAAGAATGTTTCAAGAATGTCTTTCTATTCAAATATTATTATATTTCAGGAATGAAATATGGCACACAAGCGCTGTCACTGATTCTCGGTCTCGGCGCCGCCCTCGGGCTCGGTTCCTGCGCGGGTAAACTCGACGCCCAGGCAGTCCAACCCTCACCCTCGGAAATGCTGCCATCTCCATCCCGAACCCTTCCCAAGGAGAATGCGATGACAAAGACTCCCGCTCCGCCTCCCCCCTGGTCGAACTCCCCGCTCTTCGAGAGCCATGACTACGCCAAGCCCCTCCCCCTCGCCGACGACAGCGGCCTCGAATACGCCGTGCTCGCCGGCGGCTGCTTCTGGTGTCTCGAAGCCGTCTACGAGAACCTCCCCGGCGTTGTCGACGTCGTTTCGGGCTACATCGGCGGATTCGCGCCCCGCCCTACCTACGAATACGTATCCACGGGCGCCAGCGGCCATGCCGAGGCGGCGCGGATCGCCTTCGATCCCGCCCGCGTCAGCTATGATGAGCTTCTGAAATATTTCTGGAAGATACACAACCCCACGACGAAGGACCGCCAGGGCGCCGATATCGGCTCCCAGTACCGGTCGGCCATCTTCTACGCAAGCGAGAGCCAGAAAGCGATAGCCCTCGCCTCGATTGAAAAACAGAAGCCCTGGTGGCCGGCCCCCATCGTCACGGAACTTCTGCCGGCGGGGGATTTCTGGATAGCCGAGGAATACCACCAGGATTTCTACCGCCGCAATCCCAACTATGGCTACTGCGCCGTCGTCATCGCCCCAAAACTGAAAAAAGCCAGCTTCGGGGACTGATCTCAGTACTTCCCGACCTGCCGCTGGAAGGCGTTCAGGTGGTTCATGGAACCGTTTTTCAGGTTGGTAAAAAGGGTTCTCAGATCCGCGTACTGGCTTCCCTGGATAAGCGGGCTCGCCAGGAATTTGTCATACATGGCGATATTGTCGATTTCCGCCTGCACCCCGGCCTTGAAGGCATCGAGGAGTGCGGCGGGCACCTGGACGTAATTGGTCGCCTCGTCCTTGGGAAACCGCAATTTGTAGGCGGCGAAGGCATCATTGAGCCAGGCAAGGTGGTTCTCTTCGGCGCCCTTGATATTGCTGAAGGGCCTGGCCGTACCGAACTTGGCCATTATGGCGACATATTCAGCGCGGGCGAAATACTCGTCCTGGGCGGCATAGAGGAGCATATCCTCTATGGTCAGGGAGTCGTCGGTCTTGGCGGCAGCGTTGCCGTAAGCCGCGAGGGTTCCGGCCGCTCCAGCCGCCGCGAGAGAAAGGGTAACCATCAGCGCGAAGGCGATGGCATGAACCGTTCTTTTCATTGCGATACTCCTGCCTAACATTTTCGCCAAAGGATTCTTTCCGGTCTCCTAATGGCGGCATAAATATATAAGCAGGATTCATGCCAATAATAAAATAATAATCTATTCATTATGCAATATAGACATGCATAAGACTACAGAGAAGCTTGATAGTTAAGCGCATGTAAAAATGGGCAATACTTGCCCATTTCCTAAAGATTGGCCGCTTCGATATCCTTGAAATAGCGGACGGTTCCCACTTTGAGCTCGAGCGTCGCGTCGTCGTCGCAGACGATGATGCCTTTCTCGTGAAGCTGCAGACAGCTGATCGTCCACATGTGGTTGACACCTTCCTCGATGGCGTGGCGCAGGGCTCGGGCCTTGTTCTGGCCATTCGCCAGCACGAGCACTTCCCTGGCGTCCATGACGGTGCCTATACCCACGGTGAGAGCCGTGGAAGGCACTTTCGCGGGATCGTCGTCGAAGAAGCGTCCATTGGCGAGTTTGGTGTCGAGCGTCAGGGTTTTAACGCGCGTCCGGGACGAAAGAGAGGAGCCGGGTTCGTTGAAGGCGAGATGGCCGTCGGGCCCTATGCCGCCCACGAAGAGGTCGATGCCTCCCGCCTGCTGGATCTTCGCTTCATATGAGGCGCATTCCGCGTCGAGATCGGCGGCCATGCCATCGAGAATATGGACATTCTCCGCGCGAATATCTATATGAGAAAAGAAATTGTCCCACATAAAGCGGTGGTAGCTCTGCGGATGTTCCTTCGGCAGACCGACGTACTCATCCATATTGAAGGTGACGACATTCGCGAAAGAAACCAGTTTCGCGCGGTTCATCTCGATGAGACGGCGATACATTCCGAGAGGGGAAGATCCCGTGGGCAGACCGAGCGCGAAGGGGCGGCCCTCAGGCGCGCCATTGATTTTCGACGCGACATATTCCGCGGCCCACGAGGCCACGCCGCCGCCGTTCCGCTGAATTATCACTCGCATTGTTGGCTCCTTTCAACGCTCGCGCGGGCTTTGGCGGTCGCCGAAGCGGCGATCGCGTCAGCCGGTCGCGCCAGCGGCTTTTTCAAGCGGCAAAAACGAACTTGCCCTTGACCATGTTCATTATGACAGAGAAATCCGGCGACAGGATAGCCAGATCGGCATAAAATCCCGGACTTATCTCGCCGCGCTTGGGCAGTTTCAGGATGCGGGCCGGATTGGAAGACGCCATTTTTACGGCGACTTCGAGGGGGATGCCGAAGTGCACGAGGTTCTTGAGCCCCTCCAGCATGGTGAGAGAGCTGCCCGCGATGATGTCGTCGGATTTTCTGTGAAAGAGCTTGTCGCTCAGGTAGACTTCCTCGTTGTTCGCCACGAAGGGGCCTTCGGGCTGCTCCGTGGGCTTGAGCGCGTCGGTGACGAGGACTATGTTGGTGTCGGGCTTGTCGCGCACGAGCAGCCGTATCAAGTCGGGATGCACGTGCCTGCCGTCCGCGATGATTTCGCAGCAGAGATCCGGCTGTATGAGGATCGCGCCCACGGCGTTAGGGTTGCGGTGATCGAGCCTGCTCATGGCGTTGAAAAAATGCGTCGAATGACGGATGCCGGCCTGCATTCCCTCGAGCATGTTCTCATAGCTCGCGTCGGTGTGGCCCGCCTGAAGGACAATGCCGACCTTGTTGCAGTAGAGGGCCAATTCGCGCATGCCCTTGAGTTCAGGTGCCACCGTCATGTTGATGATATGCCCCTCGCTCGCGCTGTAAAGCCTGTGCATGAGGTCCAGATCGACGGCGCGCACAAACTCGGGGCGCTGGACCCCGAGCCTGGCCGAGGATATGAAGGGACCTTCGAGGTGGACGCCGAGGATGGTGGCGCCTTTCTCCAGCCCCATGGCCGCCACTATCGAGCGAATCCCCTTGACCATGTTCTCTTCGGACATGGGGTAAAGGGTGGGACAGAAGGCGGTCACGCCGAAAGCCGCCAGCTTTTCGGACATCTTGAGTATCGAATCGGTGGAAAGGTCTTCGGTGCCATATCCCGCGAACCCATGGATGTGCGAATCGATGAGCCCTGGAACGAGGTATCCGCCTTCGGCGTCGATGATGGTATCCTCGGCGGAAAAATGTTTCTGGAGAAAACGGCGCTCAGAAAAGACATCGACGATAGTCTCCTCTTCTATGAGAACGGCGCTCTCCGGCATTTGAGCGTAGCCTGCGACAACGGTGGCATTGTGGATGCAAATCGATGACATATGACTCCCCGCGTATTCCGCTCATTTTATAATAATCAAAAAAGGAAAAACATTAAACCGATGGGAGGAGACGAAGCCGCATTAAAATCGACATCCCAGGAGTCCCAGGCCCGCGCGATGATGTCGGGAAACCGGGCGGGTAAAAAAGCGCCAAAGCGGAACGCTTTGGCGCTGTGGACTATTCAGGAAAAAGCGCGGCGCTTTTAGTTCGTCGCGCTTAAGGTGGCTTCGGTGGTCGCGGCGGCAGCCGGATCGGTCGGAGCGGCCGGGGTCGTCGTTGTGGTATCGGCGGCTGGCGTCGCCGTGGCGGCTGGCGTCGCCGTGGCTGCGGGCTCGACAGTGGTGGCCGGAACGACCGCGGTCTCGGTGGCGGCAGGGGCCGCGCTCTGCTGGGCCTGAGCCGTCTTGAGCGCGTCGTTCCACTGCGTCTTCAGTTCGGTTATCATCCCGAACACTTCATTGCCTTCAGGATAGGATTTCTTGAAATATTCCTCGGCCTTTTCCAGATCGGCGATCGCCTGGGTTATGGCTTCGGCGGACTGGGCGGTTTCGCCAAAAAGCAGGGCTTTGTAGAAATACAGGGCGGCCAAGGCTTCATCTCCCGGAGCCTTCGCGATCGAGCGCTCCAGATATCTGAAACCCGAATCCGAATCGTTCACGGAAAGCCAGGTCGAAAGCAGGGAACGGATGACGTCGGGGTTGCCGGGGAAGGCCAAGGTCACCGCGTCGGCCGCGGCGTCGGCGGCCGCCGAATCGCCGAGCTGAACCGCCACCACGTGGCGGATTAGGCCGGGGATATACTCGGTGGGGAAGCTTTTCTCAAAACCGGTCACGTATTTCTCGAGGGCGATCTTGTCCGTGGAGGCCAGCCCCGCCTTGATCGCGGCGACATAGGCGTCGTTCATCTCGGTGTTGTCGGCGGTCGTCGCGATGATCTTGTCGACGATCGGATAGATCTCGGCGTAACGGCCAGTCGAGAAATAGATCTCGGCCTGGCGGAGGATGAGGGCGTTATTTTCGGGCTCGAGGGCGATAATCCTGCCGAGCACGGACTCGGCCGCGTCGAAGCGCTGGAGGGCGATGAGTATCGAGGAATGCCTGTCCAGGCTGTCGACCGTGAAAGTGTCGTATGCCAGCGCGCGTTCGTAATACTCGGCGCTCTTGGCGAGGATCTCTTCGTCGGGCTGAACCCACTGGCCCTTATAGTTCGTCCACACGGCGTGGTAAAAATCGCCGAGCGACATGGAGAGGACGGGAGGAATCGCTTCGCCCTTGTCCTCGATGGCCTTGGCCAGATCGCCGGGGTTGAATTCGACGGGATCGGCGATATCGATGGCGCCCGAGCGCGCCGATTCGAGATCCTGCCCTTCGGCGAGATCGATGAAGCCGAATATGAGGTGGAGGGTGTTTTGGGCATAGCCGTCGAGGGCGATGCGGATCTTCTCGGCGAGGATGAAGGGATTCGCGTCCGCGGCGTCGTAGGCAGAAAGAGCCGCCCAGGCCGAGTGCCATTTGCCCTGAACCGCCAGCTCTTCGGCCTTGGCGATGATCTCGCGATCGGTCGCGGGGGCATCCTCGAAGAAACTCTTGGCGGGAGCCGCGGCCTGGACCGCGGGCGCGGCGGCCGGGATAGCTGCGGGAGTTTCGGCTACTGAGGTCGCTGCGGGAGTTTCGGCCGCCGGAGTGAGGGCGGGAGCCGCTTCCGGAACCGCGATCGCGGGTGCTTCCGTCTGGGCAAAAAGAAGGCCGGTCGCGGCGAGCAGCAACACTAGAACGACCGCTAGCCTGGATACAGGCATTATTTTTCGTGAAGAGGATGATTTCATTCTCTCTCCTTGGCTTGCGCTTGGCCGCCTGATCCGGCGGCGCTGAGGACAGTATCGGACAAATATACCATGATGAGCGGGCATTGGCATACTGTCTATTGAACAAACCGAGACTAGTTTTGTATCATGCGCACGTACAATAGTGACACAATTTATTGCACGAAAGAAGCACAATGAATTCATCCATCCGGGACACAACGCTGATGCGCCGAATGAGCGCGCTCGATATGGTATACGCGCGCGTCGAGCGCGCCCAAACCGCGTTCAGGGAAACCGCCATGAGGCATGGATCGCCGATATCCTGTCCAAGCCTCTGCGGAACCTGTTGCCTCCACTTTGTTCCCGATGCGATGCCCATCGAGGCGGATCGGCTCGCCCACTTCATCCTCACGGAAAAGCGGGAAATGGTCGACCATTTCATGGCGCGCCGAGAGAAGGCCGAAGCCATCGACGCGGCCTGCCCCTTCTGGAATCCCGACACGCCCGGCCGCAACTGCATGGTCTACCCCGCCCGACCCCTCATCTGCCGCCTCTTCGGATTCTGCTCGGTGCTGGACAAATGCGGAGAACCAGCCTTCGCGCTGTGCAGGCAGATGCCCGACATAGCCGGCAGCGATAAGAGGCGATTTGTCGGCGCAGCGACGATGGAGCGCCTCTTCGGCGCCATCCCTCCCCTCATGCTCGATTTTTCGCGGGCCATCGCCGCGCTCGACCCCAGCGACGCGGGGGAAAGGACGACGATCGATCAAGCCCTCCCGCGGGCGCTCTCAAGGGTTTCCCTAGTGCTGCGGCTCGCGGCGGCCTCCTCCGAAAATCGGCTGGAAAGCGAAAAGGGAGCGAAGCCGGAAGAGGATTCCAATCCCGATGACTTTCCGATCGCCAGCTGAAGCGGCTGTGGCAACCGGCGCCGCTCGCTTGCAAAATGCGCCGGCAAGCTATACGGTATAGCTGGTCAAAGGCCGAAGCGCGATGAAAAAATACCTTGTCCTTGCCGGCAATATCGGAGCCGGAAAATCCACCCTCGTCAGCCTTCTGGCCGATAAGCTCGATTTCATACCCTATTTCGAGCCCGTCGCCGAGAATCCCTTCCTCAAGGACTTCTACGGCGACATGAAGCGTTGGGCCTTCAATTCGCAGATTTTTTTCCTCACGAGCAGGGCGAAGGGCCACAGGGAACTCATCAGCGATCCGCGCTCGGTAGTCCAGGACCGCTCCCTCTACGAGGACGCCGAGGTCTTCGCGAAAAACCTCTTCCTGCAGGGAGCCCTCAGCGACGAAGAGTGGGCCACCTACCGCGAACTCTACCGCACTCTGGCCGCCATTCTTCCGCCTCCCGACCTCGTCATCTACATCAGGGCGTCGGTGAAGACGCTGAAATCCAGGATCGCCAAACGCGGCAGGGATTTCGAGGCCAAGATACCGGATTCATATCTCAAGGGTCTCAACGCCCTCTACGAGGAGTGGATACAATCCTTCACGCTCGCCCCTGTCCTCACCATCCCTGGCGACAAGCTCGATTTCGTGGAGGATTCCCACGATCTCGAGGCGATCGTCTCCACGGTGAGAAAGCGCCTCCAGGACAAGCAGACCATGCTCTTTCCCTACGAGATGTAGAGAAGGACAGGGAGGATTTGCCGCCGCGAAAATTCAGCGCTATGTTATAGTGAGCAAAATCACGACTCAATCCAGGAGGATCATCCATGGCTAAAATAACGCTGAAAGGCAACACGATTTCCACGATTGGAACCCTGCCCGCCCTTGGGAGCAAGGCACCCGATTTTCTTCTCACGAAAAGAGACCTGAGCGACGCAACCCTCGCGGATTTCGCGGGAATGGTGAAAATACTGAATATAGTGCCCAGCCTCGACACCGGCGTCTGCGCCGCGAGCGCCAGGGCTTTCAACAAAGCCGCCGATAGCCTGGGCGGCGCCGTCGTGCTCACCATCAGCCGCGACCTTCCCTTCGCGCAGGGCAGATTCTGCGAAGCCGAGGGCATCAAGTCGGTTGTGCCTCTATCGGAACTTCGCGACTTGGACTTCGGAAAGGATTATGGCGTCGAGATCATCGACGGCCCGATGGCCGGCCTTCTCTCCCGCGCCGTGGTCGTCCTGGACGCGAACGACAAAATCGTGTACACCCAGCAGGTGCCGGAAATCGCCCAGGAACCGGACTACAAGAGCGCTCTCGATGCCGCGAAGAAGCTTCTCGCCGCCAACGGAGGAACTATTTGATGAAGTATGATGCCGTTATCGTCGGCGCGGGCCTGAGCGGCTCGACAGCCGCCCGCATGCTGGCGGAAAAAGGCAAACAGGTACTCGTGGTGGAAAAACACCGCCACATAGCGGGACACTGTCATGATTACCGCAACGAACACGGCATCACGGTTCATACCTACGGGCCGCATATCTTCCATACAAACAACGAGGAAGTGTGGAAATTCGTCAACCGCTTCACCGATTTTCATTATCTCCAGCACAGAGTCCTCTCCTACGCCGACGGGCAGACCATTCCCTTCCCCATCAACGCCGACACCATCAATCAGGTATTCGGGATCTCGATCGGCGTGGACGAGGTGCCGGCCTTCCTGGCCGCCCAGGTGGCTAAATCCACCTTCAGCGACCCTCCGCGGAATTTCAGGGACGCCGTCGTTTCACAGGTGGGCGAGCGCCTCTACTCCCTCTTCTTCGAGAAATATACCTGGAAGCAGTGGGGACGAGACCCCGCCCTCCTCTCCGCCGACATAGCCAAACGTATACCCGTCCGCTCCAACCGGGACGGGCGCTATTTTTCGGACCGCTATCAGGGCATTCCCTCCAGGGGATACACCGCCATGGTGGACTCCATCCTCGACCATCCGAACATTTCCCTTCTGCTTGGGGCGGATTGGTTCGAGATCAAGGACGACTACGCCACGAGCCTGACGATATTCACGGGAGAGCTGGACCAATTCTTCGGATACAAATACGGCAAGCTCGAATACCGGTCCCTGGACCTCGTCCTCAAGACCTTCGACGTGGAAAGCTATCAGGAAGCGCCCGTCGTGAACTATCCCAACGATTACGACTGGACGAGAATCACCGAATACAAAAAACTCCTGGACGAAAAATCACCCCGAACGACCGTGTGCTTCGAGTATTCCAAGGCGGAGGGAGAACCCTTCTATATCGTCATGACCGATGAAAACATGGCCAAACGGGAACGCTACATCGGCGAAGTGGAAAAGATGGAGGCCTCCGGCACCCATCTCTTCATCGGAAGACTCGCCCAGTACAAATACTACAACATGGATCAGGTGATCGCCGCCACCATCGAAAAGGTAAAGGGACTATGAAAAAGGAAATAATCAGCGGGATATTCAACGACTCCTACCCGCCCATCACCGACGGCGTCGCGATGGTCACCAAGAGCTACGCCTTCTGGCTGAACCGCATCGCGGGACCTTCCTGCGTGGTGACGCCCGATATGCCCGACTATTTTGACCAAGAGGAGTTCCCCGTCTACCGTTTCCCTTCCATGCCCCTGTCGGTGAGACCTCCCTACCGCTTCGGCGTGAGCCTCATCGGGGAAGCCAAGGAAAGACGCCTTCGGGGCAACTCCTTCAAGGAAACCCTCAACACCAACATCTTCAACATTCCCTTCGATATCGTCCACACCCACAGCCCTTTTTCCTCGGGCCTCCTCGCCTACCGCGTCGCCCAGAAATGGAACATCCCCCTCGTCACGACCTTCCACACCAAGTACCGCGAGGATTTCATGCTCGCCATGAAGAGCAAGCTCCTGACGGACATAGCCGTTCGGCAGCTCGTGGAATTCTACAAAAAAGTGGACTACGTATGGGTACCCAGCGAGGAGACGATCGAGACGCTGAGATCCTACGGATTTAAGGGCGAGATTGAAGTCATGCCCAACGGGACCGACCTCATCGTGACCGACGAGGAACTCCCCGGCCTGCGTTCCTCGGGCGAAAAACTCTACGGAATCCCCGCAGGAAGTCCGATGTTGCTCTATATCGGCCAGCACATCAAGGAAAAAAACCTCGAGATCCTGATGGACTCCCTGGGAGTCCTGCACGCCAGGGGCGTCGATTTCAGGATGGTCTTCATCGGCGGCGGCTATTACGCCGACGCGCTCAAGGAAAAGGCGAAAAATCTCGGCCTCGGCGAAAAAGTGTCCTTCAAGGGCATCATCCGCGACAGGGAGCAGATCAAGCAGGCCTATGCCCGCGCCGACCTCCTCTACTTCCCTTCGCTCTACGACACGTCCAGCCTCATCGTCAAGGAATCGGCGGGTATGCGTCGGCCCTCCCTCCTTGTTCAGGGATCGTCGACGGCCGCGGGCGTGCGCGACGGCGAAAACGGCTTCCTCGCGGGGAATTCGGCCGAAAGCATGGCCGACAAGCTACAGGCCCTCCTCGCCGACAGAGCCCTGATGGATAAAGCCGGCCAGGGCGCGTACAAGACGCTCTACAGATCCTGGGAGAGCGTGATCGGCATGGTGGCGGAGCGTTACGAGCGGATACTCGGGGACTGGAAGGGGCGCTGAATCTTCATCGCCCTGGAGCGGTCGCGACCCTAGGCGGTGCTTCCTGGGCCGCGATCCTAAGCAGCGCCCCTAAGCAGCGCCCCTAAGCAGCGCTCCTAGGCCGCGCCCCTAGCCGGTAACGCCGCAGGTCGTCCCGCCCGCGATGGACAGAAGCTGGGCGAAGGTCATCGGCACGCCCGTGGAATTCGTGCCCGCCGCGGGGTAGATGGTTTCCCATCGCGAAAGGCTTTCATCAATATATATTGGAATATTCTCGACGCCGAAGGGGCAGACTCCGCCCGGCCAGAAGCCGGTGAGGGCGAAGGTCTCCTCGGCGCTGGTCATCGACATTTTCTCGCCGCAAAGCCGCTTGACTTTACCGGAGGAAATCTTCTTGTCCCCGGCGCAGACAATCATGGCCGCGTGGCCCGAAGCCCCCCGAAAGAGCAGGCTCTTCGCGATTTGCCCGACTTCCACGCCGATTTTCGCCGCGGCCGATTCGGCCGTGGGCGTCGATCCCTCTTCAAACTCGAGCGCCGCGAGACCGTTGGCGTCCAGAATTGCCTTGACCTTGTCTGGTATCATGGCTGCATATCATGCCACGACCCCGCGCGCCGGTCAATGAATGGTCAGGACAGGCCGCTGATCTTGCCTGTCTCCGTATCTATATCCATTCCCATATAGCCGGGCTTGGAAGGCAGGCCGGGCATGGTGGTTATCTCCCCCGAAAGAGGGTAGATGAAACCGGCGCCCGCGGCCAGACGGAGATCGTTGACCGGGAAGACATAGCCTTTGGGGACGCCCTTGAGGGCGGGATCGTGCGAGAGGGAATACTGCGTCTTGGCCATGCAGATAGGAAGATTCCCGTAGCCGAGGTCGCTGAATTTCTCCATCGCGGATTCGGCCTCCGGCGAATAGCTCACCCTATCGGCGCCATAGACCTCCCTCGCTAGGGTGTCGATCTTGTCGCGTATCGGCATCTCGAGGGGATAGAGGAACTTCACCGAAGAGGGCTGGGAGGCGGCTTTTTCCACGGCGCGAGCCAGGTCGGCCGCGCCCTCGCCGCCGAGTTCCCAGTTCCGCGCGACGCCGGCGTCGGAGGCGCCCGCGGCGAGGGCGGCTTCGCGGATGAGCCCATGCTCGGCTTCCGTATCGCTCGGGAAGGCATTGATGGCGACGACGACGGGCAGACCGAAGCTCCTGATGATGCCGATATGGGCCCTGAGATTGTCGAGACCCTTGCCGAGCAGCGCGAGATCCTCATGCGTGTAGGCTGAGGCCAGAGGCTTCCCCGGGGTGACCTTGGGACCACCGCCATGCATTTTCAGGGCTCTCACCGTGGCCACGAGGACGACGGCGTCGGGCATCATCCCGGAGGTCCTGCATTTGATGTCGATGAATTTCTCGAAGCCCATGTCGGCGCCGAAACCCGATTCGGTGACGACATAATCGGCCACCCGCGCCGCCATCTGGTCGGCCAGGACGGAAGAGTTGCCGTGCGCGATATTGGCGAAGGGGCCGGCGTGCACGAAGGCCAGCTGTTCCTCGAGGGTCTGGAGGATATTCGGCTTGAGGGCGTCCTTCATGAGGATGGTCATGGCGCCGGCCACTTTCAGGTCCTCGGTGGTGACGGCCTTGCCCGACCTATCCAAGGCCACGACGATCCTTCCCATGCGCTCGCGGAGATCGGCGAGGCTCGTGGAAAGGGCGAGAATGGCCATCACCTCGCTCGATACGGCGATGTCGAACCCGGTTTCGCGCAAGGGCCCGTTTTCCAGACCGCCGATGCCCACGATGATCTTGCGCAAGGTCCTGTCGTTCATGTCCATGACGCGGCGCCACAGGATGTTGAAGGGATCGATGTTGAGCTTGCCGAAGCCCAGCTTCTCGTAGTAGGCGTCAGACCAGCGGCTCTCGTGATACATCCGCGCGTCCAGGGCCGTGGAACAGAGATTGTGCGCGGCGCTCACGGCGTGGATATCGCCGGTGAGGTGGAGGTTGAAATCGGCCATAGGCACGATCTGGCTGTAACCGCCGCCGGCGGCGCCGCCCTTTATGCCGAACGTGGGGCCCTGCGAGGGCTGGCGTATGGTCGCTATCGCTTTTTTCCCGATCCAGCCGAGACCCTGGGCGAGACCCACGGTGACGGTAGTCTTGCCTTCGCCGAGGGGAGTCGGCGTTATGGCCGTCACATCGATATATTTCGCGCGCTTGACGGCGGCCGGCCTGTCGCGGAGGAATTCAAGGCTCACCTTGGCCTTGTCGACGCCGTAATGCTCGAGGTAGCGCTCGTCGATGCCGTAACGCCCGGCGATTTCGGAAATGGGCTTTATGGTCGCGGCCTGGGCGATATCGATATCGCTCGGCACAGGATTGCTGCGAATCACTGACATGTTGACCTCCATGGACAGACCATTCGAAACTTCGCCGTTTCGGCCTCATCCTCGAATGGATTCGCTCGCGGCAAGCCGCGAGATTATTGATATTAGGATAACGTAATATAAGGCGCGAAAATGGTCAATGAAACCGCGATAGATCATATGAACCGATTTTTGTCGGCTTTGCCGAGCCGAGGTAGGCAGGAAACAGCAAAGTTCATCCTTTTCTTAAAAACGAAACATTTTTACGGCAAAAACAATGAGAGCGCCGACGACGATAATCGCGGGGCTTGTCGGCAGGTCGAGCCACAGCGCCAGCATGAAACCCCCAAAATTCATCGCGCAACCGAATACCGCTCCCCAGAACAGCGTCCCTTTCAAGCCCTTTTTCATGGAACGGGCTGCCAGCGCCGGCAGGATGGTAACCGCGTCCACCATGAGCGCGCCTGTCACTTTCATGGCGAGACCGATGCCCAGACATACCAGTACGATAATTCCATAATACACACTGCGGGCATGGATTCCTTGGGCGCGCGCCAATTCCCGGTCGTAAAGTACGGCCAGGATTTCACGAAAGAATATCGCTGTGACGAGGATCACCAATGCGGCGCCGCCACAAGTAAGATACAGTTCCGTCTTTGAAAGCGCGAGAACGCTTCCCCAGAACAAATCGAAGGCTTCAATGGCATTGACCTTGGATTTGTAGAAGAGAATGAAGGCCAAACCCAGGCTTAGGGTCATGATCAAGCCGAGAGGTCCTCCAGCGGACGCGGCGTTCCGTTCAGAGAGTCGCGCAATGCCAAACCCAGCTAACAAGGCCATGGCAAGCGCCGAGATATGGGGAGGAATACCAAAAAGAAGCCCAATTCCAGCCCCAAGCAGGGATGCGTGCATGATGGCAAACCGGGCAGGCACCAGTTCGAGAACCAAGATGTAGACACCTAGGACAGGAAAAGCCAATCCTGTGGCCATAAGCGCCAGGAGAGCCCTTCTGAAAGGCAAAAGCATGAATACATCAGACATGGCTGACACCGATTCGTCCGCCTTCGAAGTCGAGGAAACTGTCACAGTGGCTCAGTAGTTTTGCGCTGTGGGATACAAGAAGCATCGACGCCGCCTTGTCTCGGGCAATGGAAACGAGAAGTTCGGAGATATCGTCCCGCCCCTTAGCATCCAGGTGAACGCCTGGCTCATCGAGCAGCAGGAACAGCGGTTCGGCTGCGAGGGCCTTGGCTATCATCACACGCTGGTATTGGCCGCCAGACAATTCCTGGATTGCTTTCGTTCCGATGCCAGCGACGCCAGCCTTTCTCTTCGCCGCTTCTACCGCTCTCCCATCACTGGCTCCATAGCGTCCGAAAAAACCCACCCTGCCATAACGGCCGAGAGCGACGACATCGTCGACTGTCAGCCGAAGCTGTCCGGGCGGACGGGACTGCGGGACATATCCCACCCTCGCGAGCAGCTTCCGGAATTTTTTTCCCCCCGGCTCAAGACCAGCGAAACGCAATGTTCCCGATCGTATCGCGACAAGCCCAAGGCAAGCCTTGAGAAAAGTGGACTTCCCCGCTCCGTTGGGTCCTCGAAGCCCAATAATACGGCCTTCGCCGCCTTCAATTCTGAACGACACCCTATTCAGAACCATAATCGAACCATAGCCGATGGACACATCGCACGCTTCGAGGAGCGTGACGCCTTCAATACTCTCCAGACACCGAGTTTGCGTTCTTTTCGCCACGATCGCGGTTTCGCCCACGTTCAAGCCTTACCGCGAAACATCGCGCGAGGCCGCGATAAAGGATTTTTCGTTGAGCGCGAAAACGTCTTCTATCGTTCTTGTGCCGTCTTTTCCCGGGAAATTCACGAGGGCGACATAGGGAACGCCGAGGGCCTCTATGAGGGCTTTACCAGATATGTTGTGATAATTATCGATCACGATCGCCGGTTTGGCGCTGAGGATTTCGAGCAATACGGCCGGAGAAGATTCACCGGGACCAAAAGTCCCAACAATTTCAAACCCAAGCCACTCCGCATAGGTCTTCAAATATTTATGAACCGCGGCTTTTCGATTGGGATAGGTAGCCATGACTTTCGCTTTCATGGACTCGGCGAGCCGATCGAAGGAGATGGCCCAGGCCTCGAAAGCGGGAATGGTGCCAAAGGTAACGGCAAGTTTTCGCGCTTCGCTCTTAAATGTGCTGGGAAGGTTGTCGGTATATACCTGCATTATTTTAAGTCCATCATTCTCGGCAGTTTCGGCGAGGCGCTTGGCGAAGCGTTCATACCCTGAGTGAACAAGGAACTGGGCGCCAGCCACCGCGGTGAGATCGGATGGCTTTATCTCATATTCCGGCGGGTGTTTCAGCTCCAGGGGAGCGATCGTCACGATATCCCGAGCACCGGCGGCCCTGGCGAAAGCGGCTGTCCATGATGTGGAAGCGACGACTTTAAAGGGAGCTGCTGTCTGGGCCGAAAGAGAAATTCCCGTCGAGGCGATGATGAAAGAGGCGATGAGTGTTCTGAATTTCATGGAAAATATCCATTGGATCGTAATCGCGCGGCATCGAGCCATGACGAGACGCGTCATGCGCCTCGTTCAGCGGCTTTCTCCAAGACAACGTCTCGGGGAAAGCCACTTGTCGTGAAAGCCATGGAATAGCGGCTATCATACCGCTGGAGTCGGCTTCAAGCCGACAACTCGTTATATATCGCCGAGCTTTTCCTTGGCAAGGGTCATCGCGCAGAAAAGCAATTTCCCAAGAGGCCTCTGATCGAATCCGGCGAGGACGAAATGATTCTGGGCGACGGGAATCAGGATGCGCTCGCAGGGAGCGGCGAGTACAGCTTCGGCCATGGCTGAAGTAATCTCGCCTAGCATGCTGTTTGGGATGACAATACCAAGTGGTCCCATGATAAGCGAGCCTGTTCCCGCGGAGACTTTTATGGCGTTTTCACCGCTCGCGCCCTTGTCCGCCCCCGATTTGAGCATTCGCTCGGTGGCGTTGGAATTCGTTCCCAGGCCGATTATCTCCACCCGGTCCTCGAACGAAGCGCGAAGCAATTCGACGAGCTGAGCGCCAATACCGCCACCCATGCCGTCCACCACGATGATCTTCTTTTTCATAAAACAAGAGTATTGTCCGTAAAGAGAAGGGTCAAGTTATAAATATACGCCACGCGCGATCGCTTGACTGTCTTAGGCACGCGGGCCGATACTGGGCGAGGAGACGGTTCGCGGGTCCTGGCCCGCGGCTAAAAGAGAATCCGGTCCAAATCCGGAACTGCCCCGCAGCGGTAAGAAAGAACGAAAGCCATCATAGGCACTGGAACTTTTACATTCCGGGAAGCGATGGCCAGTAGAAACATGGCGCGTATGCAAATACGGCTAAAACGCTTTAAGTCCGAAAACCTGCCGTCTTCCATCCGCGTCCTGGCATGCGGATGACATGACCCGAAAGCGCCTCGAGGGAGGTCGGTGGTCGGCAGTGTATTTCCGCCATACCGCCAATCGCCAATCGACACGCCGCGCTTCCATGCTGTCCGAGGGGATACGCATACCGGATAAAATATGGACGATCTAGCTAAACGGAAGAGATTTTCTTTCTCCATCACCCGAGCCCCCCGCGAAGAGAATTCAGGTGACATCCGCGCGAGTTTGGAGAGAAAAGCACTCCGCCGTTATCGGTATATTGCGGTAACAGCCACGACTATCCTGTATGCGGGGATAGCGTTCATTCCCGGAAACATGTTCCTATGTGACAGGCACAACGTCACGCAAGTTGTGCGCCTTGATCTGGTGTCGGTCGATTCCGTGGATGCGCTAGCCGAAGCGCACATCGCGCAGCCTTTGCCGACGCCTGTTGCGGTACCCCAGGCCTTCCCGAATAATACCGAGGATTCGAACATACTGGAATCAACTGAGGAGACGCCCGAGGAACATGTTCCCGAGCAGAGCAGCGGGCCATCGCTGGAAAGCGCGAAAGAGACCGCTATGAGCGCCGAAAAGCCCTCAAACGAACCGAATGATGAATACCAGCCCGATGCCGAGTCAACGCAGAGCGACGAGGCAGCGGCGTATGCTCCGCCTTCCGCCGATGAGGTCCTCGCGTTCCTATCGAAAGGAATTGAGAAAAGAAAGAACTATCCCGAAGCGGCAAGGCTGAAGTCCGCAGAAGGAACCGTAAGGATTAACGTGTTGATCTTGCCGGACGGCAGCTTGAAATCATTGAGGATATTGGCTAGATCGGGCAGCGCGATCCTGGACCGCGCCGCTATGGACCTAGTCAAGAGCCTCTTCCCGATGGGAATCGCCCTGGCCGGGGAAATGGAAGTTCTGGTACCTATCGAATACAGACTCATCCGCTGAGCGCTCAACGCGTCCGCGTCATTTCCTCACTCCGACGTTGGAGACCATCTCCCCCGACTTCCCCACGGTAATTTTCTGGACATCGGCGCCGGTCACGGAGAATCGGTATAGGGAATTGGCGCCGTCGGGAACATAGGCATAGCCATCCAGGATGTCCACATCGTTCGAGCCGAATGACGCCGTCGCGCTGGTGACTTCGGAAGCCGAGGCGCTCGCCCCCGATAGTTCGACGATGTAGGTCTTGGAATAGGTCGTCGCCACGAGGGTATCGCTGTCGAAGGCGGCCAATCTTCCGGCGGAATAGCCCGATAGGATTGCCGTGGCCGCGGTTCCATCCGCGGCGTCGCTCGCGATGAAGTCGATCGAGCCCGGAAGGCTGTTCCAGAACTTGTCATAACCGCCGGAGTTGGCGACGAAGACGCCCGCCTTGCCGCCGAAGTTGCCCGCCAGGAGCCCCGTGGTACCGCCTGCCGTCGTAGAGTAGATGGCGTCCACAGCCGTCCCTGCCGCATCCAGCCTGCAGACCTTGGCGTTGGCGTTGTCCGCCACATAGACTCTCCCCGAGGCAAAGACGATATCCTGCGGATAAAATCCCGCGGGAAAGCCAGTAACCGCCGCACCCAGGCCGGAGGCCGGCCTGGACGGATCAAAGGAGTACACGGCGTTTGCGTACACATTGTAAAAGTCCGCAGTCGTTACATAGCCTAAGGTATTCGACACTACACAAGGGTACTGGGCGCTGGTTTTCGTCGCGCCGACCATAGCCGCCGAAGGCGCGGACGAAGAGGCGTCGAAATAATAAAGCCCGGGCGCGGTGTTGGAAAAACTTCCCACGGCGATAAAGCCGATGTCGCCAGAGAACGCGATCTCGCCCGACGAATTCTGGCCTATCGAAATGAGGGCTGTCGAAGCCGCTGTACAAGTGCTGTCATCTATTTCATATACGCTCCCGTTCTTCGAGTCGACGGCAAAGAGGTTCGCCGTCGAGCCCGTGCCCGGATTGTTGGCCGGGTTGGGACAGCTTGTCAGCAGGATCGCGACCAACGCGACCCAAACGATGCCCGTCGCCCATTTGCCCGTTCGCCCAAGCCATTTCATGAGATCCTTCGTTTTCATAGAAACTCCTTTTATTTTTCAACAGTCCGGTACTCGAAGCCCAGTTCGATTGAGAGCCCCGGCATCGGATAGCCTTTTACCGACTCATATCGCTCATTCAGAAGATTTTTACCCTCGCAGAAGAACGACAGCCGATCGTTCAGAGACCATTCCAGCCTCGTCCCAAGCAGGAACACGGCCGGTTGGTAGGCCAAGTTGGCAGTGGTGAGATAGCTCAGGCTCTCGTAGGAGCAGATTAGCGATCCCTTGAAGGGACCCGACGCGTAGGCTCCCGTCGCGGTTAACTTGTTGACGGGCGCTCCGGGCACTCGTTTGTCGTCGGAGAAGTCGAGGTCTCCCGAGAGGATATAGCTATAGAGAAAGCCGTAGGAAAGCGAGAGCGTCCAAGGCGCCGCCGCGGATCTATATTCAAGCTCCAAGCCGGGGTAGAAGGCATTGCCGAAATTGGTCGGCCGCCATATTCCGTCGTCATTCTCCTGCCAAAGGATTACGTCTTTCGAATACCGGACGAAGGTAGAGGCGGAAAAGGAACGTCCGCCTCTTTTTAGGCTGAATCCAGCGTCGGCACAGTATGCCGTCTCAGGTCTGAGGTTCGGGTTTCCCTCGACGCCGCTCGACATTGGCCAGTACAGATCGTCGAAACTCGGCGCGCGATAGGCGGTGGATGCGGATACCGTGAAAGTGGCTTCATCGTTCAGCGTTTTCGCAGCGCCAAGGCAGAAGGACAGCCCGGAAGCAAAGTCGCTGGTCCAATCCCAGCGCAGCGCCGGCGCCAACGTCCAGGAGCCGAGGACGATCGAAGGCTCAAAGAAAACGCCTGAGCCGATCCTTTCGGGAATGGAGCCGTCGGCGCTTTTCACGACGGTTGAATCGAGCCGCTCATAGCGAGTCGATATGCCCGCGTTGATCGTCGCGGACGTTCCCGCTAAAAGCGACCAATGCGCATCGCCGCCAATTCTCGAGCTCCTATGGATATCAGCCGTATCATCGTCGGCCTCGCTATACTCCAGAATGGCAAAGCGGCCGTAGCCGTTCGCCTTGAGCGAGGATATATCCGACATAAAATAGTCGGTCGCGTAATCGGCGGAGAACGAGGCGTCGAGGTCTCGCTGCCGAGCTTCGGGCGTAGGCGAATCCAAAGAGCCGGGCACACCGAGGGTTCTCGCCCCAAGCGCCGCCGCGGCTGAAACCACCCCCTCCCCGACGAATCCTTTCCAGGACAGGGTACCTGAGCCGCGCAGAAGGTCGGCGTTGCTCCGAAGCCGCCGCGCGTAGTTGGCGTCATAGTAGAGATAGGCGTTCGACGAGCGCTCGGCCGAAGCGGTCAGGGCGAGCCCGCCGGGAAGTCCTGCCCTGAAGGAGAGACTCTGCCCGTCAATGAGAGAAAGAAGGGAAGCTGGAACCTCGACGGCGCCAGCGCCGGATCCGGACAAGCTCGCCGCTGGAAGATAGGCTTTATTCGACGCCTTGAGCGAAAAATCCGCGGAAGAGTCTCCTCGCCTGGTCTCGATGATGACGACACCGCCCACGGCGTCAGCCCCGTACTGGGCGACAACACCTCCCCGCACCACTTCGATGGATTCGATATCGTCAAGAGAAAGCCCCAGCCTGGCAAGATCCACCTGCCCCGTCGCGGGATCGGAGACGCGTACTCCATCGACGAGGACGAGGACCTGAGTAGACGTGGAACCGCGAAGAGAAACCGTGGACTGCGCCCCCGAAGGGCCCACCGGCGACACAATAAGGCTGGGTATAGCAGCGAGGGCCTCCTCGATAGAGGACAGCCCCATAGCCTTCAACTCCTCCGATGTGTACTCGGTACGCCCTGCTGCGGGAGCCGGCTTTATCTGCGGGGCGACATCGGTGACCACCTGAGGAGGCAGCTCATAGGGATCGGCTCCGGCTGGCAAGCTCGCCGCGAAGGCAAGGAAGCACCATGCGAGAGAAAGCCCCGATAACCTGGTACGCCAAAGCCACCTGAAAACATTGAAGCGCGTCGCCATGGAAGGCCTCCGAAGTTCTCGAGGCCTGGACGCGCGGCGGTGAAAACATGCCGCGCCATTGTCATGGTGCTCACCCAGCGATCAACGCTAAAATGCGAAAGAAGGCCGACGCCGATCGGCGTCGAAAAAGGAGGGGAAAACACTGTTATTCCTCAGGCCACGAAGTTTTGCCCACGGGATGAAAATCCCATGAGCCGCCGCAGGGTGGTATCCTGGCTTCCGGATCATCTATTGCCGCCGACGCCTTCTCGCAATCCTCTCGAATCGCAATGGCCGCCCTCCCTCAAGGAGAGCATGTCGGGCAAATCCCCGGTTACAGTGGCGGGACCGCTACGGATTTTCACCGTATTCCTCGGATCCCTGAAGCGTTTTTATACTAGGATACAAGGCGGAGACTGTCAACCTCGCCGCGCGGCGCAGAGTCGGTTCATCGGATCAAGGCGTTCTTGCCCAGCCGGCGCGCGGCTTCCGCGAGCGCCCGCACTTCGGCCGGCGCTGGAGGGGATACATCGTTCCAGGCTGGATCGAGGCAATTGCCCGGCGCGAAGGGCGCGAAGAACCATGGGATATCAGCGGACAGCAACGGCGCCAGTTCTTCCACCGTATCCGCATCGAAGAACCCCGGGCAAACCACGCTGCGCGCTTCGAAGGGTATCCCCCGCTCGGCTAGAAGGCGCAGGCTTTGGAGGATGGCGAGGAAAGGATCCCCGCGGCCCGTGGGCGCGAGCCTCTGATAGCCCATAGCGCCGGTCTTGAGGTCCAGCGCGACATAGTCGGGTCTCGACCTCTCCTCTGCCAGCAGTGTTTCAAGCCTCCCGGGAAGAGATCCATTCGTGTCGAGCTTTACCGGCAGCCCCATATCATGGATACGGCCGATAACCGATCCGATATTCCCGTATAACAAGGGTTCGCCGCCCGAGATGACCACGCCCTGGATGCGCTCCTTTCTTCGCTCAATAGCCGCCAGGCACTCATCCAGAAGCGGCAAATCCTCTGCGATGCCCAGCGCCAACTCGCGGTTATGGCACCAAGGACAGCGAAAATTGCAGCCTGTGAAGAATAACGCGCTGGTCACCTTGGCCGGATAATCTACAAGCGATGTCTTTCTGAACCCCACATGTTGATCAACCGTTAAGTTTTCAGACATGTTCGAGAGCCGACTCAAGCATGGCCGTCAACGTCCTTACGGTGGAGCAGCGGGCAATTTCCTCAGCTTTTTGATCGAGAAAGAGAACCGTCGGCGTAGAACAGATGGAGTGCAGCGCGGCCAGGGCTAAGCCGTCTATGCTGTCTACATCGATCTCAGAGTATTCAAGGCGCGAAGCCAGAATCTTCTTAACGGGCGGGCAATTGGGACAGGTCTTTCGCATGAATAACAGCACGGAAGCGGCGCGAAGGTCCGCGGCGCGAAGATCAACCTCATGGACATTCGCGCCGTCAGGCGCCGACGTCGTCCCGATGTTGAAAAGCGCCCTTTCTCCATACTCCTCGCGCTTGCCGGCATTCCAGTTCTTTACCGAGCGGTAATACCCCACAATCCTGCTGTAGACCTCGGCCGGCGATCCACATTCAGGACAGGAGAAATGCTCTCCCTTCAGGTAACCATGCGTCGGACAGATCGAAAAGGTGGGGGAAATCGTGAAATAGGGGATCCGATACTTCGCGGCGATCGTACGGACAAGGGAGGCACAGGCCTTCCAGTCGCCGACAGCCTCTCCCAGGAAAGCGTGGAAAACCGTGCCGCCAGTATAGGCGCCCTGCAGTTTTTCCTGCATATCGAGGGCGTCGAAGATATCCTCGGTCTGCCCGACGGGCAACTGCGTCGAGTTCGTATAGTAGGGCTCGTCCTTTCCCGCGGCGATGATGTCCGGATAGCGTTCCTTGTCATGCCTAGCCAAGCGGTACGACGTCGACTCCGCGGGCGTCGCCTCGAGGTTGAAAAGCTCGCCCGTCTCCACCTGATAATCAGCCAGTTTCCCTTTCATATGGTTGAGCACCTTGAGCGAAAAATCGCGGCCGGAGGGAGTAGCCGTCGTCACCTCGGGCGAGAAGAAGTTTCGCAGGCACTCGTTCATCCCGACGAGGCCGATCGTGTTGAAATGGTTGTCGAAGGATTTCAGGTAGCGTTTAGTGAAGGGGAAAAGCCCCGCGTCGAGAAGCCGCTGGATCACTTTCCGCTTTATGACGAGGCTCTCCTTAGCTAGATCCATGAGAGTGTTGAGGCGCTCGAAGAAATCGCCCTCGCCGCGAGCGAGATAGCCGATTCTCGGTAAGTTTATGGTCACGACACCGATAGACCCGGTGAGTTCGTCAGCCCCGAAGAGGCCACCTCCCTTTTTCCGCAGTTCGCGCCTGTCCAGCTGAAGCCTGCAGCACATGCTCCGGACATCGCCCGGGTTGAGGTCGGAGTTCACGAAGTTCTGGAAATAGGGGGTGCCGTACTTGGCGGTCATTTCGAAAAGAAGGGCCGCGTTGGGTGCGTCCCAGTTGAAATTCTTCGTGATGTTGTAGGTTGGGATCGGGTACTGGAAACCTCGCCCCGAGGCATCGCCGGCCAGCATTAGTTCTATGAATATCCTGTTTATCCGTTCCATCTCGGCGGCGCAGTCGCCATAGGTAAAATCCATTTCCCTTCCGCCAACGACGGCCGGTTTGTCCGCCAGATCCTCGGGCGGCGTCCAATCCAGCGTAATATTGGTGAAAGGAGCCTGGCTGCCCCAACGAGAAGGCGTATTCACGCCAAAGATGAAACTTTGAAGGCCTTGTCGTATCTCCGCGTCGCTCAAGGTGTCGGCTTTAACGAAGGGAGCCAGGTAAGTGTCAAAAGATGAAAATGCCTGGGCGCCGGCCCACTCGTTCTGGAGGACGCCGAGAAAGTTCACCATTTGGTTCGCCAGGGTGGACAAATGCGACGCCGGCTTCGAGGAGATTTTATCCGGAACACCGCCGAGCCCTTCGCGGATAAGATCCCGAAGCGACCAGCCGGCGCAGTAGCCGGAAAACATGGAAAGATCATGGATATGGAAATCGGCGCTCATGTGGGCATCGGCGATTTCCTTGGGATAGATACGCTTGAGCCAGTAATTGGCGGTGACCGCGCCCGAATTGTGGAGGATGAGCCCGCCGAGGGAAAAGTTGACATTGGCGTTTTCGTTCACGCGCCAGTCGGACTGGCTGAGATAGCCATCCATGGTCGCCGAAATGTCCAGCATGAGCTTCCTCGCGTCCCGGATGGCATCGTGTCGCGCCCTATACAGGATATAGGCTTTCGCGACCTCGGTCTCCCTCTGCTCTATGAGGACCGTCTCGACGATATCCTGGATTTCCTCAATCGCCGGGATCGAATGGGGGTGCCTTTCCTGCAGGAGCGCCTGTATCTTTTCCTCGACGAGGTCGGTATAGTGTCGCGCCTTCGCTTGGGTCCCGGAATCCTTCCCCGGAGCAGCGGAATCCCCGGCCGTCGCACCCGTAGCGAGAAAAGCCTTGCCTATCGCGGCCTCGATTTTCTTCCGGTCGTAACGATCGACATTCCCCGATCGCTTGACGATTTGCCTCAACATTGGCTCAGGCTGCCGGACAGCCTCAGGATCAAACATGGTAGCAACAGTCATGACTAACGTCTCCCTACTACATATTGTGGTACAGCAATTTTGCTATACAATATAATGTGATCAGTGTTTGTACAAGAGAAAATCGCTTGATCACGTCTACATTTGAGGAGGAGGTGTTTTTGCGTAGCTATCCCGGCGACTCAGGCGATTATGAAATGCCGACCTGGCACCAGCGGGTAAAACCTCTCGCGACAACGTCCCCGCCCCTCGTCAGGAGGGAAAGCTTGCCGCCGGAAGCCTCGTCGTCGGTCCAGAACGCCGCGACTTCCTCGCCCAGCTTCACTTCGGATACGAAATCGACCTTCAGTCTGGAAAGGCGTCCGGAGCCGCGCTCCTCCATGGGTATCGCGTCGCAGAGCCAGTTGATGAAATGGGCATTGTTGACATGACCGTTATAGTCTATATGACGATTCCCCACGTTCAGCCTGAAAGACTCGGCCCAGCCGTCGGAGAGGCCTCCGGAAAAACCGGCAAAGCCCTCGAGATGCTGTATTCCCGTTGAAAAATCGGGATAGGGCGCGGGAAGGTCGGCTTTCATGCTGGGGTCGAGGAGGCGTTCGGGCCGCAAAGGCCTGCGCTTTTCCATGTCGACGATCATATAGTCGTAGAGTGCCCCGGCGATGCGCCGGCCTTCGGCGGAAAACATCTCGATATAGCGTATCGCGAAGATGCGGTCGGTGCCCGCGGGCCAGGTGCGCAGGAGAACCTCGTCGCCTTCGCGAGGGAGTTCTTCTATTTCGATATCGACGCGGGAGAGCATCCAGGTCTGACCCTTGGCGAACATGGCGCCCATGCCGACCCCCAGCTCAAGAGCGTGGTCGCCCGCTATTTCCTGAAAGTAATTGGCGAGCGACAGCGGGCTGAAGGGCCCCCCGTAGCCGCAGTCGTATCCCCATATTCTGTGTTTCGTCTCGTAAGGTTGAACTGACATGATGGGATACTATAACAGCATCACACAAAATGGAAAAGTCGCACTATACTTTGGTCAGAGGTGACAGATGTGCGGAATAGTGTCCTTGATATACAAGACCGACAATCCGGCCATGGGAAGGGAAGCGGAAGCCCTGCTGCGGCGTCTCGAATATAGGGGATACGATTCGACGGGCGCTTCGTTCATCGGCGACGCGCGGGAAATCGTCCTGCTCAAAAAAACCGGCGCTCCATCCAAAGTCTGCCCCGCCCTCCGCATCGCGGAGAACTCGGGTCAGCGATTCATCGGCCAGGTCCGCTGGGCGACCTATGGGGCGGTGACCGACATCAACAGTCAGCCGCACCACGTCAGCTGCAAGATCGAGATGGTCGGCGCCCACAACGGCAATATTTCCAACACGGACTCCCTCAAGACTTGGCTCTCCTCGCGGGGCCACGCCGTCGTATCCGACAACGACGGCGAGATCATCGTCCACCTCGTGGAAGAACATTACGCCTCGAACCAGAGGCTCTCGAGCGCCGACCTGGCGGGAATGCGCCAGGCCTACGCCGCTTCGGGCCTCAGGGAAGGTGTCCCCGACGGCGTCCTGCGCATGATCGACGCCATAAGGAAGGCTGAAGCCCTCGCCGAGGGATCCTACGCGGCGGCCGTGGCCGACCCAAAGCTGCCCGGCGTATTCGCCATCAAGTCCGGATCCTCGCTCTACGCGGGCGTCGGGAGCGATGCCCACGGCAACTTCATCGTCGTCTCTTCGGATCTCACCTCCGTGCTCTCGAAGACGCGCGCCCTCATTCCCCTGTCCGAAGGCGAAGGGCTCTGGTTCACCGAAAACAACTATCTTCTCTTCAATCTGCGGGGGGCGCCCGCCTTTTCCAGGCCGAAGCTGAAGCGCTCCAAGCTGTCGGTGAGGGACACGCAGCTCAGTCCTCGCTTCAAGCACTACATGGAACAGGAAATTCTGGGGAGCCCCGACAATATGGACCAGATTCTCCGCTACTACTTCAGGAACCCCAAAGAGGACGCGCTGGGCGCGATTTTCGAGGAGAGGAAGGACGAGTGCAAGGAGTCGGCCGACGAGCTCGCGAGCCTGTCCGAAAAGTTCGGCGACGACCTGCTTAGGGATGAGATGGAGGCTGTTTTCACGGCTCCCTCCTGGGCCGATGTGAGCGCGCGCGTCGCGGCCGCGGGAAAAGGTCCCCAAGCCAGGGACGCGACCGCCGGGCCAGCGGCGAAGGCCGCCAAAAAAGCCGTCAAGGAGACGTTCGCCTCGGACGAAGCGGAACTCCTGTCCGAGCTGGCGAAACTGGCGCCACAGCGCGCCGGGGATCTCGCGCTCATGGATTCGGTATTCGTGTGGCGCAAGCGCCGGGCGGTGCTTCGGTACCTGAGCGAATTCAAGTCGGCGCTCACCGAGACCAACAATTCGGGGGGCAGGATTTACCTCGTGGCTTCGGGAACTTCCTACCACGCCGCCCTGACGGCGGCCTATTTCTTCAACGGTATCGCCCACCTGCCGATCTATCCCTGCAATCCCGGCATATTCCGCTCGATGTATTTTTCCTGCCTGCGCGCCGACGACTTCATCCTCGGCATCACCCAGTCGGGGGAGACGAAGGACCTCGTCGACATATTCCAGGACGTGAAGGAAAAGAATCCGAGGGTCAGGCGCGCATGTCTCGTCAACAACGAAAACTCGAGAATTCCCCAGGAACTCTCCGACTTCTACCTGCCGATTCTCTGCGGACCGGAAATCGCCGTCGCGGCGACGAAATCCTTCATGAACCAGCTGGCCATACTCTACCTCATGGCATCGAGCCTCGTCCTGCCGGAAAGGGAGGTGAAGGAAAAGCTTCTCGCAGCGAAAAAGCTCATGGAAGACAGCATCGAAGCGACGATAGGCGATATCGAGACGGCGGCGGCCCGCCTCTACGCTAAACCGTCGATCCATATCCTCGGTACCGGCCTCATCGGCCTGGCGCGCGAAGGTGCCCTCAAAATCAGGGAAGTCGTCCTCAACCACACCGAAGGCTACGATGCCGCCGAATTCAAGCATGGCCCCAACACCATTCTGGGACGAAACACGCTCTTTTCCCTCTCGGATATGGAGAATCTCCTGAACGCGTACAAGGCCATGGAAACGAGGGACAAGACGCCGATAGCGGAAAGCGCGAGGGAAACGCTAGCGCGCAACCCCTCGCTCGTGGAAGGGCTTTTCAGCGCCTATCCCCTCGTCTTTGTCTGCCCGCCCGAGGATCGCGACGTGCGGATAACCATCAGCCAGATTCACACGCATAAAATAAGGGGGGCCGACATTATCCTCATCGCGGAACGAAGACAGGATCTCGCTCTCGCCGTGGCGGGAAAGCCGATGGGGGATGAGGGGTACTGGTCGAAGTACATCGAGATTCCACACACGGGCGATCCCTTCATCTTCGTGTTCGGCGCGACGATTGTCCTCCAGTATCTGGCTTACAGAATGTCGGTGCGGAAAATGGAGTGGCTCAACGGGCTTGGGGTCGCCGACCACGGCGTTCATCCCGACGCGCCGAAAAACGTCTCGAAGTCCATAACCGTCGACTGAACCGCGGGGAGGGATACCTTACCTTACTCGCTTAAATACAGCGCCGCGCCGAGCGCGGTAGCGTACTGGGCGAGTTCGGGAACGATGAAGCGGATGCCGTAGATGGGATAGAGCCTTTCCAGCACCGTGACGGCCGAGGGAATCTGCATCGTGTTGCCCACGACGACGACGGTGGAATCGTGTTCGGCGCGGGAAGCGAAAAGAGCGAGCATGCCCACGGTTTGAAACACCATGTTGACGATGCCCGCCGCGAAATCATCGTCGCTTGGGCGATCGGCCAACTTGCCAAAATTGGATGCCGTGGCGTCGCGCGGCAGCGTACCCACCTCTTTGGAAGAAATATCGCCGACAGTCAGATCGACGCCCCTCACATCGCCCCGCGAGGCGGCGAGCGCGAGGCTGTCGAAGTCGGTGATTCCAATGAGGGCCTTGCCAAGACCAAGGATCGTGCCGCCTCCGACGCCGGAGCCGCCGAGGTGGCGCGCGTTCCTACCCTCGGCGTGCACGATGGCCGTTCCCGTTCCCACGGAGACGACCAGGGCTCTCTCGGCGCCTGACAGCTCGAGACCGCCGAGGCCCACCGCCTGGAATTCCTCGACATGTTCGACCTTGATGCCGAGCACCTCTTCCCCCAGAACCGTGGAGCCGACACCCGTCACCGCGAGCCTGGAGATGTCGCTCATCTTTTTGCCGGCGACGGAGAGGAATTTGCCTATGGCCCCGGCGGCTGACGCGACCGGGTCGCTCGCCTTGACCGTGGCGCATATTCTTTCCTTGTGGGGCCCGAGGCCGACGATCTTGGTCGTGGTGCCGCCGATATCTATGCCGACTATCATCGCCGCTTCGCTCCTTGGATGGACTCTCCGGCATAGGACGCCAGAAACGCGTCCAGCGTCGGCCGCAGCGAAGGGTCCTTCGCCGCGTTGAAAAGAATCGCTTCGAGATATCCGGCCGGATCCCCCGTGTCGAGTCTCGTGCCCGCGACGCGCGCGAAGGCCATCTTGCCCGCCTCGATCATGCGGTCCAGCGCGTACGTATGGTAGTATTCGCCCTTCTCGTGTTTCGCCCAGCCTTCCTCGAGCCTATCGAAGAACTCAGGCGTGTAGAGATAACGGCCGATGGATACTTCGTGGCTGGGTTCGCTGCCGCGAGCCGGTTTTTCCACGAAGCCTTTCACGCCGACGCCGTCTCTCTCCGGATCGACGACGCCGTAGCGGGACACGTCGCCCGGCTCGAAGATCGTGGACAGCACGCATTTTCCCGTTTTCTCGTAGACACCGATGAGCTGGCGGGCCAGGGGAATATCGCCGATGAGGAGATCATCGGGATAGGCCACCACGCAGGGTTCCCCGCCGATGAGGTTCTTCACCTGCAGCAGCGCGTGCCCGGTGCCCATCATCTCCGTCTGGCGCACGAAGGAAATGCGTGCCGCGGGGGGACAGATCAGCGCAAGCTTGTCGGCTTTCCCTTCCCTCGCGAAGACTCCCTCCAGCTCGATTTCGCGGTCGAAGTAATCCTCGAGGGCCTTCTTCCGTCGCGAGGAGATGATGATAATATCCTCGATGCCCGAGGCGATAAACTCTTCGACGATATACGCGATGCTCGGCTTGAGGCCGACAGGCAGGAGTTCCTTGGGAACGGTCTTGGTGACCGGAAGGAAACGGGTGCCATAGCCGGCGGCGACGATGATCCCTTTCATGGCGTCGATTCTAGCGCCCCGGCCGCCATTAGGCAAGGCGGAGCGAAAGACAATGAAGCGTACCGAGAGTAGCGCCCGAATCGATACAGTCCGTCAGATGCCGCGTTCAGCCCTCGCACCATCCGCCCTTTCCTTCGTTCTTCGCCTTGTAGAGTCCCCGGTCCGCCTTTTGCTGGGCTGCCATCAGCTCCTCGAGGCTGGTCTCGCCGCCGCAGCAGAATGCCACTCCCGCCGAAACGGAGTAGCCGACGACCTTCGGCGTCCCTGTTTTGGCCGACGCGTCCTGGACCACGGCGACGCCGGACTGTCTGCAATCCGAAACGAGGTGGTCGGCGATCGCGCTGGCCACCTCGAGAGGACAGCCTCGGAGGACGAGGAGAAATTCGTCGCCCCCGGTTCTCACCACGCAATCGTCGGCGCGGATATTCCTCTGGGCGATCCGGACTAGATCGACGAGGATGGCGTCGCCCGTCGCGTGGCCGAAGCTATCGTTGACGGATTTGAAGTTGTCGATATCGAAGGCCAATACGGAGAAGGGCTTTTTGAGATCGTCGGCGAGGATCGGCAGTATTTTCCGGTTGTAGCATCCCGTGAGTTCGTCGTGGAGCGCTTCTTCCCGGAACGTGGCCGCCCTTCGCCGTTCCACGATGAGCGCGCTGTAATGACCCAAGGCATCGTAGACCACGAAGACGCAGGAAGCCAAAGCCAGCACGATGAAACCGTAATGGGAGACCATGATGGCCCCGGGGGCGTCCACCAGGACGAGAAGGATGATATCGCGCGTCGCGCTGAGGAAGGCCACGACGACGCCGAAGGCGATGATCCGCAGGGAACCCGCCTTTCGGGCTTGGCCGGCCACGATCACCAAAAGATAGGCCTGCAGCGGCAAAAAGGTGAGGTACGTATAGCCGTAGAGTCGCTTTATAGCGACGATGTCGCCCGGGTAGACGACGATTAGGGCGAAGCAAACCAGCTGAATCGCGGTGAAGACGATGGCGAAAATATCCAGCTTTTTGTCGAGAAGCCTCAGGTAGGCTATCACGAAAAGCGCGGCGCTCAGGTGGCGCAGCGATACGACGATTTTCTTGAAGGCCACGAGCGAGACAGGGAGACGCTCAAGGCAGACAAAGTCGGCGAGGAAGACGGCGACGGCGACACTGGCTATCCCCAGAAGAATGTTGGACAGTCTGCTCAGGTCGTTGAAAATCCCCATGCTCAGGACGATGATCGAAAACGCCAGGATCGCGCCCATGGAAAGCCATATCGCGCCGTTGGAAAAGAGCATTAAGAGGAAGAGCAGCGGCGCGTGACGGTTCGCGTCGATCAGATAAGGCAACGCGGTGATTCCCGCCTCATAGGTGCCCGCTATGGTGGCGTCGATGGTGTTTTCGGTCGAAAGCAGGCCGGCGGGAACGGGAAAGACATGCACCGCGTTCCATATGCTGGATCGCCCATCCCTTGGATCGCCTCGCACGCCTATGGACAGGCCGTTGAGGGTCACCGTCAGCGAGCTCCCCGCCATCTGCGGAAATACTAGGGCCAGGTTTTCGCCGCCCGCGATCGCGTCGGGAAGGCGAAGCTTCATATGGAATACATAGCCGCCGGATTGGAAGGAGGCGTCGCTCGCGCAGGAAATGAGAACCGGCAGCGCCCTTGTCCCGAGAGGGACTCCATCCCTCTCGATCGCCGCGGAGGGCTCCACGAGCGACGCGTCGGGCGGCGCCTTGTAGGCGGACAGGAAAGCCTGGAGCGCGAAGACGACCAAGAACGCCGCGGCGATGTAGGCCGCGCTTCTCATGTTCGCTCGAGGTGAAGGTTTGGGCATGCCCGTTTCGTTTTTCTTCATCGAAAAAACGATCCCCCAGGAAAATTCCTCGAGACCAGGTCCTTTAGGCCCAGCTTTTCGATGGTCGCCGTCGTCGGCGCTCCCGTTTCCCCATCCCAGCCCATCGCCGCCCAGTGCAGGCCGACCTTTTCGGCCAAAGGCAGAGACTTGCCTTTCAGGGGGCCGTTGGAGAGAGGAGGCGCGCCGCGCATGCGTTCGGGGACGAAATAGTCGCGGGGCTGGATTCCCTGCTTGAGGTTGAAGAGCTGGCGCAGGGTCTGCGCTCGCCTACCCATCTCCATATACTCGTCAGGCGACAGTTCCATGCCCGTCGCCGCGTTGAAAAAGGCGAAAAGGTCCCAGTGCTGGACGCCCGTGATCATGGCGAAAAGACAGCCCCCCGCCATGTCAGCCACTTGTTTATAGAGCGTGCCAGCCACCCCCTTCATCGCTTCTTCCTCGGTGGCGCCGTACTCGCGCGACTTCAGGTAGACGAGCGGCACCTTCGGCGCCCAGGATACTCGTTTCCAGAGTTGCATCACGTTGTAATAGACGCCTGAGGCGATCGTGTGGCGACCCGGCGTGGGGTCGGCCGAGTAGGACACTCCCATCTGCGGATCGGCCCGCGAATCGTGCATGCCGGGCTCCTGCCCTCCAGCCTGCGCGGCGAAGGATTCGGAGGAATGTCCCAGCTTCTTCGCGGCCGCGGCGGCGCCGTCGGCGAAAAGCTCGCCTGCGCCCTGGCGCCTCGCCATGAGTTCGAGGAAGGCCACGATAGCTTCGCTGCCGCCCCATCTCAGGTCGATGCCGCCCAACGCGGCTTCGCTCAGGATGCCGCGTTCCCTGCACTCGATGGCGAAGGCTACGGTGGTTCCGGCCGATATCGTGTCGAGCCCGCTCCTGTTGCATATATCGTTGCACCTGAAGATGGACGCGTGGTCGTCGTTGAGGAGGAGGGGGCCGAAAGCGGCATGCGTCTCGTACTCCGGCTTGTGCATATGCCCGCCGCCGGCGATGATGCCGCTCACGTCGCAGATGCCGCCGCAGCCGATGACACAGGAATAGCAATGGTATTTCTTCGTTTCGAGGTCAGTGACCTTCTGGGCGTTGAGCTTTTCGAATCGCGCCTTCGGGAACTCGGCCGGACCGTCCTTCCAGTTGCCCACCGGCGTATCGCCATTCACCACGCCGCCGGTATTGTTGTAGATGGTGCCCCAGCGCTTGAAAAACGCCGCGCTCAGGATGCCGTCCATGCGGAAGACGAGGGGCAGCCCCATCATTTTCCCCACGAAGGCCAGATGCTTGCCCTTCACGAAGGCCGGGATATTGGTGTTCTTCACCGATTCGGTGAATCGCTTGGAGAGTTCCATCACTTTCTGCGGGTTGGCGCAGGATATTTTGGCGCTTCCGGACAGAACGATGGCCTTGAGGCGTTTCGAACCCATGACGGCGCCCACGCCCGAGCGCGCGGCGTAGCGGCCGCCGTCGTTGGAGATGCCGGAGATGAGCGATAGGTTTTCGGCGGCGTAGCCTATGGCGGCCATCGCCGGTTTTTTCCCTTTAAACGAGGCGAAAATCGCTTCCTCGGTTTCGACGGCGTCCTTGCCCCAGAGTTCCCCGGCCGGTTCCAGCCGGGGACCTTCGTCGTCGCAGAAAAAAACGACGGGCTGGGCCGAGATTCCCTTGAAGAAGATGCCGTCATAGCCGCAGCGTTTTATCGCCGGAGACAGGGTGCCGCCGCAGTTGGCGTCTCCCCAGCCGTTAGTGAGGGGCGACTTGCAGGCCACCATCCAGCGGCCGGTCATCACCGACCCGGTCCCGGTCAGCGCCCCCGACATGAAGGCGAGTACGTTTTCGGGACCGAGCGGGTCAGCGCCGGCGGGTATTTCGTCGATGAGAATTCGCGCCACGAGGCCGATCCCGCCGGCGCACTCGCTGTACATTTCTTCCGGCGGCGTCCGCGTCTCGAAGCTCCCGCTTCCCAAATCGACGAAGAGCAGCTTGCCCATGCAGCCTTTCATGATCGCCTCCAGGCGCGGTCAGCGCGCAAGGAAATCTTCGCGTGGCGGGGAAAAAACATCCAATAGCCGACCCTTGGCGAGGCATTTGGTTCCATGCCGCGCGCCGCCGGGAACGAGGACGCAGTCTCCCTGTTCCAGCCTGTAGGTCGTCGCGCCCACGAAATAATCGAAGCTCCCGTCGAGACAATAGGAGATTTGCTCATGGGGATGCTGATGCGCGGCTCCCAAAGCCCCGGTTTCGAAAAGCACTTCGACGACCATCGACTTCTCGCCGTAGGCCCTCACCTTGCGCGACAGAAGACCGGGTTCGAGAATTTCGAGCTTGGCCGCGATGTCCGGGAAAAACGTTCCTTCCATGAAATTCCTCCGCCCAAAGCCAGATTTCACCATTGCCGGATTTCGCCTTGACTATATCATGAAAATCTGCGACGATACACGAAATCTTCAAGAAAGGAGCCGAAGCAGTGTTTGTAAACGTAACGTCATCGTACCGAAACGTACGCGCAGCTGCTTAAGGCTCGAGTACAGAAAGAACACCCCCTTTCTCACATCCTTAAGCATCTCCGCGCCACCAGTCAGCTGCGCTGAAAGCGCAATCGCCATGCCGGCAGGGATGATTCCCTCCGGAACGGTACCGCACCACGTGCGGGAGCATTAAAATCATGGGCACTCAAGCCGCGAAAAAAAGCATCGACAACCTCTTTCCAGCCCTGCGCCGCAAGGCGGTGGGACTATTCGGCGTGTACGGAGGGCTTCCAAAACCCCTCTACATGCTGTGCATCGCCACCATCATCAACTCTATGGGCATTTTCGTGTTTCCCTTTCTCACCCTCTATCTCACCGGCAGGTCGGGAATGAGCCAGAGTGAAGCGGGCAACTTCATGTTTTTCATCTCGATCGTCTACATACCTGGCAACTTCATAGGCGGGAAACTGGCCGACCGATGGGGACGCAAGCGACTCATGGTCGTCACGCAGATAATCTCGGCGGCCCTGTACATCCCCTGCGGCTTCGCCATGTTCTCCGCGCATGTTCCCTGGCTCATTCTCCTGAGCGTGTTCTTCGACGGGATCACCGATCCCGCCCGATCGGCGATGATGACGGATCTCACCACGCCGGAGAACAGGCGCACCGCCTTCTCGCTCCAGTACCTCGTCCACAACCTCGGCTTCGCGGTGGGATCGCTCATCGCTGGTTTCCTCTTCGAGCACGCATCGTCATGGCTCTTCTGGGGAAACGCGCTGGCCGTCTTCGCCGCCACCGCCATCGTGGGCGCCAAGGTGGGCGAAACGAAGCCTACCCAGCAGCAGATCGACGCGACCATCGGCACGGGAAGCACCGAGGAGGCCCACAAGGGCTCGCTGGTCCAGGCCCTCATGTCGCGCCCCTTCCTCATCGTTTTCACGATGATCGCGACCTGGTACGGCTTCGTCTACAACCAGCACCGCTTCGCCCTGCCCCTCCAGACGAAAGCGCTGTTCGGCGAATCCGGGGCGGCCATCTTCGGCACCTTCATGACGCTGAACGCCGTCCTCGTCATCTTCCTCTCGACGCCCGTCATGGCCCTGTCGAAAAAATGGAAGCCCATCAATTCGGTGGCGCTGGCAGGGGTTTTCTACGCGGTGGGATTCGGGATGATAGGACTGTCTCGTAATATCTGGCTTCTCTACCTGTCGACGATCCTGTGGACGCTGGGCGAAATCGTGAACGCGACGAACGAGGGCGCCTATGTGGCGAACCACACGCCCATCTCGCACCGCGGAAGATTCCAGGCGGTGCTGCCCTTCATCGGGGGAATCGGCTGGACCATCAGCCCGCCGGTGATTGGTAGGCTGATAGACGCCACAAGCCTCGACGCCGTATGGCCCCTCGTGGGAGCGATCGCCGCCGTCGCCGCGGGCCTGCTCTGGCTCCTGGGCAAGATCGAGGACCGAACGCTGGCCAGGCGACCGAAAAACGCCCCGGGAATCCCCCAGAAAGGCGCAGGGGAGGCTTCTGTGGAAATTCGGGACTAATGGAGGTATACTATAGTGGGTGGTGGAGCGGTTTACCGGTCTTCCACCCAGCCAAGCCGCAGGGAAACAAGACCGAATGGACATGAAAAAAAGCGTTCGGTGGGCGATATTGGGATTGAACCAATGACTTCTACCGTGTGAAGGTAGCACTCTCCCGCTGAGTTAATCGCCCACCCAACGCTCTTTCGACTGCTGGCCATCCTACCAAAGCGCCGGCAGCGTGTCAATAAGCGGCTCGCGGAGAAACGATGAGGCAAGAAGATGCCAAAATAGCGGAAGGATATAGTCCTCGGATAAAAGCGCGATCAATGGCCACGCATCAGGAGCTGACCATTGAACTCACGCGCAAAGCCATTCATCTCCTGATAGCCTTCGTCCCTATCATTCTCTCGATCTCAAAACCGCTAGCCGTCTTTCTCCTGGCGGGCGGCACCTGCGGTTACGCCGTCTTCGAGACATTACGCATGAAAGGGATCCATATCCCGCTGATCTCCGCCATAACCGCGCGGGCGGCCCGGCTCCGCGACGCGGGCCGCTTCGTCAAAGGGCCGGTGACGCTTGGACTCGGGGCGCTTGCCTCGGTACTGCTCTTCAGCCAGACTTCGGCCTCGATAGCCGTCTATATTCTGGCCTTCGGCGACAGCTTTTCCAGCATTGTCGGCAAAACCATAGGAAAGGTAAAAATGCCTTTCACGAGGGGCAAATCGCTCGAGGGAAGTCTCACCTGTTTTTTGGTATCTTTGCTTTCCGCCTTCGCCATATCGCGCGAATTGGGACCGTCCCTGATCATCGCCGCCGTTTCCACCTTCGTAGAAGCGCTGCCGGCCAAGGATTGGGACAATATCCTCCTGCCCCTCGCGGCCGGCCTGACCGCCACGCTCATGGGATTCTAGCAAGAAGCCGTTTCAGGAGAGCTTCAGCCGAAAAACCTACTGCCAGAGGTAGAATGAATGCAGTTTGTAGATATAGAGGAAGCTTCCAAGCGCCATCATCATTATCGACACAAGGCTTAGGATCGGCGATCCATCGCGACTCAGATAATGCGTGCCCGCCGTCAGGGCCGCTATGCCAAGCACTATGAAGTAATATGCCTTATCGCCCCTCACCCTCACCGCGATGAGGTAATTCGCTATCGTTATGAGTATGATCGCGAGCGAAAACCCTTCGATGAGACGTTCATAGCCCACCTTGAATATGATGTTCCGCGTCCATATGCCCGTGTTGACGGGCAGGATGGAGACAAGGGCTATGCTGATGCCGACGCAGGCGGCCATTATGGAAAACTGCCTGTCGTTCCGCATGCCCGACGCGTAAAGCCCGGAGATGAATATGGCCATATAGCCCAGGAATCTCGTGCCGATGTAGAGCTTGTCGATGACGGCCAGCAGCGAATCGGAGCCGCCGTTCAAGCCCGCGAACAGATGGACGAGCCTCAGGGAATCGAAGGATACCGTGGCGAGCCAGAAGGCGAAAAAGAAGATCTCGGCCGAAACGGTCTTCCTGAAGGTCCTCAGGATGAAGGCGCCGACCAGGGAAGCGAAGAATGAGGCCGAAAGCGTGTCGGCCAAGGAGAGGGCGAAGGAAGAAATTCGCCACCCCAGAATGGTATGGACCTTGTAGATCTTGTGTTCGATGAGGAAAATTGGGACATCCCTGCGCAGGATGAGAAGAATCGAGAAGGCCACGGCGAGCAGGAACATGGCGCCGCTTACGCCAAAGAGGATCCAATAGGTGCGTCGTCGGTTCTGAAGGGTCACAGTCGATAAGATAGCGCGAAACGAAGCCCGCTTGAAGCCCCCGAAGGCGCGATTCGCTTTACGCGAAGCACGATGCGCGGCCCATCCGATTGAAAGAGCCTTCGTTTTTATATATAGTTCCTTATCTTTTTCCATGGTGAGGTGACTTATGGCCGAAAAAATCACGCCCCGCGAAATCGATTACTCCCAGTGGTATATCGACATCGTCCTCAACGCGAAACTGGCTGACTATTCGCCGGTGAAAGGGTGCATGGTGATAAGGCCGCGCGGCTACGCCATCTGGGAGCGCATCCGCGACGAGTTCGACCGACGCTTCAAGGAAACCGGGCATCAGAACGCCTATTTCCCCCTCCTCATCCCCATGAGCTTCCTCAAGAAGGAAGCCGATCACGTCAAGGGCTTCGCCCCCGAGCTGGCCGTCGTCACCCACGGAGGCGGCGAGGAACTCGAGGAGCCCTACTGCATCCGCCCCACGAGCGAGACCATCATCTGGGCTAAGTACAAGGACTGGATCCAGTCCTGGCGCGATCTCCCCCTCCTCATAAACCAATGGTCGAACGTCGTCCGCTGGGAAAAGCGCACGCGCCTCTTCCTCAGGACCAGCGAATTCCTCTGGCAGGAAGGCCACACCGCCCATGAAACCGAAAAGGAAGCGGTCGAGGAAACCCTGCGCATGATCGAAGTCTACCGCGACGTCGTGGAGCGCTATCTCTGCGTGCCCGTGGTCGTCGGCGTGAAAAGCGAAACGGAAAAGTTCGCCGGCGCCGTCAACACCTACACCATCGAGGCGATGATGCAGGACAAGAAGGCCCTCCAGGCGGGCACGAGCCACTTCCTGGGCCAGAATTTCGCCAAGGCATTCGACGTCAAGTTCCAGACCCGCGAGGGCAGCCTCGACTATGTCTGGGCGACGAGCTGGGGCGTTTCGACGCGACTCGTCGGCGCCGTCATCATGACGCATTCGGACGATAAGGGACTCGTGCTCCCCCCCACCCTCGCGCCCGAGGAAGCCGTCATCGTCCCGATCTACAAGAACGACAACAAGGCGGCCGTCCTCGCCTACGCGGAGAAGACGCTGGCCGCGCTCAAGGCGGCGGGCATCCGCGCACTCCTCGACGGCGACGATTCATCGAGCCCCGGCTGGAAATTCGCCGAGTGGGAGATGAGGGGAACCCCGGTGAGGATCGAAATCGGCCCCCGCGACATGGCTTCGGAAAAACTCGTCCTGGTCCGCAGGGATACGGGCGAAAAATCCTTCGTGGCCGCGGCCGACGCGGCCGACGCCGTCAGGAAGCTCCTCGATGGAATCCAGACCTCGCTCTACGAGCGCGCGGTAGCCTTCCGCGACGCCAATACCGTGAAGGTAGGCTCCAACAAAGAGCTGATGGATTTCTTCGGCGCCGAAGGCATGGGCACCGCCGACGCGCATGGCGGCTTCGCCGAAGCGCTCTGGTGCGGTTCCGCCGAGTGCGAGGCCGGGCTCAAGACCAAGGTCAAGGCCACCCTGCGCTGCCTGCCCCTCGGCCACCAGGAGGGCGTGGACGGAGTCTGCGCTCTCTGCGGAGCTCCCGCCAAACACAGGGCCATCTTCGCGAGAAGCTACTGATTTATTTGTAACGCATCGACGCAGACTCGATTGCGGCCTTCCCGCTTGGCCCTGTAGAGGGCCAAGTCGGCTTCCATAAGCAGCTTTTCCAGCGTCGTGGTCCTGTCGCCCTCGCCCGATACCGCCATCCCGACACTGATCGTCGTCGCGATACTCTCATCCCGATAGGAAACGCGAAGCGCCGCGATGCTCTCCCGCATGTCTTCGGCCACGGCCAGAACCTTTTCGGGATCGATAGCCGTCAGCACGACGATGAATTCCTCGCCGCCGTACCTGCCGAGTATATCGGAAGCGCGAATCCTGTCTTTCAACGTCCGGGCGACCGCGACGAGAACCGCGTCGCCGGCCTGATGGCCATACCTGTCGTTGACGACTTTGAAAAAATCGAGGTCGATCATGAGAAGCCCTATTCGGCCGCCATAGCGCTGGACGCGGGAAACTTCCTTTTCCGCGTCGTCGAAAAACCTATGTCGGTTGAAGGTTTTCGTGAGCATGTCGTAGTTGGCGAGACGATAAAGCTTCCTCAGCAGACGGTGAAGCCCCGTGACGTCCTTGAACAGGAATACCCTGCCGACATTCTTCTTCCGGTCGATGAGCTTCGTCATCTTGGCTTCGAAATAGCGCGTCCCGCCGTCCCGCACGATCTTCAATTCCTTGTTCCGGGAAGCGGCGCCATCCAGCGCGATTCCTTCGGGAAAATCCCCGAGCTTCTTCCCGATCGCGTCGACGCTGAGCCAGGAGAATAGGGTGCCCGCCGCCTTGTTGTAGTCCGAAATCTTGTCCATGGAATCCAAGATGAGGATGCCCTCGCTGATGCCCGAGAACACGATGTCCTTGACGAGCTGGTCGGACTGCAAAAAATCGTGGCGCACGATGGCGACCGAAAAAAAGAAAGCCGCTCCCAGGAACCCGAAGGGGGCAAGATCGATGCCGTAGGGAGAGAGGCCGAACAGATAACAGGTTTCGAAGAGCGCCACCCAGGCTGATCCCAGCATCATCCAGAACGAGATGCTGGCCGTCCCCAGCTTCGAAGTCCTCCATTGGATGAAAAAAGCCGCGAAACTCAGCACCATCATGGCGTTCGAGTAGATGACGAAAACGAAGTACCAGGGCCCTTTGTCCAGCTTGGCGAAAAGTTGCCCGCCTACGGCGATGGCCGATACCTCGCGGTAATGGAGGTGATGGAAATCGTTGGTCGCGGAAAAAAAGATGGTGAGAATGGGTATAAGAAGCAGAATGAGATAAACGCAGAAAGCGGGCTCCCGCTTGACCCTTGATTTGTAGGCGATGATGAACCAGAACGTTGAAATGAAGGAAAGGCCAAAGTATTCGAGCTTCAGCCAGAATTTGATCTCCTCGAGACTCCTAGACCCCAGCTCGAAGGCGTAGCCTGCGACATAGATCATGACCGCTATGGACATGATGGCGAAGAGAGAGGAAAGCTGATTGTGCCGGTGCGCGATGCTGTAGCAGAAAATGCAAAAGGATACGACCGCCGTCAGGTAGAGAATTCCGCGAAGAAAAAACAGCACTGAAATCCTCCATCATCCCTGATCGGGACGATATGCTATTTTTTACACAGCAATTTCCGCCTATGATAAAGATTTCCTGGAGAAATGGGTAGTACCGGGGGAGGCGATGCGGCCCCTCGCCCCCCTGTTCAGCGCAGAATCTGCTTGACGTCGCCAGAGCCAAAATCGGTTATGGAAATACTGGGATAACCATAGTAATACACCGACCCGGAACCGAAAATCCTCGCGTCGAGGGAATCCAAAACCCGAAGCGTACAGGAACCGGAACCGTTCACCGCCACGACAGCCTCGCCGGCGGTGAACCCCGGGGCCTGAACGCTCCCCGATCCGTAGATCTTGATGTCCAGCCGATCGGAACTTCCCGATAGCTTTATATTTCCTGAACCTAGAATGCTCGCGGTGATGTGATCGTATTCGAAGTCGCCCGAAATGACGCCCGAACCCTGGTCGGTCATGACGATCGATCGCCCGCTGAAACGGTTCAGAACGGAAATATTGCCCGAGCCGTAGACACCGATCTCGTTCAGCGAGGGAAGCGTGACATCGACCGTGAATTCCGTATAGCGGTAGAGACTTTTCCCCGGCCGCAGGGCGATGATGAGCGCGTCGTTGTCGGTGTGGATATCCAGGTACTCGACGAGGTTCTCGTCGATCCTCACGCTCGCCGACCTGGAGGGCCCCATGCGCAGGCGAACCTGTCCCGACGTCATGTTCTTCACCACGCTGTACCCCGAAACGGGCAGCGCTGTGGTGACGACCTTTCCGTTCCCGACATAGTCGCCCGGAGCGATCGCGATGACGCAGGATGATGAGAGAAGGGCTAAAAAAAGAAGTGAGAAAATGGCGCGTTTCATGGAAGTCTCCCGAACGCTGGATATGTCCCTCATGCGAGGCGACAGGACCGAGCGACGCATTGCTCGCCCCTCGCGGGCGCGACGATGTCAGGATCGCTCGGAGGGAAATATATCACCTCGAAAACGAGCCGTCCACAAAAACCGATAATTTTTTATCTTTTGGGATATTTTTAGTCACCCGAATTCAGCCGATGTTTCTTGATGGATCGCCCCGCGAGAAGTAGTATAGAGAGCGATGCAGCCAGAAGACTTGCTACTTTTCGCGGCCGACGCGGCGCGACTCATGCTCGAAAGCGGCGGGGAAACCTACCGGGCAGAAGAAACCGCGATGAACATCATAACAAGCCAGGGCGGCGTCGAAGCCGAATGCTTCGCCACCAGCACGGGGCTCATGCTCTCCTTCACCGGCGAGGACGGCAAGGTCCACGCGGTTGTCAGGCGCGTGAAACGGCGCGAGATGAACCTGGAAAAAGCGTCGCGAATCCACACGATGGTGAACGGGCTCCAGACCGACAGGATCGACATTCTGGAAGCGACCCGCGAACTCGATGTCATCGAACGACTGCGCGAACGCCCCTTTGCCGTAAGGATGGGAGCCAGCGCCGTAGGCGCCGCCTTCTTCACCCTGCTTTACGGCGGAAAGTCGGCCGATGCCGTCGCCGCCGCGGCCATAGGCGCCACCCTCTACCTCCTCATACGAGGATTTCAGCGCCTGAAGCTGCCCGAATTCCTCACCAGCCTCGCCGGCGGAGGGTACGCGGCCATCGCTTCGCTGGGCATTCAAGCGCTCATCGCACCGATCAACCCCGACATGACCATCATCGGCGTCATCATGCTCCTCGTCCCCGGCGTGGCCATCACCAACGCGATACGCGACATAATCGCGGGCGATCTCGTCGCCGGCATCGCCCGCGGCGTGGACGCCTTCATCACCGCGGCGGCGATTTCGGCCGGGGCAGGCGGAGCTTTCGCCATGTGGAAGCTTCTCGAACTCGGAGGAATCCGATGAGCCCGGAACTGCTCTCAATAGTTGGCTGGCTCAAGGGACCGATATTCGCGGCCATCGCCACCTCGGCGTTTTCGCTCCTCTTCGGACTGCATTCGATCGACATTTTGCTGGCGTCGGGCGGGGCGGCGGTAGGTTGGGCGATATTCCTCGCCGTGCCTCATGCGGGTTCGCCAGCCTTCGCGGTTTTCATCGCCGCCCTCGCCGCGGGAATCTACGGCGAGATAATAGGATGGGCGCGACTCAGGCCGGCCACCGCCTACGCGATAGCGGCCATCCTCCCCCTCGTGCCGGGAGGAGGCATGTATTACACGATGCTTTCCACCCTGGAGGGCAATTCGACGAAAACGGTCGAGCTCGTCATGACCACGCTCATGACGGCCTTCGCCATCGCCGCCGGACTTGCAATTGCCAACGCAGTTGGTAGAATGATCTACCTCGCCTACACCCATTGGCTCATGAAAGGAAATAAAAAACTATAAAATGCCTTTAGTCACCTTGTTGCGCATAGAAATAGACCTCTTCTCGCTCGCCATTCTGGCCATCATCGGCGCTTCCGTCATCATCAGAAACAGGTATCATCGATTCATGGATTCCAGGCTCTTTCTCCTGCTGATCATCAGTATAAGCTCCGTGATCATCTTCGAAGGGCTGAGCTGGATCGTCGACGGCAAGCCCGGCGCCGCCATGAGGATAGCGGGCTATGTCATCAACATCTTGTTTTACGCCCTCATCTTCACGCCGATGGGCATCTACCTTATTTATGTCGATCACTTCACCGCGCCGAATCGGCCTCTCGTCCTCTCCATCTATTTCTGGACGGCCATAGCGGTCGCCGTGATGGGCGCCCTCTTCGCCGTCCTCAGCCCGATACGAGGGCTGCTCTTCCATCTCGACGGAAAAAACATCTATTCTCGGGGGCCGCTCAATGGCTTCTTCAATATCCTCATGGCCGTCATTGGACTTCTTCCCGCCTATGTCCTCGTGAGACGACGCAAAACCATACCCAGCGCGTCATTTTTCAACCTCATCCTCTACCCGATAATGCCGAGCATCGGAGGAATACTCCAGCAGTTCGTCTATGGCACCAATCTGTTCTGGCCGGCCACCGTCATAGCCGTCTTCATCACCTTCATCAACGTCCAGAACAGGCAGATCGACAGCGACTACCTCACGGGCACCTTCAACCGCTCCAGCCTCCAGGAATACATGGGCGCCATGGTGCGGAAAACCAACGAAAAGCGGACCTTCGCGGGAATAATGCTCGATCTGGACAACTTCAAGCTGATCAACGACAAGTGCGGCCACCGGGCGGGCGATCAGGCCCTCATAGAGATGGCGGGAATTCTTCACGCGTCGGTGCGCAAAACCGATTTCGTGGCACGCTACGGCGGCGACGAATTCATCGTCATCCTCGATACGGGCAGCGACATCGTCGTGAATGAGATCATCGACAGGATACATGCCGCCATGAAAGCCGCGAACAGCGCCGAAAAGGACTACACACTCTCGGCGAGCATAGGCAGGGCGATTTTCAGTTTGGAAAGCGACAGAAATTTGGATACATTCATCCATAGACTGGACGGGCTCATGTACATGGAGAAAGCCCGCCTCGTCTCAACTATATGACCGCACGCAGGAGTATCTATGTCATTTACCCTCATAGAGGAACGCTCTGTCCCGGAAATTGATTCGACGGCCAGACTCTACCGCCACGACGCCACCGGCGCCCGCCTGCTTTCCATCGCCAACAAGGACGAAAACAAGGCCTTCGGCATCACCTTCAGGACCCCGCCCTCGCGCTCCGACGGCGTCGCCCACATCATGGAACACTCGGTGCTCTGCGGCTCGGAAAAATACCCCGTCAAGGAACCCTTCGTCGAACTGATGAAAGGCTCGCTCAACACCTTCCTCAACGCCTTCACCTATCCCGACAAGACGGTCTATCCCGTGGCTTCGACGAACAAGAAAGACTTCTACAACCTCGTCGACGTCTACATGGACGCCGTGCTCAAACCGCGTATCACCGAGGATACCTTCCGCCAGGAAGGCTGGCACTACGAGGTCGACGCCGAAACGGGGGCGCTCGCCTACAAGGGCGTGGTCTTCAACGAAATGAAGGGGGCGTATTCCGACCCCGACGACTTCCACGACGACCAGTGCCGCCGCTCGCTCTTTCCGGACACGGCATACGGTCTCGATTCTGGAGGTGATCCCGCCGTCATCCCCCAGCTGGATTATGCCGCGTTCCTGGCATTCCATGAAAAGTATTACCATCCCTCGAACTCCTTCATCTATTTTTACGGGGACGACGATCCGGACGAGAGGCTGGCATTCATCGACACGTGGCTCGCGCCCTATTCGCGCATCGAAGTGGATTCGCTGCCGGGCCTGCAGGCGCCTTTCGCGGCGCCCATAGCCCGCACGGCCGCCTACGAAGGCAAGGAACCCAAGGCCTGGACGGCCGTCAACTGGGCGCTGGCCGAGCATGGGGACCAGAAGACGACGCTGGGCCTCTCGATTCTCTCGCATATTCTCACCGCCACGCCCGCCTCTCCCCTTCGCAAGGCTCTCATCGATTCGGGGCTGGGCGAGGATTTGGCAGGATTCGGCCTCGAGGACTCGATGAGGCTCGGCGCCTGGTCGGTAGGGCTCAAGGGCGTAAGGCCCGACAAGGTGGCCGAGGTTGAGGATATAATCCTTTCGGAACTCTCGCGGCTGGCCGAGGAAGGCATCGATCCGGATACGGTGGAAGCTTCCATCAACACGGTGGAGTTCGCCCTGCGCGAGAAGAATTCGGGGCGCTTCCCCCGCGGACTCGCGGTGATGCTGGAAGCGCTCAACGAGTGGCTCTACGACAAGGATCCGATTCGAGCGCTATCCTTCGGCGCCTCCCTCGCCGAAATCAAGAAAGAGGCGACGGCTGGCGGAGTCTACTTCGAAAGGCTCATCCGCGCCTGGCTGCTCGACAACCCGCACCGGAGCACCGTGACGATACTGCCCGATCCGGAAGCCGGCGCGCGCCGGGAAGCGGAGGAGAAGGCGGCTCTGGAGGCCGCGCGCGCCGCTATGTCCGAGGCGGACTTGAAGGCGGCGGCGACCGCCGCGGAGCAGCTTCAGCTGCGACAGAACGCTCCCGACAGTCCCGAGGCGCTCGCCACCATTCCCTCGCTGGAACTGGCCGACCTGCCGAAAGACGCGTCGAGGATTCCCTCCGAAACGGAAACGATCGCTTCCTCCACCCTGCTCTTCCACGATCTTCCGACCAGCTCCATCCTCTACCTGGATCTGGCCTTCCCTTTGAACGGGCTGAGCGAAAAGCTCCTCCCCTATATAGGGCTTCTGGGCCGGACTCTCCTGGAAATGGGAACGGAAGACGCCGACTATGTGACGATGAGCCAGGAAATCGGCAAGCATACCGGCGGCATCGGCACGACAAGCCTGCTCACCACGAAGTGGAACCGTCCCGAGGCCGCGGCTTATTTCGTGTTCAGGTCCAAGGCTATCGTGGAAAAGGTCCCGAAACTTCTAGCCCTTCTCGAATCCATTCTTCTCGGCGCGAAACTGGATAACAGGGAGCGGTTCAAGCAGATCGTTCTCGAGGAAAAAGCCCAATCCGAAGCCTCGCTCATTCCTTCGGGCCACCGTCTCGTCGGGCTGAGGCTCCTTTCGAGGCTCACCGAGGCGGACCGCATGTCCGAATCCATCAATGGCCTGGAACAGCTTTTCTTCCTCCGCGCGCTCGCCGAGCGGATCGATTCCGACTGGGCAGGCGTGCTCGCCGACCTGAGGGCGGCGCGGGACGCTGTGGTGAGCGTCGCGGGCGCGATCGTGAACGTCACCATCGACAGGAAGGATTTCGAAAGGCTGAGGCCGCGGCTGGAAGGTTTCGTCGCGGCGCTCCCTCGGGGGCAGGCAGAAACGGCATCCCCGTGGGGACAGGCCGGAACGGCTGGCGCGAGTGGCCTCGATGCGGCGCAGGCCCGCGGCGGCGCCGCCGCGGCGCCCACCATGGAGCTGCTGACCGCCCCAACCCAGGTGAATTTCGTGGGCAAGGCATATCCGATGGCCGCCGCGGGCGGCAAACCCTCGGGAGCCTTTCTCGTCGCGAAAAAATATCTCGACACTACCTTCCTTTGGGAAAAGGTGCGCGTGCAGGGAGGCGCCTACGGCGGCTTCTCCATGTACGACCTCAACTCGGGCGTCTTCGTTTTCCTCTCCTACAGGGATCCGAACCTTGAAAAAACGCTCGATACCTTCGCGCTGGCTTCCGAATATCTCGATAAACTCGAAATCTCGGAGGAGGAACTCACCCGCGCCATCATCGGTACCATCGGCGGCGTCGACAGCTATCTCCTTCCCGACGCCAAGGGCTTCACCTCCCTTGTTCACTACATGACGGGGTACCGCTACGAGGACAGGCAAACCATGCGCGGCCAGATCCTGGCCGCGTCGCCCGCCGACTTCAAGGCGCTCGCGACCTCCATCGCGGCGGCGGCTCCCTACTCCATAGCCGGCGCCCTAAGTTCCGCGCAGAAAATCGACGCGCTCCCCGAATCGATGCGCGGCGGAGCGAAGATCACCGCAGTCATGTGACAGCCCCGTTTTTTCGTGTTATAATCTTCTCAACATGAAAGATGCCGCCCTGGAATTGCTTTCAGGGCAACATCTTTCATTGTCTTTTCACAAATCTGGAAAGGAGACAAAATGCAGAAAAAAATAAGCGCGGCTTTGCTCATTTTCGCTTGCTTCGCGACATTCGCCGGATTTGCCGAAGGAACCACGCCTAATATGGAGGCCGGTTTCTTCTTCAATCTTTTCCCTATGTTCGAGTACACGACACAGGCAAAAGCCACGGCAATCTCCGACGAAGCGCTGGGCGAGTACTACAACAAGCCGACATTCGGCTCGGGTGGATTCTATTTCAAGACGGGGCCGATCACCGCCATCGGCATCATGGAGTTCCAGCAGGATATCTGGTCCAAGCTCAATAAGCAGTCCATCATCAATCTCCCCGATTCCGAGACGGGCTGGATTCCCGACGTCATGGGTCTCGGCACCTTCTATCCCAACGTCGGCTACGTAGATTACGTCACCGAAGGGGCCAGGCTTTCCCTCGGCAGGCGAAAGATCCATGAAGGCCCCTCCACCTACAGTCTTGGCCTCTCCTCCTACAACCCCTACTACGACCACGTCGCCGCCTCCCTCGCCGTCCCTGTCGGCGCGGGGAAGCTAGGCTACGATTACGTGGCAGTCGGCATGCAACGCTGGTGGAACGATACCTCCGAGGTGGGCGATGGCACGCAGCCAAAGTATTTCTTCTACCATAGGGCTTCCTGGACAGGCGCCTATTTCACCATCGGGATCAATGAGTACAATTTGATCGCCGGCACAACGCCAGATTTTCAGGATTGGGGTCCCTTCCTCTTCTACCACAATTTGTTCAACAACCATCAGAACGTGATGGCCGGCATCGATTTCGAATGGAAACCGATCGAGAGCGCCTCGCTCTACGGCCAATTCGTCATGGACGATTTCCAGCTCCCGGGCGAGGGCGGCAACCCCACGGCCATGGGATTTTCCCTGGGAACCCAGTGGAACATAATGCCAAGGGAGCCCGTCAGCGGCGCGAAATATTACGACTCCGACTATACCTACTACGTCAAGAACCAGCCTAAAAAGGGCGGACTCACCCTCAAGACAGAAGGCTACCTGATGTCGCGCTATCTCTACCGTCGCGGCACTTCCGTCCTGAGCGAAGGCTTCACCGCTCAATATCAGGTAATGACCAACTGGTTGACCGGAAGGCGCGACGTAGTCACGCCCTTCCTGGCTACCCCCCTCGCTCCCGACACCTTCCTCGCGAGGCTGGCATTGGAATGGGCTGCCCTGCCCTGGGAAGCCTCCTTCGCCTTTGAATACAGGCTCGCCGGTTCGGAAAGCACCGTAAAAGACTGGAGTACCGTGGACGACGTGAATTGGCTCTGGCCCAGTTCGCCGACCACAGAGCTGAGTTTCAAGCTCGATGGAAAATATCGTCTCGGCGCCGCGTCCATGGCCACCGCGGGCGTCATCCTCGTCCTGGACGAGGGTAGTCCGGCGGTGACGCTCAACGCCGGTTTCGCCCACCAGTTCGCCGCCGGCAAGGGGCCTACTTTTCAGGTTGGAAGATAAATCGACAGGAATAGATCGACGACGTGTATGAGTTTTACGGCGGTCTCTCACAGGCCGCCGTTTTTTGACGAGTCTGGTTTACCTGGCTAAACTTCGGCGAAGACGACGATATAATTGTGCCCATATTTCTTTGCGCATTTCGGGCACGTCGTATAGTAGAAGTAGTAGTCTTTCGCGATCTTCGCCCTCAGCGAAAGAAAATCATCCATCGACTGTATGTATTTGGGGACATCGTTGTACGGACCATCGTAGACCTTGCTGATGAATGTGCCGCTCAACGTCACCGTGGCCGTTCCGGGACTTTCCTTCGTGACCGAGAGGAAAAGCTCCGATTTCCACGGCGACGGATCGTGCATCAGGAGGAGAAAATCCTCCGTCGCGGGCGCGATGCCCAGATCCTGAGCCTGTTTCCAAAGTCTACCGATGCCAGGCCCCAAGAAACCCGGTACGGGCATATGAAAGAGCTGCGGGATCGAGCCTTTCAGGAAAAGCTTGTCCTTCCACAGATGTTCGACGCCGTCCCAAGGTTTTGGATCGAAAACCGGGCAGCATTCTTTTTCTTCGCCCATAGTTCACCTCCACTTCCTAGTTTAAAGCACGAAAAAGAGAAATACGAGGGCGTCCCGCCACGAAGACGCGCTGTAAGCCACTTCGTGGCTGCCTATCTTCTGGGCTCCGGGGAAAAACGAGCCGCGGTGGGCGAGGTGATGTTCCTTGAAGCGGATCTCGACGTCGAAGCGTCTCGGTATGTACTGTTTTTCGATCGCGGGAGGATTCGCGATGGCTTCCGCCACCGCGTCCCTGATCATGCGCTGCGCCACGTTCGGGTGAACCGATATCGATCCGTTGCCTATTCCCCTGCTGACGGGGGCGGTCCTAATCCCCCAGTCCAATCCGTCGGCAAAAGCGCACAACGCTTCGTCTCCGGCCAGGAAGAGCACGGGTACATGAAGGGATACGGCCGTATACGCGTTCATGAGAAACTCGCTCGCCTGTATGCCGTTGACCTTCACCCAGACATTGCCTCCGTTCATGGTGTGGGCGAGCGGATTGCCGTCCGAACCGGCCGCCGAATGATAGCCCGTGAAAAGAACCCCCTCGAAACTCGAGTCGAGCCCCGCCATCATGACCTGTGGATCGCGGGTCCAAGAACGAAGGATTCTCGCTTTCTCGGGCAGCGCGGAAGGATCGATATTCCTGCCGGTGCTGTGCGCGTCCTTGACGAGTATGTCGTCGACGCCGGAGAAGACGGCGGCCTCGCAGGCGGCGGCCACTTCCTTTGTCATCTGCGAGCGGAAATACGCGCTCTGCGGATCGCCGAGGTCCGTTTCCTTCCAGTCCGCGATGCCGCAGGTGCCCTCGATATCGGCGCTCAGATACAGCTTTTTCATGATCGGCCTCCAGATGCTACAGTTTTACCGCTCTCGTGGCGATGAACGTATTGATATAGGGGTCGAGCAGGTCTCCCCATCCCGACGAGTCCTCGAAAAATCCCGCGATGACGAATCCGGCCGCTATCTGGCCGCCTATCTGGTCTTCGAGGGAATGGCCGAATTCAAGGGCTTCCTTGGCCGCGATCCTCCTCGCCAGCAGTTCTTCAGGAAGTTGCGCGATATCGGAATAGGGTATCCTGTAGCGAACGCTCAACCTCTGGTCCGTGTCCCATTCCCCCAGATCGAATATATAGAGGAGAGGGTTGACGAAACCGGCGAGAAGAACGCCTCCATTTTTCAGGACTCTGTGGCATTCCTTCCAGACCGGCCGCACATCGTCGACGAAGATGTTCGACACCGGATGGAATATGATGTCGAAACCGCCGTCGGGAAAGCGCGACAGGTCCTTCATGTCGCCCTGCTCCAGGCGCAAGGCCAGTCCTTCCCGGCCTGCGACCATGTCGTCGCGCGCGAGCTGGGCGGGGCAGTTGTCGAAGACCGTGACCTTCGCTCCCGCGGCGGCGAGAATCGGGCCCTGCTGTCCCCCGCCCGACGCGAGGCAGAGGATGTCCTTGCCGCTAAATTCCCCGTACCATTCCCGGGGAACAGGCTTCGTCGGCGTCAGGAGCAGCGACCATTGGCCCTCCCTGGCGCGAGCGATTTCCTCAGGCGATACGGGAACGGTCCACTTGTTGCCTTCGGCCACTTCCTTGGTCCAGGCTTCGCGGTTATGGCTGACAATATCCACGCGGTTCTCCTTTCTGATTCTGGCCGCGACGTGTTGGGCATCCAGGCGCCGCCGCCGCGCTCAGAGCGTCTTTTCTAGATAGACGGCACCTTCTAGAGGATTGTACACATAGGCGGCGGTTTCATGGAAGCCTAGAGATCTGTACAGAGATAGGGCTGGTTTCATGGATTCGAGCGTGTCCAGGCGCATCAGCCGATAGCCCTTCGCGCGGCCTTCTTCGATTATCGCCTGCGCGAGCTTTTTGCCCACGCCCCTGCCCTTGTACGCGTCCCTTACGAAGAGACGTTTCATTTCGCAGATGCCATCGCCGATTTTCCTCAGGGCGACGCAGCCGCACAACGCGCCTCCGGCTTTGGCGACGAGAAGCGCCCCGTCGGGTTCGGAATATTTCCCCGGCAAGGTCTTCAGCTCCTCATCAATTCCCTGGAAACACAGGTCCAAAGCCATGGATGCCATATACTCCTCGATGAGGCCGCGTATATCGTCCATGTCGGCGGGTCTGACTTTGCGGTACGATATGCGCGCGATCTTCGGCGTTCCGGAACCGGAGGGCATTTCGGCGAGCTTGATGGGAAGCAGCGCGAAAAAGGAGTCCACATCGTCCGTGGCGCCGATACTAAGGGATATGCCGTGGTATTTCTTTCCCTTCGATTCCGCGTACTGCGTCTTGGCCGCTTCGGGCAAGGGCGCGGCGTTCACCGCGTCTCCCGCGTCGGGCTTGAGATAGAACGTTGTCCTGAAATATCCGTCATAGACGCCGAGCCAAAACAAGGTCTTCCCTTTCGAGGAGACCTTGAGGAGCCAGCATTTGGTGTCGCGGTAATAGGACCAGTTCTCGACCATTCCGGGGTGATTTTCGCGCAGCCTTTCGAAGAGCGTCTCGTAGGCGCCGAAGGCCGTCTCGCCGAGCGCTTCCATCAGGGATCCTTCCAGAGGATGCGCGGCGGCGCTGAACAATGCCGATTTTTCCATATCGATTATCATCCGCTATTGTGCCCGATAAATCAACGAACCTCGCGGCTTCTCGCGAGGTTCGTCGTTCTGCGGGGTATCGCGCTTCGGCGATAGCCGAGCGCGGATCGCTGCGGAAAAGCCGGCTTACTCGACCTTCCAGTACTCCAGGTGGATGGTGTAGCCGTTCGAGGATTTCTCGATGACGCCGGTAGGTTCGCCGAGGGCTTCAATTTGCTCTTGGGTGATCGGCTTCGACACCGCGACAGACGAGCTCTCGATTCCTTTGGCATCTTTGCTGCCGGAAAGGGATCGATAAATTGGTGAATAGATAACTGGAGCTCCTTCCTGCAGGTAAATATAAAAATATGTGTCATAAGGATAGGAATTGTTAAACAGATATCCCTCATCCGGCGTGAGAGTGTAGTTAAAGTAAACCATAGGTTTAAAGTTTATATTGTAACCGACATAATAAGTGCCCGGCTGAGAGTGATAATACTCATTATAATTCACGGAGCTCAGATTGGCGATGGTTGGATTGTTGTCGCTGAAGTAGGTCAGAACATTATCCCAGCCGTATCCAATATATACATCACCTCTCACCGCAATGTAGCAGGAAGAAAACAGCACGGCGACCAGGACCGCCGCCGCCAGCAGAAAACGTTTGCCTTTCATGTTCCTCTCCTCGATCAGGGCGTCGATTCATGGTCGCTCCGCCCATACCTTACTAACATACCGTTTAATCAATCGTTATATCCACTTTTTTGAGAAAATATCGTCCGTTTCGCCGCCGCGGCCGGTCGCGGCACACTGCCTAGGAGCTTCGCCGGCGCCCTACCGGCATCTCCCCGCGCGCTGCGGCCGATTTCCCAGTCGCGGCACGCTGCCCGGCAGCCCCGCCCGGAACCCCGTTAGCGCCTTGCCGGCTCCTCCCTGCCCGCCGCGGGCACGCCTCGGCGCTGCGACTCGAGCCCGCGTAGAAGCCCCGCCCGGAATCATGGTATAGTGGGCGCCGCATGAACATTCTTTCGATATCCGGCGCCGCCGTCGCGCTGAAAGACGGATTTCTCTTCGAAGGGCTCGACCTGGGCATCGAATCGGGCGAGCGAATCGGCCTCGTGGGGCTCAACGGCTCGGGAAAAACTACCCTGCTCCGCATCCTCGCGGGCACCCTGCAGGCCGACAAGGGCGAATTCGCCCGGCGCAGGGGCCTCGCCGTATCCATCCTGGAGCAGATGCCCAGCTTCGGCCCGGAGACGACGATCGCCGACTTCCTCTACGGGGGGAAATCCCCCGAAATACATCTCAATAAACGCCGGCGCCACGCCGAAGGCCAGGAACTCGCGCACATAGAGAAGGAACTCGAGGCCCTGGGACCTGTTCCCCTCGAAAACCGCTACGCCTCGCTCTGCGCCGAACTGGGCCTCAGCGACCTCGACCGGCTCATGTCGACCATGTCGGGCGGCGAAGTGAAGAAGGCCGCCCTGGCGCGGACGCTGGCGCCCAAATCGGACCTCGTCCTCCTCGACGAACCCACCAACCATCTCGACCTCGATTCGATCGAATGGCTCGAGACGCGGCTTCTCGCCTCCAAGTTCGCCTTCGTGCTCGTGACGCACGACCGCTGGTTCCTGGACACGGTGGCAGACTCGATTCTCGAGATAGACCGGCGCCGCGTGCACCGTCACCCCGGCAATTATTCGGAATATCTCCAGCGCAAGGCGGAGCGTTGGGCCGCCCTCGAGGCGGCCGAAAACCGCCGCCTGGCCAACCTCAAGGTGGAGCTGGCCTGGCTCATGCGCGGGGCCCGGGCGAGGGCGACGAAAAGCGAACGCAGGAAGGACGATATCAGAGCGATGCAGGCCGCCGCGCTGGAGCGTCCCGCGTCGAACTTCGTATTCTCGTCGGCCGAAAGCCGCCTGGGGAAAAAGGCCGTCATTCTGAAGGGCGCGTCCCTGTCCTACGACGGCAAAAAGGTGCTGGATCCCGTCGACTACGAGATCGAGCCGGGCGCCCGGCTCGGCATCGTCGGGCCCAACGGTTCGGGCAAGACGAGCCTCCTCAACCTCATCACGGGAAAAATCGAGCCGACCTCGGGCAGCGTCGTCCGCGGCGACACGGTGCGGATTTCCTGCTTCGAGCAGACGGCCGATTCGGTCGACCCTTCCGTTTCGGTGCTGGATTACATTCGCGGCCATGCCGAGCGCCTGAGGCTTTCTGACGGCGCCGCCCAGGACGCGACGATCCTCCTCGAGCGTTTCGGTTTCAGCCGGGATTTCCAGGCCATGCCCGTGGGCAAGCTTTCGGGCGGCGAACGCAGGAGGCTGCAACTGGTGCGCGTCCTGGTCGAGGCGCCGAACATCCTGCTCCTGGATGAGCCGACCAACGATCTCGACATCGACACGATCGAGGCGCTCGAGGATTTCCTCGAGGGATTCCAGGGTTGCGTCGTGGCGGTGTCGCACGACCGCGCCTTCCTGGACCGCATAGCGCGCTTCCTCATCGTGATGGATGGCAAGGGCGACGCGAGGCCTTTCAACGGCTCATACCTGGAATGGAAAGCGGAGCTCGACGAGGCGAAGGCGCAGGCCGCGGCGGCCAGGAAGGGGGCGGGGGAGCGGGACGACGCGGCCGGCGGCGCGGCGGCGAAGCCGGGCGCGGCGCGCGGCAAAAAAAAGAAGTTCAGCTTCGCCGAGCGGCGCGAATTCGACGGCCTCATGCCCGAGATCGACGCGCTCGAGGCGGAAAAAACCAACATCGAGACGCTGTTCGGGACGGCGGGCGCCGCGCCCGCGGAGATCCGGAAAGCCCATGAGCGCTACGACGAAGTGATCCACCTCATAGAGACGAAAACCCTGCGCTGGGAAGAACTCGCCCAGCTGGAGGCGGAGCTGTGAACATGGATGTCACCGGACACGACGCGGAAGAACATAGGGCGAAAGGCGCCTTCGACGCCCTCTCCCCTTCCCTCATCCTCGAGGCGGTGGAAGCCGCTTTCGGCATCGTGCCCGATGGCAGCCTGACTCCCTATTCCAGTTACGTGAACCGGGTCTACGGCCTTCGCGCCGAAGATGGTCCGGAATATGTCGTCAAGTTTTACCGTCCGGGACGCTGGACCGAGGAAGCCATTCTGGAAGAGCATCTCTTCCTCGACGATTGCGCGAAGGCCGAACTGCCCGTCGTGGCCCCCATGGAAGATTCTTCCGGCTCGACCCTGCCGGCCGTCGAAATTGAAGGGGAATCCGAAGCCTTCTTCTTCGCGCTTTTTCCCAAGCGCGGCGGCCGAAGCTTCGACGCCGAATCGGAATCCGACTGGCTGAGGCTCGGCAGCCTCGCCGGCAGGCTTCACTTGGTCGGCGCCAGGCGCCAGGCGCCTTCGCGCGCGCGGCTGGGACCGGAACTCGCCTTCTCCAACCTCGCCCTCGTCGAGCCTCTCGTCCATCCCGAGTTCAGGGCCGAATTTTCCGACTCCTGCCGCGAAACGCTGGACCTGACGGCAGAGAGTCTACGCGCCATCGCGCCCCGCAGAATCCACGGCGACCTCCACCGCGGCAACATCCTGGAACGTCCGGGCGAAGGCCTCCTCCTCCTCGATTTCGACGACATGATGACAGGCCTGCCCATCCAGGACCTTTGGCTTCTCCTCCCGGGACGCGCCTCGGACTGCGCCCGCGAGCTATCTCTTCTCGTGGAGGGCTATTCGGAGTTTTCCGAGCTGGAATCGGGAAGCGTCGCCCTCATCGAGACCCTTCGTTTCTACAGGATGCTCCATTTCCTCGCGTGGCGATCCCTCCAGCGCGACGACAACTGGTTCAAGCGGGACTTCCCTGACTGGGGCAGCCGCTCGTTCTGGATAAGGGAGCTGGAGGATTTCCGCGACCAGTCGCGGATCGTGATGGATTTAGCCTGAGGGAACGGGCGGCGCCAAGCCCGCGCGTCAACGTCCGGCCCGTGGCCGCGTCAACACCCGATTTGGCGCCGCCGCGCCTTTATTTCAATGGAACCCAGTATTCGCACCAATAGTCATCGGCTTCCATGTCGGGAAGATCGGGGTAAAACTCGATCTCGGGCGTCCCCGCGTGTTCGCGTCCCGAGGAGGGAAACCATTCCTTATAGATCCGCTTGATCACATCCTGGAAATTCTTGCTCAAGGGTCCGCGCGAGGTGAACTTGGCCCATGTCGATGCCGGCACGATGATTTCCTCGCAACCGGCGGGCAGCCCCGAGCGGTCGGCGGGCGTCTCCACCGCGATGCTGTAGGTGAAATCGCCGGTTTTATCGTCGCAGGAGTGACAGACGCCGCATACGCCTACCCTGCTTTTCGCGGCGCATCCGCAGAGCTTCTCGAACCGTCCGTCCTTCATGGTTTCGGTCCAGAAGGCCGGTATGACCTTGAAGCCCTTTCCGTCGCCGCCGTTGGTCTGAATGCTGAGGCCGCTCAGCTTGTACTCGGGGCCCTTTTCGATCCTGTATTCCATGGCTTTATCTCCTTTGAGAGCGACCGTGAAAGAAATCCTGGAAAAGGTATGGAGCCTGGTTCCCGGTATCCTGGCTTCGCTCGGAAGGCAGCCGAACTCGCGCTTGAACGCTCTCGCGAAAGCGTCCGGCGAGTCATAGCCGAATTCCATGGCGATGTCGATAACCCGGTCGGATCCGCGGGCCTCGCTTCCGGACGCCAGCTCGAGGGCGGCCATCGAAAGCCTCCTTCGCCTCAGGTATTCGGCCGATCCCAGCCCTGTCACCACCTCGAACATCCTCATGAAATGAAAGGTCGAGCAGTTGGCCTGCGCGGCCACGCCGCTCATATCGATCTCATCCCTTAAGTGATCCTCGAGGTAGTCGAGCGCCCTTCCCATCCGCGTCTGCCAGTCCACCTTGATCTCCTCTTGTCGTCTCGATGCAATTATATCGACGTATCGGGGGTTATTCCCGACTTTTCCTGCCGAGTCCGGCCGGGTTCGTCGGTTCCGATAACGGAGACCCATTTCACGCGAGCTATGAGAATGAGGGCCAGGATAGCGGCCGCGTAGTTCGAAAAGAGGTTGCCCCAGAAAACCGAATAGTAGCTGAGAGAACTCTCGGTCAGAAGGATGAAGACGTAACGCAGGAGCCAGATGCGCAGGAATCCCAGCACGAGTGGTACCTTGGTGCGCCCGAGCCCTATGAAGGCGCCCTGGATCGTCATGCAGAGGCCGAATCCGACGACCGAATAGGTATAGATGTGAAGCGCCCTGTTCGCTATCTCGAGCACATCGGCCTGCCGCGTGAAGAGGATGGTGAGGCGGGAGGAAAGCGGGACGATTATGGCGATGACGACGACCGCCGTCGCCGCGCTGATGACGCAGCCGGCGATGCAGGAGCGTTTGGCCTTCTCGGGTTTTCCGGCGCCGATATTCATGCTCACCATCGTGGTCACCGCCGCGCTGAAGGCTCCCGGCAGGTTGAAGCAGACCGCTGAGATATTGCTCGCGATCCCCTGGCCGTTCAGGACGACGGGACCGTATTTCTGGGTTTCGCTGTTTATGAGGTAGAATCCGAGATTGAGGAGGAAGGAATTGAGCATCGCCGGAAAGCCTATGCGCGCGAGCCGCTTCAGTATCGTCGTCTCGAAGCGGAAGCCTTTGATTTCGAGGCGGTCCGGGCTTTTCTTCACGAAGAGCTCGTGGAACATCCAGGCCGTTATGGCGACATTCGCGAGGAGGGACGAAAGGGCGCATCCGACGATCCCCAGCCGGAACAGGTAGATGAAGAGGAAGTTGAAGACGATCTTGAGGACGAGCATGAGGATCATGCGGATGAAGGGGGCTTCGGGACGGCCGTTCGCGTTCTTTATCCCGTTGTATATCGATTCCATAAAGGAAAAAGGCAGCACGAGCGCGTAGAGGGAGAGATACAGGAAGACGTTGCGGGATATCTGGGCGTCCACCGTGCGCGAGATGACGGCGCCGAGCCCGACCAGGACCGGCGCGGAGAGAATGCCGAGCACAGAGCCGGCGACCACTATCTGCGAGGAAGTGCGCTTCGATTCGGCGAAATTGCCCTTGCCGTTGAGCTGGCCGATGATGGCCATCGCGGCCACGCTCAGTCCTTGGGCGAGGGCCGTCATCATGTTGATCACCGGCTCGGAGAAGGTGACAGCGCTGGCGACCAGCGTCCCCGAGACATTGTTGATGAACAGTCCGTCCATCAGGGGCATGAGCGACTGCACAAGCCCGAGCATGAGGCTGGGCACGGCTAGGAATAACACAGTGCGGGAGATCGGGCCATTCAGTATGAGATCACGGCGCTGGGCTGTGGACTGGTCGAAGAACTTCAGATGCATCGTTGTAAGGATAATAGCGCGGAGCGCGATCATAAAGCTAGGCCGCGAACCGCCGTTTTCACCGATGGATATTCACGACCGGAAGAAGGAGGCGCGAGGGATGGAGGCCGCCCAGGTGGAGCCTGTTCGTCGCCACGCGGAAGCCGCGGCTCTTTCCCTCGCCTTCCCCCGTATTCGGATTCGCGTCGAAATGGGGGAAATTGGAGCTGGAGATGTCGAGACGGATCCTGTGGCCCTTCGCGAAGAGATTGCTCGTGGGAAAGGCTTCCACCTTGACCTTATAGATTTTCCCCGCCTCCATGAGCGAAGGATGCTCCCAGGAATCGCGGTAGCGAGCGCGAAGGATGCCGTCGGTGACGTTCATCGCGAATCCGCGGGGGTAGTCTTCGTTGGGCGGATACTCGTCGATGAGCTTCATCGTGAAATCGGTGTCGGGACAGTCCGAGGATACCCAGAGTTCTACCTCGACGGGGCCTGTCACTTCGCAGTCGGCTTCCAGCGGTTCCGTCTCGAAGAAGAGGACGTCGGGACGGGATGAGAGAGGAAGGAATGGCGGCTTGGAGCCGAAAATCCTCTCGTTTTCCGTTTGGTCGTAGGCGCCGCCGCGCATCACGGGTTCGCCCGAGGTTATGCTGCCGCCGATCGAAGGCACGGGGTTGGATGGATCGTAGCGATAGCCGATAGAGGCGGGCGCCGCGTTGGACACCGCGCCGGAACCCGCGTCAGAGAGCGCGTCAGAAGCCATATCCGGGAGAGCGCCGGGCGCCGCTTCGATTAAACGGCCGCCGGCATCCAGATAGAAACCGCGCTGCCGCATCTCCGGCAGGGGCCAGTCCGACGCTTCCATCCACCTGCCGCCGTGCTCGAGCCTGCCCTGCGGATTCCTGCGTCCCGAACCGCCGCCCATGCGGAAGTAGCGCACGCGCGGATCGGCCTCCGCGCCATTGTCCGCGCCCTTGAGCCAGCGGTCGAACCACCTGAGGCGCAGTTCCAGGAAGTTCTCGGCCACATTGCCCTCAAGCGTGGCGGCGGCGCCGAAATCGACGTCCCCCGCGTAGGTAAGGCAGCGGTCCCCGTGCGTCCAGGGTCCCAGGATGAGGGCGAGCGGCCCCTTGCCGCGTTTTTTCAGGTCGAGATAATTGTTCGTCGCCGTCCGCGGATAGGGGTCGAACCAGCTCGACATGTGGACCATCGGAACATCGGCGAATCCTTCCATGAAAGCCTTGGAGCAGATGCCCAGTTTTTTCCAAAACTCATCGTAGTCGCCGTGCGTCCACTGTTCGAGAAGATAATCCTCGAATTCGGGAACCCAACGGAGAGGCGACTGGCCCTTGCGCCAGGGAAGGCGCGAAAACCAGGCGGCGATGTTTTTCATCTCGGCGTCGAGGGCCGATCGGACGAGAGGACTGTTCGCGGCTTCGGGGCTTTGCATCGCCTGGCGGATCGCCCAAGTGGCCTGTTTCAGCTCGAAAGCGCCGCCCTGCCTGATGCCGCCCTGGTAGGCGTCGTGGAATCCGCCGGAGTCCACGAACATCGCCGCGAGAGCGGGCGGCGCGAGACAGGCCGCCGCCACCTGGGTATGGGCGGCGTAGGAAAGACCCATCGTCCCCACCTTGCCGCAGCACCAGGGTTGGGCGGCGATCCACGCGATGGTGTCGAAACCATCTTCGCCCTCGGACAAATATTTCGTGAAGCGGCCTTCGGAGCGGTGGGTGCCGCGGCAGTCCTGGTAGACGAAGGCGTAGCCCCGCGCGGCGAAGAATCCCGCGACCTCGGCTCTCCCGAGGGGTACTGGATCGGCCACGCTGCGCTCGGAACGGGAGGGCGCCGTCTTGTCGTAGGGCGTTCGCTCGAGGATGACGGGAAAAGCTCCCGCCAGAGTCCGGCCTGCTTCGGCCGGCAGATAGATGTCGGTGGCGAGGCGGACGCCGTCGCGCATCGTCACCATCACATCGGAATGAAGTGAATATGGCTTCGCGTTTTCCATGAAAATCGCCTCCTGGCTCACGCTCAGCTGAGCGAACTGTTCAGATGGCAGGCCGATCGCCTGCCGGGCGCGATCTCCACAAGTTTCGGCACCGTATCCCCGCATCGGGGCATGGCGAAGGGACAGCGCGGGTGGAAATGGCAGCCCGAGGGAGGATCCAGCGGCGAAGGAATTTCGCCCTGGACGGGATTGTATGTCGCCTTCCTGTCCTCCAGGCGGGGCACTTCCCGCAGCAGGGCCTTCGTGTAGGGATGGTTGGGCGTCGCGAATATTTCCTCTGTCCTGCCCTCTTCGACGAGCCTGCCCAGGTACATGACGAGGACCCTGTCGGATATGTGCTTCACCACGCCGATGGAATGGCTCACGAAAAGGTAGCTCAAGGAGAGCTCCTCGCGCAGCTTCATGAAGAGGTTGAGGATCTGCGCCTGGATGGAGACGTCGAGGGAGGCCACGGCCTCGTCGGCGACGATGAATTCGGGCCTCACGGCGAGGGCGCGGGCTATCCCTACCCTCTGGCGCTGTCCGCCCGAAAACTGGTGGGGATAGCGGTCCATGTAGACGGGGTCGAGGCCGCAGCGCAGGAGGGTCGAAGCCACCCAGTCGTTGAGTTCCCCCTTGCCCACGAGGCCGTGGACGAGGGGAGCCTCGCCCACGATATCCCGCACCTTCATGCGCGGGTTGAGGGAAGCGTAGGGGTCTTGGAAGATCATCTGCACCTTGAGGGCGGCCAACCGCTCTTCCCTCGTCTTGGCGATGGCGGGATTGACGCCCTGAAAAAACACCTGGCCCGAAGTGGGGGGAATCAGCCCCGCCACCATCCTGCCGAGGGTGGACTTGCCGCAGCCGGACTCGCCCACGAGCCCCACGACTTCGCCGCGGGAGACGGTGAAATTCACCTCGTCGACGGCGTGGACTATCCGCTCGTCCACCTTGACGCCCAGTTTTCGCGCGATCTTCTCCGAGAGGTCGAGCCCCTTGGAAAAGCTCCTGGAAAGATTTTCCGCCGTGAGGATGGGGGATGTTCCGGAAATTGTGGTCTTTTTCATACCGGCTCCTCCTCGGGATGCGGATGGAAGCAGCGGCAGAGATGTCCCTCGCCCAGGATGGTTTCGCCGGGATCCCGGGCGCATTCTCCGTCGGCGCGGGGACAGCGGGCCTGGAAGGCGCAGCCCTCTCCCAGGGAGAGCGGCGATGGCATCATGCCGGGAATCTGGTAGAGTTCGCTGCCTTTCTGCGCGCGGGAGGGCACGGAGCGGATGAGGCCGCGGGTATAGGGATGCCTTGGGTGGTCGAGGATTTCGTCCACGCTTCCGCTTTCGACGATCTTGCCCGCGTACATGACGCAGATCTTGTCGGCGAGCCCCGCGACCACGGAGAGGTCGTGGGTGATCCAGATCAGCGAGGTGCCCGAATCGACGCAGAGCCCGCGCATTTCATGGAGGATCTGCGCCTGTATCGTGACGTCCAGGGCCGTGGTCGGCTCGTCCGCGATGATGAGGGCCGGATGGTTCAGGAGGGCGATGGCGATGCAGACGCGCTGGCGCATGCCGCCAGAAAACTGGTGGGGATAGGCCGCTAGCCTTTCCGCCGCCGCGGGAATGCCTACTTTCTCGAGCGCCTCGACGCTGCGACGCCTCGCTTCCGCCCTGTCCACTTTGTTGTGGGCCAGCACGGCTTCCACCATCTGCGTCTCTATGCGCAGGACGGGATTGAGGGTCATAAGCGGGTCCTGGAATATCGCGGCGATCGCCGAGCCGCGCAGCTCCCGCCTTCGCTCTTCCGCGCAAGTGCCCAGATCCTCGCCCTTGAAGGCGATGCGTCCGTCCACTACTTTCCCGGGACTGTCCACGAGGCCGAGGATGGAGAAGCCGGTCACGCTCTTGCCCGATCCGGATTCGCCCACGAGGCCCATTATTTCGCCGGGACGCAGCGAGAACGAGACATCGTCCACCGCCTTCACGATCCCGGCCTTGGTGAAGAAGTGGGTCTTGAGGCCTTCCACTTCGAGCGTCATCGTATCGTTCATCGTTTCAACCTCGGATTGAGTACGTCGCGAAGGCGGTCGCCCATCATGTTGAGCGCGACGATCACCACGACAAGGGCTATGCCGGGGTAGAAGCTTATCCAGTATTTGCCGGAAAGGAGGTAGCGGAACCCATTGGAGATGAGAAGTCCGAGCGAGGGTTCCGTTATGGGGAGGCCTATGCCGAGGAAGCTCAGGGTCGCTTCCGTGGAGATGGCCCTGGCCACCATCGTCGTCGCGATGACGATGATCGAGGGCATGACGTTGGGCATGAGGTGGCGGAATATGATGCGCAGGTCGCCGAGGCGCAGCGCCCGCGCCGCCTCGATGTACTCTCGGTTGCGCTCGGCCATCGCGCTTCCGCGCGCGGCGCGGGCGAAATAGGCCCAGTGCACGATCACGAGGGCGAGCGTGATCTTGTCCACGCCCTGTCCGAGCACGACGAGAAGCACGAGGGCGATGAGCAGGGCGGGAAAGCTCAGCTGGAGGTCGACCACGCGCATCAGCAGGGTTTCGAAACGGCCGCCTTTATAGGCCGCGATGAGCCCCAGCGAAGTGCCGAAGACGAAGGCGATGATCGTGCTGATGACGCCCACCGAAAGGCTTATCCGCAAGCCATAGAGAATGGCGGAGAGCATGTCCCTGCCCTGCTCGTCCGTGCCGAGCAGATAGGTGGAACCCGAAAAGCTTTTCGAAAGCGGCGGCAGTGTGCCGTCCAGGAGATCGAGCGTCGCGAGGTCGTAGGGATTCTGGGGGGAAATGAGACTCGCGAAGAGCGCCGCGAGGACGAATACCAGGACGACGAAGAAAGCGATCACGGCCGAGCTGCTCTCGCAGTATTCGGCTATCGCCTTGCCGAAGGGCCGGTCCCTGAAAGGTACCGGCGAAGAAGCCTTGCCAGTCTTTTTCATCGGCGCTCCTCCAGACGGACTCTGGGATCGAGCGCCGAATAGATTATGTCTACGATAAGGTTGATGATGATGAACATCACCACGATCATCATAAGGTACGCCACGATTACCGGCCTGTCGAGGATGGAAATGCTGTCGATGATCAGCTTGCCCATTCCCGGCCAGGCGAAGATGGTCTCGGTGACCGTCGCGAAGGCTATGGTCCTTCCGAATTCAAGCCCCAGCACCGTGGTTATGGGAATGAGGGTATTCTTGAGCACGTGGACGAAGATAATTCTGGCCGGCTTGAGCCCCTTCGCCTTGGCGTATTTCACGTAGTCGCTGCGGATGACTTCCTGCGTTCCGGCGCGCGTGAGCCTGATAATGAGGGAAAGCTTGAAGCAGGCGAGGTTGAACGCGGGCAATATCATATGCTTGAGGCCGTCCCAGGTGAGAAAACTAACCTGGACGCCCAGGAAACTCACGGTCTCTCCTCGCCCCGACGCGGGGAGCCATCCGAGGAATACCGCGAAAACCAGCACCATCATGAGTCCGAGCCAGAAGGCCGGCACCGAGAAGCCGAATGCCGAAAATCCCATGATGAGCTTGCTCGACAGGGCGTTCGGCTTGAAGCCGGAATAGAGCCCGAGCGGCACGCCGACCATTATTGTAAGAAGAAGAGCCGCGAAGGAAAGTTCCAGGGTCGCGGGAACCCTTTCCGAAATCAGCTTGAGCGCGGGTTCGCTGAACTTGAAAGATCGGCCCAGGTCTCCATGCAGGGCGTTGACCAAAAACTTTCCGTATTGAACGTAAAGCGGTTTGTCGAGGCCGAATGAATGTATGACCTCGATGCGCTCGGCTTCGGTCGCCTCCGGGGAAATGAGGATGTCGGCTGGGTTTCCTATGGCATAGACGCCGAGAAAGACCAGCAGCGACATCGCTAAGACGAGGAGAATGCTCTGAAGGAGTCTCCTGATTATGAAAACGGCCACGGCAGCTTATTCCTTTCCGCGACAGGCGGCAGGACGCCACGGGGCATCCTGCCGCCTGAACGGACTTGAGGTTATTTTATCGGAGCGACATAGTTGGCGAGCGTGTACTCGTCCATTCTCGGCTCGTAGGTTATGCCCTTGCGAACCGCCCAGGTGGTCGTCTGGTAATAGAGGGGAAGGATCGCGTGATCTTTGATGAAGGCGATGCGCGCCGCTTCCTGAAGGAAGCCTTCGCGCTTGGCGTCGTCGTTGGTGGCGGCGGCGGCCTTGATATTCCGATCGAATTCGAGGTTGGAATAGCGGCCGCGATTGTTGGCGCCCAAGCCCGAAGCCGCGTCGAAGGTGGCGAGGACGGCCGTCATGCCACGCGCCGCGTCGCCCGTCGTGTTGCCGAATCCCATCAGAAAGATGCTGTATTCCAGCTTGGTGGCCGCCGTGCCGAAAACGCTGTAGGGAAGCGCCTGCACTTTGATGTCGATCCCGATCCTGGCGAAGAATTGGCCGATGGTCTGCGCCACTTGCTCATCGTTCAGGTACCTGTCGTTGGGCGAATGGAGGGTGAGGGAGAAGCCATTGGGATAGCCCGCTTCGGCAAGAAGTTTTTTAGCCTTCTCGACATCGTAGGGATCCGGAAGGATGTCGGGCGCGTAGCCTATCATGCCCTCGGGAACGAACTGACCGGCTACCACCGCGGCGCCATTGAGGACGCGCTCGACGAGGGCTTCGCGGTTGATGGCGAGGGAGAGCGCCTCCCGCACTTTCGAGTCCTTGAGGGGGTTCTTGTCGAGCGGCTTGCCGTCCTTGCCCGCCACAAAGGGAGATTTATCCCTGTTGGAATCCATATGGATGTACATGACGGTGGCTGCGGGCTTCGAAAGGAGGCTCACGCGGGCGTCTTTTCTCAGTCTGTCCTGATCCACCGGCGAAACCTGATCGATGATATCGACATCGCCGGCGAGCAGGGCCGCGACGCGCGAGGGATCGTTGGTTATCGGGCGGAAAATGACGCGGTCGTACGAGGATTTCCTGCCCCAATAGTTCGGGTTTTTCTCGAGCACGAGCCTGTCGCCCCTGACCCATTCCGCGAACTTGAAAGGTCCCGTTCCCACGACGTATTTACCTTTGTTAAAGTCATCGATGCTCGCGTCGACGGGTGTCGTGGAGGGAAGGACATAGACGAAGGTAAGGTCCAGGGGAAGCTGGGGCTGAGGGGTCTTGAGGAGGATATGGACAGTGTAGTTGTTCACGGCCACCACATCCTTGATCGCCGCCACGTTTCGCTTGTAGCTGGAGGGGGAATCGGGCACGCGGGGAATGCGCTTGATGCTGAACACGATATCGTCGGCGCCGAAATCCTTGCCATCGTGGAATTTCACTCCCTGGCGGAGCTTGAGTTCCCAGGTGAGTGGGTCCACTTCCTTCCACGAAAGAGCCAGGCTCGGGGCCATCTGCAGGTTTTTGTCGCGTCCCACGATCGTCTCGAATATCTGCTGGGAAGCCTGCTGCGTCGCGCCCGTCGTGGAATACTGCGGATCCAGGGATGCTGGCTCCGTGGCGATGCCGATCTTCAGCGCCGATTGCGCGCCGACCGCGCCGACGAACATCGTGAGCGCCGCCAGCAAGACGATGCAACGCCGCTTCGATGCGACTTTTCCTTTCATTTCGATCCTCCTGAACGTCGGCGGACCAGAATGGTCTTCGCCTATGATATCCCGAACTGTAGGGTAGGTTGGCGCGGCAGTATGTAGGAGCATGTCAAAATATTTTGTAGGACAGGGTCCTACGCGCCGCCCCGTTTCCCGCTGTCGAAACCGGCCAGACCATGATGGTACGCGTAGCTCAGGAGTTGCGCGTTGTTCTCCAAGCTCATCTTTTCGAGGAGGCGGCTCCGGTACGTGCTCACGGTCTTCACGCTGAGGGACAGAACCTCGGCGATTTCGCTCACGCTCCTGCCGGCCGCCAGCAAGCTAAAAATCTGGTATTCCCTGTCCGATAGCCTTTTATGGGGCTCTTCGCTTCCCTTGGCGACGTCCTCGAGGAGCAGCTCGCTGACCTTGGGATTGAGGTAGCGATGCCCCGCCACGACGGTCTTCACCGCCTCCACGAGCTCACCGGGATCTATGGCCTTGTTGGCGCAGCCGGAGGCTCCCAGCCTGAAGGCGCGGAGCGCGTATTGCTCTTCCGGCAATATCGTCAGTATGAGGATGTGGGTGCTGGGATCGATGTCCTTAAAGTCGCGGATGAGGTCGAGACCATCCCTGCCAGGCATGGAAAAATCGAGGATGACGAGATCGTAATGCCTGCCGCGAGCGAGTTCCAGGGCGGCCAGGCCATCCTCGGCTTCGTCGAGGCGCGTGATGGGGAGATTCTCCTCCAGCAGCTGGCGCAATCCCGCGCGCACGAGAAAATGGTCGTCGGCGATCAGAATACTCAACACCTTCGTTTACCCCACTTCTTTTCCACTGTCTTCCTGGTTCTGGGCAGACGCGCGGCGACGGCGCAGCCATGGCCGGGCGCTCCCTCTATGGCTATCGCGCCTCCGAGCGCGGCGCAGCCTTCCCTCATTCCTATTATGCCGAAAGAATCCTGCGCGTCCACCTTTTCCGCGTCGATTCCCACGCCATTGTCCCTCACCTCGAGACTGAACCACTCCTCGCCGGCCGAAAAACATACCGATACGCTATTGGCGCGCGAGTGCCTGGCCACGTTGCTCAACATTTCCTGGAGCAATCGAAAGAAGGCCTTCGCGGCTTCGGGTGGCAGATCTTTCCAGCCTTCGTCTATCTCCAGACTCGTCTTGATGCCGCTCATCCTTCCGAAACTTCTCACATACCAGCGTAGCGCGTCGGGAAAATCGAGGGTATCGGCGGTGAGAGGCCGCAGGCGGGTCGCCACTGCCTTTACCGAGGCCATGGCATCGAGAATGGCGCCCTGCATTTCCTTGATGACGGGCAGGCGTTCCTCGGCGCCCGCCTCGGCATGGGAAGCCAGCCAATAGGCTTTGAAATTGAGTACCATCAAGTGCTGCCCTATTTCATCATGAACGTCGCGGGCGGCTATGGTCCGTTCTTCCTCCCTCGCTTCCTCGATATGCCGGGCGAATTTCACGAGGAGAGCGTTGCGAAGGTGCAGACTGCGGAGCCGCAGCGCTATCGCGGCCGCGAGGACCACCGCGGCTGAACCTAAAATGAGGGTGCGGAACCACCAGGTACCCCACCAGGGAGAACGCACGAGAATCGAGAGGGAGGCGCCGTAATCGTTCCAGACGCCGTTGCCGTTGGCCGCCCGCACCCTGAGCATGTATCGCCCGGGCGCGAGCGGGGCGATGTAGCCGGTGTTCACGTTACCCATTGGCGTCCAGGCGGGCTGACGGCCTTCGAGGCGCATGGCATATCGGTTTCGGCCGGGCGCCGCGTAATCGATGGCCGCGATGGAAAAGCCGAGGCCCATATTGTCATGATTCAGGGTGATCTCGGAACCATTCGGGGAGCGGGTGACGGAGGAACCCTCCCCGAACAATTCGATGTCGGAAATCACCACATCGGGAGTGGGCGCGTACCGGGCGATGCGCGTCGGATTGAAGCGCGTCATTCCTTCCCCGCTGCCGACCCACAAGTCCCCATTTTCCGAGATCGCCACCGCTCCCGCTTCGAGCCCACCCCCGCTCAGTCCGTCTTCCTTGCCGAACAGAAACACATCGTTCCGCACAGGATCCAGGCTGAACAGTCCGACGGAGCTGAGAATCCACAGTGTCCCGGCCTTATCTTCCGCCATGGCATAGACGGTATCGGCGAAAAGCCCTATCGCCGCGCCCCGCCGCCGGACCGCGCCTGTATCAGGATCGAGCCCGACGAGCCCGCCGCCGCCAGTCCCCACCCAGAGCGTCCCATGCGAATCTTCGAGGATACTCTCAATCCTCAAGTCACCGATTCCCCCGCTCTGTCGCTCCTCCTGCCCCACGGAACGGAAGCGCGAAGCCCCGGGGTCGAGGACGAAGAGACCCGCGTCGGCTGAGCCGGCCCAGACCCTCCCCATCGAATCACGCGCCAGGCAGTTGATGATGGAAGCGGGAAGCAGCCTGGATGATTCTTCGCCCCCACCCCAGTGAAGCGCTCTTCCGCTTGCCGGATCCAGAAGGTCGAGGCCACCCGCACCCGTTCCAACCCAGAGCCTTCCATCACCGGTCTCGAGAAGACAGGCGATGGAAGAAGAAGCCAGACTCTCAGTCCGCCCCTCACTATAAGCGTATCGTTCAACGGATCCATCAGGGAAGCGGCGAAGGAGTCCGGAATCCGAGCTGCCAAGCCACAGGGAACCATCGCTGGCGGCAAGCGCCGTCCGCACTTTCCCAAAGTCGAAATCCGGTGTCCTTGACTTCATCGCGGTGAAGGAAGCGGAAGCCGGATCGAAGGAAAGTAGCCCCGCGCCTTGCGCCGCCAAAATCATGCCGCCCGGAGGAAATTCGGCGATGGCATGAATCGGTCCCAAGGCTCTGCCGCTCCGATCGCTGGAAAAACGCGAAAATGCCATCGAGCGGAAATCGCCGGTGAGAAGGCCGCCCTGTCCCAGCCCCGCCCACATCAGGCCCCTGCGGTCGCGCATCAAAACGCGCACTTCAGCCCCATCGTCAAAGGGAGCGATCGAGGTCTCCATGCTGGAGGGATCCAGTATTCCCACCCCGCCCTCGCGAAATCCCGCCCAAATCTGACCCTTTATATCCTCCGCCAAGGTGAATACGGCGGGGAGTCGCCCCTTGGCCCCTCCTTCCCTTCTTCCGTGTCGGAAAGGCCCCTCACCGAATAGATCGATGCCCCCATCCGAAAAGCCTATCCAAATAAATCCCAGCGAATCTTCGATGATAGCGCTCACGCTGTCCGATGCAATGCTGCCGGTCTCATTGCCATCATGCCTGAAACTGGCTTCAGGTCTCCCCTCAAGATCGAAGGAATACAGGCCGGCGCCGGCGGTCCCGACCCAGATCCTATCCTTCGAGTCGACGAGCATCGACGTGACCGGTTCCCTATTCTCCCCAGGGTGAACGAAGGGCCTGGATACCCCGCCCTCAGGGTCGATGAGTCTGACCGTCCCGTCGACGCTCCCAGCGAAGACTCGCCCCGAAGCATCCATCGCGAGCGAGGAAATCCTCGAAGCCATTCCTTTTTCACGCTCATCCCCCGCCAGGCGGATTTTCTCGGACCGGCCCGAAAGAGCATCGTATCGCACCAGTCCGCCTCCGTCCGATCCTACCCAGAAATTGCCCTGTCTGTCCTCGAGCACGGCGCTTATCGAGGAAGAAGCGAGCGAGTTGGTCCCCTGATCGGGCTTGAAGACCTTGAAGCCATGCCCGTCGTAGCGGTAAAGCCCTCCCGCCGTCCCAATCCAGACAAGACCGAGCTTGTCCTGGATTATGCAGGATACCGCCCCGCCAGTGAATTCCTGGTCCCTTCCGATAGACCTCCAGGAAATCGAGTCAGGATCGAAGGCGAAGGCGAAGACGACGCCACGCCCCGCCAAGGCGATGCACAGAAAAGCCAAAAACGCCCTTCCGCCTCGTCCGCGCGGCCCACCGAGCGGCTTCGCGAATCCCGAAACGCTTCGCTTCATGGGAGCCTTACCCGATACCGGCGGCGCCGGCGAAGAATTCACAGGTTCCGATACCGCGCACCGAACTCTTCCTGTTGTACCAATCGTGCTCAACGAGGCAAGCGGAATGGACGGTCTGAGCCCCAAAGTCGCTCCCCTCCCAGGCTTCTGCCAGCTCGAGAAATCGCCGCGCCGAACGGAATTTCTCCGTGAAACGCATGAACGTGCAGTGAGCCGATCGCGATCGGTATCGCTCATCGTTCATTATGCCCGCTCTCGTCATGGCTTCACGTATACGTTGACGAATATCGACCAACGCGTCGTCGTCGTAGCCGCCGATCAGCCCCGCCTCCGCGCTGAAAACGACTCCCCTGAAACGAAGCTCGAAATTCCCGACGGCCGAACAGGCCTCCCTCGCCATTTCGAGAAAATCTGACTCGCGGGTTGGATCAGAAACAAAGTCTTCCCTCGCGCTGACGAAATCGAATACCGTCGTGTGCAGATCGCGGAGAGGATAATAATAATGGCCCGGTTCGATACGTGCCAACGCTCCGACCAGTCTTCCATACGCGCCCGCGTCCAGCCTTGCGGAAATGATGAGGCTGAGCCCCAGCCTCGAATCGCGGAGAGGATCCATGACGAGTCCGTCAAGGCGAGGCTCGTTCGCCGCGAGACGAGCGCGGTTTCTTTCGCCGATCTCGCGGTAGAGGGCTTCCGAACTCAATCGCTCTCTCCCATGCAGGAATCCGCCGCCGCGCTTCTGGATTCCTCCATCCCGCCGCGCCCCTCCGTCTTCCCCGCCACCAGCCGCTCGACGATGGCGTTTATATGGATGCGCGTCGTATCCAGTACCGCCACGCCGAAATCTCCCGCCCCGAGCATGAGGGGAAGCTCCGTGCAGCCGAGTACGATGCCATCGGCGCCACTCTCGCGGATGAGCCTTTCGCAAAGCGCCACAAGCTCTCTTTTCTTCTCAGGCCTCACGATTCCTTCCTCGAGTTCAGGGAAAATGATCCCGTGCACCAGTATCCGCCCTTCCTCGCTGGGCACGAAGGAGCTGATGCCTCGCTCCACGAAAGCGTCCTGGTAAAAATGCTTCGACATCGTGGAAGCGGTGCCTATCAACAGCAGATTCTTCAGACCTAGAAAGGCCGCCCGCGCGCGTGTCGCTTCCACGATGCTTATGAGCGGAATCACCGAACGCTCCCTGACTCTGTCGAAAACAAAATGCGGCGTATTCGACGCGATGACCGCGAAATCGGCGCCCGCGCGCGAGAGCCGATCGATCGAGGCAAGCAGGAAATCGATCAGGCCAGCGGAATCGCCGCCGTCGATAAAGGAGAGCATCTCGGTCATATTCACGCTGTCGATGACAATTTTCGGATAATCGCGCGCGCCGGTCGCCATCCTGTAACCAGCGATGATTTCCCTGTAGTAATCGAGCGTCGAAGCGGGCCCAATGCCTCCCACGATGCCAACTTTCTGCATTTCATGCTCCTTTGCCGCGGCGGCGCGCTCCGGCTCCCCGCCTCATATGCGTACGCTTTCGGCGCCGCCGCTCTCTTCACGTCGCGCGCAAGCGCTGCGCGAGCAGGCTCCCGGCCACTATCAGCGCCATGCCGATCGCCTGATTCATCGTCATTCGCTCGCCGAGGAACAGAATTCCCATGAGGAGTCCGCAGGGAACTTCGCAGTAGGAGAGCGCGCTGTACTGAAAGAGCGGCAACCGCTTCATGCCCACGAAGAAAAGCCCGAAGCCAACCAGGCCCACCAGGACGCCGTACACGACCCCCAGTCCCAAATGGCTCAGTGGCGCGCGGGGAATTTCCGCGATCAGAAAGGGAAGATAGATAAACGCGCCCACAGCGTTCTGGAAATACAGGGTATCGGCCTCGCTTATCACGCTGAGCGCCTGCTTGAAGATTATTGCGGTGACGGCGAAAATGAGCGCCGAGGCGATCATGCAGAGGCTGCCCACGAGGTCGGTCCCGACCAGGGAAAAATCCTTGTGGAGATTCATCACCACCACGCCGCCCATGGCGAGAAGAAGGATCCCCAGCTTGGCCGCGCCGAGGGGTCGTCTGAGCCTCACACTATCGATGACGAGAGCGAACACCGGCCAAAGATAGAGGAGAACTACGGCGTTTCCAATGGCGGTAAGTTTATAGGCGAACATGAAGAGCAGCATCCTTCCGGCGTTCAGGGCGCTCGCGAGGAATAGCCTCCTCCGCATCCCCGGTTTTCCCAGGAGAAGGCCGTGCCTGGCCACCGCGGGAAGCACAAGAAGGAAAGGAACCGTCATGCGCAGGGAACTCATGGCCAGGCTTGAAAAGGCCAAGCCCTTTATGTAGAGGCCGCTTGAGCCTCCCAGCAGCGCCCCTGTCAACACGGCCAAGATCGGCAGCGCGCGGGCGGCGGCCGTTCCCTTTACGTTCGGGGCGTTCGAAGCATTCGAAGACATCAAAACTCCTTTTCCAGAAGGAAAAAAGGACTGTACCGGCGCCGATTTTTCCCCGGGCATCCATGAACCCCTGAACCCATGTATCCATGGATTCAGGTCGAATCCTATTCCCATAATGCGCTCACCGCAAGAATCGGGTGGAAAAAATTCACGTTCCCTCGTATTGTTCTTCGTGGAGCTTCTGAAGCTCCACGCGAGGTTGAAGCCATGGATGAAAACAGCTCGGATTACGCGCGCGTCGAGGCGGCTATCCGCTTTATCGAAAAGAACGCCGTCGGACAACCTTCCCTGGATGAAGTCGCCTGCCACATTGGCCTAAGCCCCTTCCATTTCCAGAGGCTCTTTACGCGATGGGCGGGCGTAAGCCCCAAACGCTTCCTGCAATACCTCACGGTGGAAAGCGCTAAAAAGCTCCTGGACGAATCTGCCACCATCCTGGACGCGACCTTCGAAGTGGGCTTGAGCAGTCCTTCCCGCCTCCATGATCTCTTCGTCAACGCCGAGGCGGTCACGCCCGGCGAATTCAAAAGCGCCGGGGAAGGCATGGAGATCCGCTGGGCCATACAGGCCAGTCTCTTCGGTGACTGCCTCGTCGCGACGAGCCCCCGCGGAGTCTGCGCCCTCGAATTCCTCGATGCCGCCAGTTCCGGGCTTGGGAGCGCGGAAACCGACCGGCGGGAAGCCGATCCCCGCCTTGTCGCTCTCGCCGCTCTCCAGCGGCGTTGGCGCGGCGCCGTTTTAATCGAGGATCCCGCCACAGGCCGACGAGCCTTGGACCACCTGTTTTCGGCCGCGGGACATCGCGACGCCGATGTCCTGCGGCTTCACCTCAAGGGCAGCAATTTCCAGCTCAAAGTGTGGCGCGCCCTCCTGGCCATCCCCGAAGGTCGTCTCGTCTCCTACGGCAAGCTCGCCGAGATGATCGGCTCGCCGGGCTCGGCCCGCGCCGTGGGGACAGCTCTCGGCCAGAATCCCATAGGCCTCATCATTCCCTGTCACCGGGTCCTGCGATCCTCGGGGGAAATCGGCGGCTATAAATGGGGCATCGAGCGCAAGAAAGCCCTCATCGCCTACGAAGCCTCAACCCGCTTATAGCCCTTCGGCTCCCACGAGGCCTAGAAACCTCCATTGGGCGATATGGTCTTTCAGCAGCCCGCCACGATCAAAAACCTGTGCCGGATAAAATCGATGTAGCCCTCTTCCTCGATGACGCCCGCGACGCGCAGTATCTCGTCGCGGTACTTCTCCAGGCTGAAGTCGGGAACCATCCACGGCACGCACTTCAAATAATAGACGAGGGCGCCCACGTCGAAAAAGCGCGACACGCCCACGCATTCCTTGCGTCGAATGATGGAGAAGCCGGCGCGCTCCAGCCTCGCCATCGCCGAACCGAGGCTCCACGACGCGTACTCGCTCGGCGGCGCGCCCATCCACAGCAGAAGATCGGCATCGTTGAGCCCTCCCACCTGTTGGGTGATGAAGTAGCCGCCCGGGACGAGAACGCGCTCCACCTCGGTCTCTCTGTATGATTCATGTCGGTCGATGACTACATCGAAGAAACCGTCAATGAAAGGTATCTTATCCTCCTCGATAGACCTCACTTCTATCCCTCGGTGGGCGAGACGCGCGCGGGCGATCGGCAGATTGAGCGCATAGCCCTCAGTGGCAAAAGTCTTCGCCGGCAGACAGTCCAGACTGTCCAGGAATTCCCCTCCTCCAGTGCCCAAGTCCAACAGCGTCGAGGCGCTCTTCAGGTAGGGAGCTATCTCGTTCCGATAATTCCAGGTCAGGGGAGTCGATACATTCCGCTCGCTCTCCTCGATATGCGAGAAGTCCCAGCCAGAAAAGTCAACCTTGTACTCCTTCTCGAGCGATTCAAAAAGTTCGGTTTCGTTCACGTCGCTTACCTCCCTTCGACCAGCCTCGCGGCCCGAAGATCGAAAAAAAACCCAAAGCGCCGCCGCCAGAGGGGCTCACCGATAATGAAAAATCCCGTATTGCCCTTCACCCATAGTATAAGCTCCCGCTACGGCCCCATCCATTCAAAGAATGGTCAAAATATCCTTGAGGCTGGAAATCGCAACAGGTCGGCGACAGCTATGCCGGCATTCATGAAGACAATTTCGTACTTGTTCACAACGACTCCCCCGCCAGGGCCACATTCTACGCGATAAGATCCTTGGCGCAAGCCCCGCCTATAGGTGTTGTTTCAGGACCGCATCGATCGTTTTTATTTGACTTACAAATTGGAGCGTTCTAGTATGGAATTCACGGTGGTCTGTATTGATCACGAAACATGCTTCTGGACGGGAGTGTTGGAGAATGAGCTTTAAACGAACTTTCCTAGTCTTGATTGGATTGGTAAGTCTTTTGGTTTACCCGGTCTTCGCCGCGGGCAAGCCAGGAATCGATGTCACCATCGCCGCTATCGAGCCGCAGATAGTTTCCATCGCCGACTTCATCCATGAAAACCCCGAATCGGGCAACAAGGAATTCAAAGCGGTGGCCCTGCTTACGAAAACCCTGGCCGAAAACGGCTTCGTCATCGAAATGCCGGTAGCCGGCCTCGAGACGGCTTTCATCGCCACCTACAAGAACGCTGGCGGCGGCCCCGCCATATCCTTCATGGCCGAATACGACGCCCTCGACGGCCTCGGCCACGGCTGCGGCCACAACCTCATCGCGGCATCCTGCGCGGGCGCCGCGATCGCGCTCTCCAAAAACCTGGGCGACACACCCGCCACGGTCATCGTCTTCGGCTGCCCAGCCGAGGAAACCACCAGCGGCAAGATCGCCATGGCCAACGCGGGGCTCTTCGAGAGGGCTGACGTCGGCCTCCAGATGCACCCCGGTTCCAATACGGCAAACGTAGGCGCTTATACCCTGGCGCTCAACCTCGTCGACTTCACCTTCGACGGCAAGGCGAGCCATGCGGCCACCAGTCCCGAACTCGGCCGAAGCGCCCTGGACGGCGTCATGATGCTGTTCAACGGCGTCGAGTATCTCCGCGAACACGTCAGGCAGGACATCCGCATGCACGGCATCGTGACCAACGGCGGCCAGGCGGCCAACATCGTTCCCGAAAAAGCCGCCGCCCGCTTCTATGTACGCGGCCTGCAGCGACCCTACCTCGACAGCGTCGTCGAGAGAGTCTACGCGGTCGCCAAGGGCGCCGCGATGGCGACAGGAACCACCGTAACGATCTCCCCGATCAAACAGTACGACAACGTGGTAAACGTCTCCTCATTCATGGACCTCCTCCAGAATGAGAGCAAGGCCGCGGGCTACGCCGAAATGCCAAAACCCGATTTCAACGGCAGCGCGGGCGGCTCGACCGATTTCGGGACCGCTTCTTCGCGCATCCCCTGTGTCATGTTCTCGCTCCCCGTCTCCACAGAGCCGACAGCCGGACATTCAAGGGATATGGTCGCGGCGACCTTCTCCCCAGTAGGCAGGGAATCGGCCGTCAAGGCCGCGGACATCATGGCCAAGGCCGGCTACGAACTCATCGTCAATCCCGCGCTTCTCGCCAAGATCAAGGCCGAATGGAAAATAGCCGCCGGCAAGTGACCCCGGGATTATGAAAAGTCTTTCCAAAAGAGAGACTCGGTAAAAGAAAAGGGCCAGCCCGGCATTGTCGGGCTGGCCCTTCCATTATCGCCATGTTTGCTAACAGCGGCGTTATTCGAGGCGTCGTCGGGAGCCAAGCCTCGAACTCGGCTCCGTTTCAGACCTACATCTTCAGTCCCGAGGACAGATTCGCGTCCTTCGATTTGTTCGTCATATAGACGATGGCGAAGACGACGAGGAGCAGCATGACCGACAAAGCGCTGGCCTCGCCGAGCTTGCCGTCGGCCACCGCGCCGTAGATCTGTATGGGCACCGTTCTCGTCCTCGCCCCGTACAGGAGGATCGTCGTGCTCAACTCCTGCAGCAGCGTCGAGAACGTGAGAATCGACCCCGAGATGATGCCGGGAAGAATGAGAGGAACGCTCACCCGGCGGAAAGTATAGATCCAATGCGCGCCGGCTATCGTGGAAGCCTCCTCGAGCGAGGGATTGAGCTGAGTCAGGCTGGCCGCCACGGAGCGGTAGACGTAGGGCGTCCGTCGCACCATGTAGGCGATGATGATGATGGTGTAGGTCCCGCCGAGCGGTATGACGCTTTTGCCGCTGAACGCCGAAAGCAGGGCCACCGAGACGACCGTCCCCGGCAGGATGAAAGGCGCCATGACGGCCATGTCCAGGATGCCCGCTCCCATCGGTTTGCGCCTTTCGGTGATGTAGGCGACGATGCTTCCCAGGATCGCCGTCAGCAAGGTCGCGACGATGGAAAGATACAGCGAGTTCAGCAGCTCCTTCGGCGAATTTTTCGGGATTCTGCTGTAGTTGGCGAGCGTGATGCCCTCGGGGAGGAGCCCCTGCCATTTTTCGAAGAAGGACATGATGATGATGACGATCTGCGGCGCCAGGGACACCAGAAGGACGATGAAGCAGTAAAGGGCCGCGAGCGCGCGCACCAGGGGATGCTCATTCTGCTTGATATCCACGCGCGAGGCGGAAATAGTCTCGTACTCATGACGGCTCACCACATATTTCTGGAACCAAAGCACGAGACCCGTGATGAGGACGTTCACTACCGCGATCGACGACGCGCCGTTGAGGTCCCAAAAACCGTTCACCCTGAAATAGATGAGCGTCGGCAGGACATACTGGTCGCCGCCGATGATGGCCGGTATCCCGAAATTGCCGATGGACCTGATGAAGACAAGAAGGGCGGCGGCCCCAATGCTGGGCAGCACGAGGGGAAAGGTGATTGTCCTCAGGATGCGCCAGCGGCTCGCCCCCATCAGCATTCCCGCGTCCTCCAGGAGAGCGTTGGCCGAGGAAAAGGCGCCGTGGCTGAGAAGGAACACGAAAGGATAGTAGGTCAATGTCATGCAGAAAATCATGCCGAACATGCCGTAGATAGGCGGCATTTCGATGCCCAGCGGCGAGAGCAGGATGTTGATGTAATGTCTCACGAATCCCTGTCTTCCCAGGAGGATGATCCAGCTGAAGGCGCCGATGAACGAAGGCATTATCACCGGAAGAATGCCCAGGGAGAGCATGAGACGCTTGCCGGGGATCTTGACCCTAGCCACGAAATACCCCATCGGCACGCCGACGAGCAGCGAGAGCGCCGTCACCGATATGCCCACGATGAACGAGTTGCGCAGACTTTTCTGGTAGAGGGCGCTGGTGAGGAATTTCTCGAAACCGGAAAAGCCCAAGGCGCTCAGGTTGAACTTGTTGCCCGAGCGCATGAAGGCGCGCAGCAAGGTGGTCACGAGAGGCCAGAAGAGAAAGACGCAGAGGAAGGCCATGGGGATGAGGAAGACCAGGTAGGGCGTCAGGTCCTTCTGAAGAAATTTCTTCAGCCCCTTCGCCTCGCCTAGGGATATCGCTGTATCCAGTTTTTGCCCTTTCATTCGCTCTTTCCTTCCTCAGGGAGGTAGAGCGAAGCCAACCCATCCTTGATGGTCACGAAAACATGGTCGCCCTCGGCGATCCCCTGCACCAGGCCGGGCATATCCACCTCGAAGGACTGCGCCGAGATCGCGCCGTCGACACTCACCTCATAGCGGACAAACTGACCCAGGTGCTGGATAATGTTCACCTTGCCGTCGACGGCGCCTTCACTCCTTGCCTTGTTTATGGACAATTGCTCGGGCCGCGCCCCCAGAAGGACCGAAGCGCCTATGGCGACAGCGGCGGGCAAATGGTTGCGGGGCTCGGAAATCTCGATCTCGCCGCCGCCGCATACAAGCCTCGCCCTCGCGGCGCCCCCTTCCCGCGCGGTCAAGCTGGCGTTGAGGAAGTTCATCTTGCCGATGAAATTCGCCACGAAGGCGCTGTTTGGCCTGTTGTAGAGCTCGTCGGACGTGCCGATCTGTTCGACGATGCCCTTGCGCATGACCGCAAGCCTGTCCCCGACGGCCATCGCCTCTTCCTGGTCGTGCGTCACGAAAATCGTGGTGATGTGCGTGGCTTTCTGGATGCGCCGAATCTCGGCGCGCATGTAGCGGCGGAGCTTTGCGTCCAGATTGGCGAGCGGCTCGTCCAGGAGGAGGAGGTCCGGATCGTAGACGAGGGCGCGGGCGATCGCCACGCGCTGCTGCTGTCCGCCCGAGAGGCCGGAAGGGCTCGGATTCCTTTTCAGCTCGTCCATCAGTCCCACGAGTTCCATCACCTCGGTCACCTTCCGCTTCACTTCGGCTTCGGGCGTCTTGCGGACGCGCAGGCCGTAGGCGACGTTCTCGAAAATATTCATGTGCGGATAGAGCGCGAAACTTTGGAACACCATGCCGATATTCCGCCTGAAGGGCGGTATCGTGGTCATGTCCTTCCCGCCGTAAAAAATGTGCCCGCTTGAGATCGACTCGAGCCCGGCGGTGCTCCTGAGCAAGGTCGTCTTTCCGCAGCCGGAAGGCCCGAGAAGGCAGAACAGTTCGCCCGGCTGGATCGTGAAGGAAACCTCGCGCAGCGCCTTGACGGGATTCTTCCCCTTCGCGCCAAAAATCTTGGTGACATCGCGGTAATTAAGGTCGAGACTCATACATTTCCTCTTGGGAGTGGTGTCGTGTAAACAGGTAATGGGATTTTACGATATGCTGGCGTTTTTTCCCCAGTCAGAAGAATCCATGCCGCCCGAGCGGGACGACATGGATTCCCCTTATTCGGAGCGATTTCGGACCGTTCAATTCATCCAGTCGGAGAATTTGCCGCTGAGCTCATCACGGATTTTGGCCGCTTCGATCGCGTCGTAGGGAATGAGCTTGATGTCGCCGAGGGCGGGAAGATACTTGGGACCGGGCAGGTCGGTGACGACGACGCGGCGGTTCCTCGTGCTCAGGATGAGCTTGTAGGCATCCTTGGAGGTGATGAAGTCCATCCACAGCTCGGCGTTTTTCGGATTCGGGCCATTGGCGATGATGCCGGAGGCGTCGAAACGGGCGCCCGTTCCGTCCTTCGGATAGATGCAGACGACGGGGGCTCCCTCGCCGATATACTTGGCGACGTTGCCTTCGCCGGTCGCCGTGATGGCGTACTCGCCCCTCGCCACGGACTCGGGACCGACCGTGGAGCTGGAGGTGAAGGTGCATGCCTTAGCGAGCTTCTTCACGAAATCGTCGCCGTACAGCTTATACATCATATAGAGCTGGGCGTAGGCGGAGCCAGAGAGCGCGGGGTTGGCCATGATGATTTCGCCCTTGTATTTGGGGTTGACCAGGTCGGTCCATGACTGGGGGTAATCGGCCGGCTTCAGGAGCTTGGTGTTGACGATGAAGGCCTGGAGGGGCATGGAGAATCCATAGTACTTGGGAACGGCGGCGACGTCTTTCACGTCGGCGCCCAGATAGTTGTGGTTCACCGATTTGTAGGCGCGGAAGAGATCATAGGCGCCGTCGAAGGATTCCTTCGCGATGCCGAGGAGGATGTCTCCCTGCGGCTTCGGCTGTTCTGCGTTGAGGCGGGTAAGGAGCTCGCCGGAACCTGCCCTGATCACGCTTACCTTAATTTCCGGATATTTCTCGTTGAACTTGGCGACGAGAACCTGGGCTTCGTCCTCGGCCGCGGCGCTCCATATGATGAGTCCCTTCGTCTCCTTGGACGCCTGGGCGAATGCGGCGCCGGACACCAATGCGACGATCAAAAGTGCCATGATGAACTTTTTCAAAGAATGCCTCCTTGTGGATCGGCGGTCGATAGACAGGAACCGCTCCATTGTTTCCAAATTGTACCATGGGTCCCACCACAAGGCAATAAAAAATAAACAAAGGAAAATAAAAACAAAGTCACGGCAGGTTTCACGGCGACTGTCATGCCGCCCGCTCTCGCGGCCGTCGCCTCCACGACTGCCCCTTCTCAGCGCATAGCCATCAGTTCCCGCAGCAGAATATCGTTGCGGAGCGGCTCCTCCAGAAGTTCGAGCACCAGGTTCGCCCCCGACTCGGCCAGGATGTCCAGAACCGCCCCGATCGGAAATCCGTTTCTGTCGATGCTTTGATGGTCGTCCCTGAAACGCCCCGGCCCCGAAGAATTGCTGTGCAGATGGCAGGTGAACACCTTCCCCGTCGAGACAATCTCCCTGATCCCTTCTAGATAATCGAATCCGTACACGAAGGAACAGATGTAGAGATGCCCAATGTCCAGGCAGACGCCCAGGTTGGGATGGAGCCTCGTGAGCGCGACCATCTCGTCGGGCGTATGGAAAAGATATCCCACCCGGGGATTGAGGTTTTCCGCCGCCACGCGGACCCCGCTCTCGGCGTATTTTTCGGCCAGAACGATCAGGTTCTCACTGGTCCTGGCCGAGAAACGCAGGTATGGCTCCTTGCGGTTGTAATCGGGGCCACAGATCGAACCATCCTTGTAGCGGACATCGGCGCGAAACTCCTCCTTTCCGAGGAGTTCGCTCCTAAGCCTGTAAGCGCTGGGCATCCCGCAGTCCGTCGCGTACCCCGAGTGGAGCACGACGATCGTCGCCCCAAAACGCAGCGCCGTCTCCAGCGTGGCATACATGTCCTCGAAGCTTCGGGCTATCACTCGCGTATCGGCGCTCGCGAAGTTGGGGAAGAACTCGGTCGCAGGACAGCAGGCATGGATCGAAAGCACCTTTCCCGCTATGAGCGGCTCAAGTTCGTCGAGGAATTTCGACGACATCGTGTAAGAAAGCTCAAACCGCGCCTCGTCGCCAACCCGCGCGAGATACTCCTCTACCTCGGGAACATCGTTCATATCGACCAAGGACAGCGCTATGTTCCGCTTTTCACCCGGATGCTTTTTCATGCCCTCTCTCACTCCGTCATCACCTGGACTCCCTGGGCTTCCAATGCCGCCCGCATGGCGGGGTCGATCTCATCGGTTATCAGCATATCGACCGAATCCCAACCGCAGATTTTCGCCAGCGACACCTTGCCGAATTTCGTCGAATCGGCGAGAAGGCAAACCTTCGAGACCCCGCGTATCATCGCCTGCTTCGTGTCCGCCTCGATGAGATTGGTGCAGGTGATCCCGTGCTCGAGCGACACCCCGGCGGCGCCGAGGAAAAGAATGTCGGCGTGGATCTGCTCGAAACTGTGGCGCGCGTGCGCGCCGATGAAAGACATGGAGGGCCGCCTGAGCACGCCCCCGGAAATCATGAGTTCCACCTGCTCCGCGCCCATAAGCTCCTGGATGACCAGGGCCGAGTTTGTGATGACCGTCACAGCCCTGTCGACGATATGGTGGGCAAGATGCACGGTCGTGCTTCCGCTGTCGATGATGATGCTCTGACTTGGCTCCACGAGCCTCGAGGCCAGAGCGCATATTTTCTTCTTCTTGTCGCTGTTTTCGTTGATCGTATTGCGTATGAGCCTGACAAAATCGTGTTTTTCGGCCAACATGGCGCCGCCGTGAGTGCGCACGAGCAGCCCCTTCGATTCCAAATCATCCAGATCGTTCCGGGCGGTCACCTTCGAAATCGAAAAGAGTCTGGCAAGTTCGACCACTTCGATCGACTCCTTGGCATCAAGAAGTTCCATGATTCGCCGCTTGCGTTCGATGGAATTCATCTAGCTCGCTCCCTCGGAAGTTTTCCTTTTCTTTCTTTTACCTTCTTTTCCAACTATATCATAGGCAATAGAAATCGGATATATGCAAAAAGACCTTCCCGCTTCGTTTCTGGGGAAGGCTATTCGAGGGAACATGACATCACGCGCCGCGGCGGAAAGCTTACGTTCGAGCGATTGAATCCAGCTGCGCGAACACTTTTCTGAAAGCCTCGACATAAAGATCGATCTTGGCGTGGTCGCTATGCTTGAACCAAGGCACGCTGAAAGAACGATCGGCCACCCTTTCGGCGTTCGGACAGGAACCGCGGCCCTGCCTCACGTCCCGGTCTGTGAAGCTCACCATCGTCGGTTTGCCCAGCCTGAATATATCCAGATCGTTGAAAAATGGATGAAGGTGAAGGGGACCATTCTTGATGGTCGAGCAGACGCTCACACCTTCGGCGCGTAGCGCGTGACAGACCTTGCCCAGTGTTTTTTCGGGGAAGCTCGCGCGATCGAATAGACCCTGAGGGTAATACCAGCCCCCCATATAGGAACCGTCGGCGCGCGAAACCCTGTGCGCGGCGAGATGCGGGACGCCGGCCAGCGAATCCCAGAAATATTCCATGGCCTCGTTGATCTCGGCGATCCGCTGATCGTAGTACTTGAGCTGCACGCGGCCTACGGCGCTGCTCATCTGATGCATGCGCTGTTTGCAGGCGCCCGAGGGAATGCCCGCGAACTTTTGCAGCGCGGGGTCGGTGAGCTGATTGTCCGGATTGAAGAACTCGGAACCGCCGCCCGTCCTTTCATAGAAACCGAAAGAGATGCAGCGTTCGTAAATGACCCTGTCGTTCGTGAACACCATGCCGGCTTCGCCGATCGCGAAGCTTTTGGCCGTCATCAGACTCATTATGGACACATCGCCCAAGGTTCCGCATTTGCGCCCTTTGTAGAGACTGCCTTGCGCGTGCGACGCGTCCTCGATCACCTTCAGCCCATGCTTTCGCGCTATCGGCAGAATTCTGTCCATGTCGCAGGGATGCGCCGCGTAGTGCACGACGACGATAGCCTTCGTCCGCGGCCCTATCCTGCGCTCGATGTCGTCGGGGTTTATGCAGAGCGTCGTCTCGTCGATGTCCGCGAAATTCACCGCCGCCCCGAAGGTCAGCGCCGGCGCGGCGCTCGCCCAATACGTCATGGCGGGACAAATCACTTCGTCGCCGGCGCCTACGCCGCAGGCCCACATCGCGGCCTGTATTCCCGCCGTGCCATTGCAGTAGCCCAGGGCATACTTCATTCCAAGCCAGTCGGCCATTTCCTTCTCGAATTTCTTCGTTATCTCGGTGCCGCTCATGCTGCGCTCGTGGAGCACGGAGAGTACCGCCCGCTCATCTTCTTCGGTGATTATCGGCCAGAGGAACAGATCCTTGGATTCTTCCGCGATCACCGGCTTCCCGCCGGCCACTGCTAATGTTGACATATGCCCACCTCCTGCTGCATGGAACTAAATAATCGATAGATACTATCTTCGGTATCGGGGGAAAGCGGCGCCGGGAATCCATAGAACCGGAACGCCGATTCAACCTCGTAACCGCCCTCGGCAAAGGCCTCCCGCGTGGGAATATAGCCGACCGAGCCTCCGCTGTAACCGCATACTATCAGGGTCGCTCGCCCCGCGAAGCGCTTCAGTTCTTTTCCGATGTGGCAGAAAGCCTCGCCCGGAAGGGAAAAAAACATGAGCGAAGGTCCCAGCGAACAGAGTGAAAACCGCGCCCGCGCCTCCGTCCTGCCCGCATAGACACGCTTGGTGTCAAAAGAGTTCCTCAGCAGGTCGCGAGCCCACGCGAGATAGGTTCTGGCGGTCAGAAGAGGACTCTCGTGGCTTCCGGCAAAGCCCGCGCCCTTTTCCGTCGCGGTTTCCAGACTCTTTATTTCCGCCTCCAGTCGGGACGATAAATCTTTCAATTCTTCATAGGAAGGCGCGGGCGCGAGGGGCAGCTCTATTTCCCTCGTCGAGACCGACAGCGGGTTCCCATCGATCCAACGTTTTTCTCCGGCCACGAGCGCCGCGAAGATACATGCCGCACTCTCGGCTATCTTCTCGCCCATGCGATCGATATCGCTGGATTCTCCCTCGGCGAACTCGGTTCCGGCTTCATTCAAAATCATTGGGCGAATATCGCCGCAGGCGCCCTGAATCGGCACCACCACCACATCCTCGCCAAAAATTCCCCTGATCCTCGCCGTCGCTCTTCCCGGATAGTCCGCGGAAATCTCGTGAAGGGCGACGCTCAACGTCGTGGGATGCACCGCCATGTTGACGATAACATCCTTGAGCCTTCCCTCCGCGTTGAAAAGGAAAAGCCCAATGAGTTCCTTGTCGTTTTCGCCCGCAAAATCGGGCCTCATGCTCACTTTTCCCGTCTCGGGGTCGCGGAATCTTCTATTTATGCCGAGGCCGTCTATCGTGGAAAAACCCGACAGTCCGACCACCGGCGCCATCGTGGAGCGCGCCGTCCCTATGACCTCATGAATCGTGCCTCTAAGCGATTCCAGGAAGACCCTGTCGCCCGCGAGCATTCCCAAGTCGATGACGCAAGGAGCGGTGTGCGTGTGTATGGCCAACAGGAAAATGTTCTCCCTCGGTATCCCATAGCCGGCCGCGATTTCATCGTAAAAAACCTCCGACCATTCCGGCGAGAATTCAAGGACATCGGCCGAAAGCATCAGCGCCTGCGTATGGGCCGAAGCGAACCAGCAGCATCGCGCGTGCAAGGGGTCCATCTCCCGGTCGGCCGGCTCCGTCCTCGCGATATGACCTTGCAGCGGGACGCCCAGCCGCGCCGGAATCGTCGCGTCGGCGGAGCCGCAGAGCATGGTTCCGATACTCCCGACTATCTCGTAGACGTCGAGAAGAGGCATCCCCGTATGATATCCGGCATCTATGTCGGGCGTCGCGGGTATTATCGGCAACACTTCCCCGGAGAATGAAACGGTCTGCACCGGAATGCCGATGGACGATGGCTTTCTGTACACTTCTTCGATGCAGTCTATGTAGGATTTTATCTGGTCGACGCAGTAGCGCCTCTTCCCCTCATCGCCGGCCACGAGATACAGCTCTGCGAAGGTTCTCGCCGCCTCGAAGCTCGACCACCAGGGACAGTTCCCGCTGAGTACTTCGCCCGTCTCCGCGTCGACGCTTCTGACAATCCCGCCATGTGGCGCTCGCGCTACTTTATTGTATCGGATCGCGAGGGAGCGGAGCGTTTCGATCGTCGCGCTCCATCCGGCCATCAGCTCCGGCCTTCCCGCTCCTTCGGCCGCGTGCCGGAAGAACTGCAGCGCCAACCCGACAAACTCTATCGTGTGGCCGGGGTTTGTCGTCAAATGCCCACGGTCGCGCAGGGGAAAACCTTCAGCGTCGAAAGCGTCGATCATGAGCGGCTCGAGCAACGATTCTTTGCGGATATGTCTGGATAGAGCGGAACATATGGCCTCGACGCCTCTGGACAGGTCCTCGTCCGCCCCGGTCTGGGCAAAAAGAGACTCGCAGGCGCCTATGGAGATCATCTGCCCTTCGTAGCCCTTTCTCGTCGTTGAAAAATTCTCCCCGCCATTCGCGCCGAACTCTATCTGATCGTCGAAGCAGTCTCCGCGTATCGAGGCGTCCACCGCGCGCCTGAGCGCAGGCATGATCCTTTCCAGGTCGGCCGAATACCCCATGTACCTCGCGTAAGCCATGAGCCCTCGCAGCACGAAAAGCTGGGTCAGGGTAGTCTGTCCCTCCTCGAAATCCCGGCCCAAGGAATTCCCCGCCGGGTCCATGACGAAATAAGCCTTGATGCCCGACAAGGGGAAACAAGCATCCATGAGCTTCCGATACAGCGACTCGGCCGTCGCGGCGAGTCCATCCCTGTCCAACACCTTATATCCCGGCATCGTCTCGATCCAGCGCAAATGGGCCGCGAGCGATTCCAGCCCCCTGCCCTGAATCCAGCCGTAAACTCTGTCCTTTCTGTAAAAATCCCTGGAAGCGTCCCGCTCAGTCCCATCCATCGGATCGAATTTCATGTCGATCCATCCCGGAGCTTCCACGTTTTCCCTGTAGCGCTTTACCACCGCTTCCATCGTCGGTAGGGGAATACCCCTGATCAGGGGCAGCAGTCCCGCCAATTCCATCTTCTGCCGAAGCTCCTCGGGCAGCGCTATCGATGCGTCGAGCTTATTCAAGTTTCGCCCCTATGTAGTTAGGCTTTCATCCCCGTCAGCGTTATTCCCTTCACGATATGCTTGCGCAATATCATGAAAACGATCATCACGGGAAGGATGGAGAGCACGGAGCCAGCGTTGATCGGTCCGAGATCCACGGTAAATCGGTACTGGAACATGCCCAGGCCCAGTTCCATCGTCCACAGTTCCCTGCTGCTGGTTATGATCAGTGGCCAAATGAAGGCTGCCCATGTCTGCATGAAGGAAAAGATCGCGAGCGCGTTGGCCGAACCCGACAGCAGGGGCAGCACGATCCGCCTATAAATGCCGAACTCCGACAGTCCGTCTATCCGCGCCGCGTCGATCAGCTCGTCGGGTATCGTGGTATGGACGTTCTGGCGCATGAAGAAAATGCCGTAGCTCATGACGAGATAGGGCGCCACCAGGCCCATGAACTTGTTGACCCAGCCGAACTGCACCATCCGCAGATACAGAGGGATCATGTAGGTCTCGAAGGGAACCATGGCCGTGGCGAGTATCATCATGAAAAGAAAGTTCTTCAGCGGAAATTCGAATTTGCCGAATACGTAGCCCGCCAGCGTCGATGTCAGGAGAACGCAGATGGTGGAGAAGACCGACAGAGCGACGCTGTTGGCGAAAAAGCGGACGAATGGAGCGGTCTTGAACACCGTCGCGTAGTTGTCGAGCGTCCAGGTGTGGGGGATGAACTTAGGCGGCCAGCTCAGGACTTCCGATGCCGGCTTGAAGGATGTCGAGAGCATCCATATGAATGGAAGAACCATTATGGCGGTGCCACCGATGAGCGCGAGATGCTTCAATATAGAAATGTATGAAAGTCTTTTCAGTTTCATTATGCCGCCCGCCTTCTATTCTTGGGTTCCTTCCCGCCAACGCCGAACTGGAGGAAAGTGAGTACGAGAATGATGAGGAGAAGCATCACGGCTTCCGCCGCGGCATACCCCGTCTTGAAATAGCGGAAGGCGTTTTCGTAGATGTCGAAAACCAGCGTCCGCACGGCTCCGCCCGGCGCGCCCTGGGCGCCCGAGGTCATGATGTAGACCTGGGTGAAAACATTGTATGAGTTGATCGTCGTGATGACGGTGACGAGAAGGATGATGGGCCGCAACAGGGGAAGTATTATCTTTCTGAATATCTGTGCCCTTGAGGCGCCGTCTATCATCGCCGCCTCGATGTAGGTTTCGGGAATGTCCCGGATGCCGACCAGGAAAATGATCATGTTGTACCCGATTATCTTCCAGACGCTCATAATGATGATCGCGATCAGCGCCGTCTGAGGGTATATGAGCCACCCTACAGGTTGCACGCCGAACCAGGACAGCAGGTAGTTCAGCAAGCCGTAGGTAGGGTCGTAGATCCATTTCCAGACGACGGCCACGGGTACCATGGGCGTGATTACAGGAAGGAAGAACGCGGTTTCGTAGAGAATGCTCATCTTGCTGGGCGTGGCGAGAAGAAGAGCCACGAGAAGCGCTATGACGACGCCGAAAAAGGTCACGAAAACGGCGAAAATTGTCGTGTTTTTGATGGAGACGGCGAAGAGGTTGTCGGCAAAAAGCTCTTTGTAGTTGGAGAAGCCGACAAACTCCGCCATCGGGTTCCCTATCGAGGAGCCAAAGAAGCTATAGAGCACATTCTGGGCGATAGGCACGATTCTCAGAATGGCGTACAAGGCGATGATCGGTATCAGTGCTCCATAGACGAAGATATATCTCTGTCTCTTGGTCTTGTCGATCTGGCGAAGCTTTCCTAGCTGGTTCATTTTCGTATCCATGGGTTTATTTTCATCGTGCTGCACCGCGTTTCTGGTATAGTCGTTCAACCTATGCGAAATGTCTTCGGAGGGAATCCCTCCGAAGACATCCATTATACGCTCTGTGTCGGTAGTTCGATCACTCGCTGAAGAGTTTCGCCTTCTTGAGAATGGTGTTGGTTTCCTCGGCCGCGTCCGCGATGACTTTCGCGATAGCCGCGTCGTTGCCCGCGAGACCTTCATTCAAATACGACATCGCGAGTCTTTCCGCGAGCTTCGTTAAAAGCTCATCGAAGGCGGCGATGGGAATATAGCCATATTCCTGATATCCTGCCGGCATCTCCACGAATCCCTTGAGCTGGGGTTTTTTAGCCAGAATGGCGGAGAAATCCACATCCTGGCGGGAAGGCAGCCAGCCCACATTGTCGAGCATCCACTGCTGGTTCTCGTCGTTGACGAGGAATTCGATGAAGTCCCAGGCGACATCCGGATTCTTGCACGATTTGCTCACATAGAGGTTCTGAAGATTGGTGATCCTTCCACCGCGGACATCGGTCGGCACTGGCGCCGTGGCGTAGTTGAGCTTGGGCGCTTTCGCGGCGATATCGCCGATGACCCATGACTCGCGGAGGAACATGGCCGTCTGCTCGAGCTCAAAGGCTTCCGCGTCGTGTTTGATTTTCAGAGAATCCCATTTATCGGTGTAGATGGCGTCCAGGTAATATTTAAGAGCCTTTCTGCCACCCTCATTGTTGTAGCCGGCGTGGTATTTCCCCTCTTCCTTTCCGGGTTCCAAAATGCTTCCGCCCATCGGGAACAGCACGAACCAGAATTTCTCGGCGAGACCGGAACCTTGGCCCGAAAGCCTCAGGCTGTGGCCGCTGCGGACGAGGTTGCCGCTTTTGTCGTACACGGCGAGTTTTTTGGCGTACTCGTACATTTCCTCGTAAGTCTTTGGGGCCCTCGTGAGACCGGCGGCCTTGAACATGTCCACGTTCCAGAAAAGCGCCGTCTTGCCCTGGAAAAAGGGAACGCCATACAGCGTTTTTTTGTAGGTGATGCTCTCTTTGGTGAAAGGAGTGTAGCGTCCGGCTTTGTTGATATAGCCCACGAGGTTGGCGGGAGTCTTGGGAATGAACCCGGCTTCGACGAACTTCTGGAGCGCGTATCCCGATACATCCAGGACATCGGCCGCCGTATTGGAAGGAATTGTGGCAGAAAGTTTCTGTTCATACTCGCGAAGAGGATGCGTCAAAATATCGAAGCTGACGTTCGGATGAAGCTTCTGATACCCTTCCGCCGCGTGCTTAAAAAGCGGCTCCATTTCGGGATACCCGGACCACAACGAAAGCTTGATCGGCTTGTCTGCCGCGAAGACGACGCTACCGGCGAGCAGCATGATCATCAGGATGGAAAATGCTCTTTTCATCTCTTTCCCCCTCTATCTATTTTTTGTTGAATTACTCAACAAGATTCCAAACGCAAGAGCGCGGCGCGAGCGTCGCCGCTTCTAAAACAGATGCTTGATCCTTCCGACGTACTTATCTTGATATTTGGCGTTCGCCTGCTCTCCGCCCGGAATGTTGGCGCTCTGCCAGAGTGGAGGCGGGAAACCGCGATCGAGCAGATATCGCACCGTCTCGACCACAAGAAGATTCACGGTGAAGCAATTCGCCAGGGTTGAGCTGGGCGCCACCTTCTGGTCCAGCCCATCGAAATCGACAACCGCGTCTCCATAGGGCATGCAGGTATTCACGAATACATCGACGATCTCATGGAGGTTCTTGCCGCTGGTGTGACGAGCGGGGTGGTCCTTCGGCACATTCTGGCCAAAAGCCGGTGATGTCACTCCAATGGTCTTCACCCCCCGCTTCTTGGCCTCGATGGCCACCTCAATCGTCATGCTGTTTATGCCATACGCGTTCACGATAATGACCACGCCGTCTTCTATCCCGTAGGCGTCCATGACCGTTTTAGCGTACCCGCTCGACCGTTCCACATGATTGGAGCGCAAAGCTCCATGGAGGAGCGCCGTTCCCGGATCAAGAATCGCGTTTATCGGGACGAGACCGCCAGCTCGCCAGAACATCTCTTCTGCCCCGAGGTTCGAATGGCCGCCAGTGCCGATCACATGGACCAGCTTATCCTCCATGATGGTCGATCCCATCAATTCGGCCGCTTTCCCAATTGTCCCGGATGGGTCGGCTACGATCGTTTTATACATTGAAACGATTTTTTGGTAATACTGTTCCGTGTAAACCGACATATGACTCCCGGAAAACGAATCCCCTGTTGTAATACAACTCAATTATAATATGCTTTCGTTCGCTGTCAATAAAAAACTGAATCATTGTACTAACAAT